>CAYZWG010000398.1:0-5489 GCA_964481605.1 uncultured Planctomycetaceae bacterium
AGTCGGGACAATGAAAAGATGGCTTCCACAGGCGATTCCCACCATGCGGCAGGGCGCGGCCCCTGTTACACTTGACATACCGTAGGGTGCGTGCTCCGCACGCACGCGGCGTGGCTGCAAACGTTCGGCGCGTGCGTGCGGAGCACGCACCCTACCGCCCGCCACAACCTTTCCAGCCTTGTTCCCTTGAGTGGAGGTAGCGATGTCATCGAAAACAACCGTCGCGGCCGTCCCCGCCGTGGTGGGCATTGTGCTCATCGTGCTTTGCCCGCCCCGCGCGCGTGGCGATCAGGGTGAGGTGGTCTCCCAGCACGGCGTGAGCGTCTGGATGTGCGGGGAGACTTTCTCCGGCGATGCCTCCTTCTTCCAGCCGCAACGCTGGCAGCGCGGCAACGTGGGCCGGTTGCCGCGTCCGGTGGAGGGCCATCCGGTGATCGGCACGGATGCCGTGCTGTTGGCGGAGTCCGGGGGGACGGAATGGACCGTTTACACCCGACACGGCGACCGGCTGACGCCTCGCGCGGTGCTTCGCCTCCAACCGGCCGCCGGCGATTGCCGCTACCGGCTGGTCTCCCGTGCCCCGCCCGGCGGCCTGGCGGTCGAGGTGCTCTCGGGCGATCGCCTGCAATACACGCTCCGCCTCTCGGCCAACGGGCTGGTGGAGCTGGCCCCCGGCGAGGTCGACCGGCTGAGCGTGTCCCAGAGCCGGCTGGCCTACGCCATCGTGCCGTCCCTGGTGGGCGTCGACCTGGTCTACGATCCCCGCGATTACGCCGATCGCCGCCGGCTTTACGTTCCCTCGCTCAACCTCCTGGCCGGGCTGGTCGAGGGGGGCGACTGCATGATGGCGGCCGTCTGGCCGCCGGGGGCGCAAGGCTTGGAGCTGCCCCTGGCCCGTTCGCAGGGCGGGCGGCCCGTGGTCGACGGCTTCTCCATCGCGCTGGCCGGCCAGAGCTGCTACCTCCGACTGATCGAGCGGCCGGCCATCTGGCACGTCGAGCCGCTCGAGCCCGACTACCTGGAAAAGAACACGGCCATCGGCTGGAAACGGCCGCTGGAGGCCAACTGGATCGGCCGCTTCTTCGTCCGCTCCGAGGACCTCCACTACCCGTTCTATTTTATGAACCACAAGGAGCGGCTCTGGGGGCGATATATCCGAGGATGGTACAATTACCCCTTGTGGTTCGACAAGCACAAGACGTACGTCCATTTTGAAAAGAAGTTCCCGCCGGTGGGCGAGTTGCTGATCTACTACCTTGATGCCCACGACGGCGACGCGGAGGTCGCCTCGCCGATGGGGACGATGCGCCAGGCCCTGGGTAGCCGGACGGCGGCCCGGCTGTTGGACCTCGACGGAATCCAGCAGCGGCCGCTCTTGGCCCACGGCGACGCCGTCTGCGCCATGACCCACAAGATGCAGGCCATCTTCGACGCCGGGGAGGAAGCCAAGCAGCGGGCCTACATCGAAAGCCGGGCCGACGACGTGGCCAACTTCATCGAGATGATCCGCGACCGCGTGTTCGAGTTCGGCGACTTCGCCGGCCAACTCAAAACACTGCTGGACGAGCGAGGGCAGGTGCTGGGGGCCGAGCACCTGGCCGTGCTGGAGGAGATCGTCGACGAGATCGGGCTGGCCACCAAGGAGGACCTGCCCGACGTGTCGCTGGAAGAAGTGCGGCGGTGGACCGGCCGGATGAAGGAGTTGGCCCGCAACGCGCGGCCGTCGGCCGCGGGGGACTACAAGAAGCTGGCCGGGCAATGTCGCTCGGTGGCCGGAACGCAGGACGACCTGTCCCGCCAGTTGAGCATCCTCACCATCCGGCTGATCGAGCGCGCGGCCGCCTTGGGGGTCGATTCGGCGGAGCAAGCCCGGCTGAGCGAGCAAGTCGTGGCCCGGTCGCGTCGTGTGCTGCGGCATCCCACCTGGTGGGAGCCGCGGCGCGTCGCCTTTCCCAAGCCCGATCCAGGGAGACCCCGATGATGCAAGCGGCAGGAAACTGGGGAACAAAAGGGTTGGCCGCCTGGGCGGCCGTGGCCCTGGTGCTGGCGGTCGCCGGCTGCCGCAGGCCGGGCAAGCCCCCAGAGGCCGCCCCTTCAGCGACCTCGCCGGGGGCCCTTCCCGCCCGGATCACCACCTCGACCGGCGCGGAAATGGTGCTCATCCCCAGCGGCGAGTTCCTCATGGGCGGCCACGGGGCGGTCGATGCCCAGCCGGTCCACAAGGTGTCGGTCGACGGGTTCTACATGGACCGCCACGAAGTGACCCAAATGGCCTACCAGGCACTCACCGGCGGAAACCCCGCCCGGCGAAAGGGCGAAACGAATCCGGTCGAGCGGGTCCGCTGGTCCGACGCGATCAAGTTCTGCAACGCGCGTTCCGTTCAGGAGGGCTTCCAGCCGTGCTACGACCTGGAAACCCGGACCTGCCGCTTCGAGGCCGACGGATACCGGTTGCCCACCGAGGCCGAGTGGGAATACGCCTGCCGGGCCGGCAGCACGGGCGACTACTACTTCGGCAACGATCCGCGGCGGATGGATGCCCATGCCTGGTACAAGAAAAACGCCCGCCGCCGGCATCATCCCGTGGCCACGAAAGACCCCAACCCGTTCGGGCTCTACGACATGACGGGCAACGTCTGGGAGTGGTGCAACGACTGGTACCAGGTGGACTACTACGGCGAGAGTCCGGGCGAAAACCCGCGCGGGCCGGCCGAGGGCGAAAAGAAAGTGCTCCGCGGCGGGGCCTTTTCCTCCACCGCCGAGAGTTGCACCAGTTGGACCCGCTACTGCGACGAGCCCGGCTTCACCGACGCCTGCGTGGCTTCGGACGACTACGGGTTTCGCTGTGTTCGCCGGGCAAGGCCGGCCGACAAGCATCGCTGAGCCAGTAGGGCCGGCTGTGCCGGCCGGCCTAACCTGGTTCCCAAGCTGGAGCTTGGGAACCAGATCAACGGTATTGGGCTCAGCCCCGACGCCCCCCTTACACCCGGTAGGCCCGGACCTCTTCCATGCGGTGGTTGGCCGTGGCCACGTCGGGCACGCCGGAGACCTGGTACAACACGCCGCCGGGCAAGCGGTGTTGGTCGAGGCCTTGGGTGAATCGCTCGAAGTCGACCTCAACCACCAGGGGCATGTCGCCCGTGCGGCGCTGCAAGTCGCCCAGCACGTCGAACGCGCCGGCGTATCCCCGATCGTCGCCCAGGAAGATCGCCTTCAGCCCCCGGAAACCGGCCACGGCCTCCAACAGATGCCGGCCGTTGCCGTGGATGTGGACCACGCCGCCGTCGAATCGGGCCAGAATCCGCTCCACCGGCCGGCGGCCCCATTCCTCCAGGCAGTCGAGCGAGGTCATGTGAAACGGATCGACGCTTTCGGAGACGATCCGCCCGGGAATCCACTGCACCATGTTGCTGCACGTGCCGCCGCGAACCAGAGGAACCCGCTCGAAAAAGGCGTTCTGAACCGCCACGTTCAACTCGAAGGCGAACGCGATCGCCTGGCGAACCCGCCCGGGATGCTCGTCAAGGCTCAAATAGGTGCGTGTCGCCCCCACCAACTCGAAGGCGAAGTTCAACCCGTCGATAAGAATGAAGTGGCTCACCCCGAACTTGCCCGCCGCCGCCGCCACAAACGTATCGAGCTGGTGCAAGTATCGCGCGAACCAGGCATGGCCCGGGTCGAAGCGGAGCCGGTCGAACTCGGACCAGTCGTCCAAGAGCGGCGCCACCATGGACGAAATCCAGCCCGACTCGGGGTGGGTCATGAACTGGACGTCGCCTCCCAGCAGCCCGCCGTAGAGCCCCTGGTCCATCTCGCTGAGGTAGGCGGCCGGAACCGAATCGTCCTCGATCGCCGCGCGCTCCGCCCACAGCCGGTCCCAAAAGTCGATCCGTTCGGCCGGGTCGGGGTAGTCGCAAAACCCCTCCGGATGCCGGGCCCGAAACTCGGCCAGCGCCCGTCCCGGCACCTTCATCACGGCGAAGATTCGCTCCGGCGATCGACGCTCATAGAACGAGCGCAGCCGGGCGACCACGTCGTCCAACGTCGGTTTGTAGGCCAGCGGTTGGGTCTCGTTCTTTCTCACTCGGCGGGCGTCGCCTCCAGCAGCAGCACCTCGAAGGGTTCCAACTCGAAGGTGTGGGGCTCTCGGGCCTCCAGCCGGATCGTCACCTCCCGGCCCGGCCGGGCCCAGCGGCTGCCGAGCCGGTATGCCCCAGCGGCCCCGGACGGCAGCTCCAGCCCGGCGGCCAGGTTGAGCGTGATCGCTTGTGGCGCGTCGCCGGGATTCCGCAAAACGAGAATCCCCTTCCGCGGCGACCAGGCCGCGTAGCCGTACGGCTGGCCCTTGCCCGGATCGCCCCCCACCCAGTGCGAGTCGACCAGCACGTCGGCGTTTTGGCGGGCCCAGTGGGCACACTCCGCCAGGGTGTCCCAGCCGCGGGGAGTCATCATTTGCGGCGTGACGTACAGTTCCAGCAGTTGGGTCCCCCCGGCAAACCCCATGCGGATCTCGTCGGCCAGGTCGGCCGGACGGTCGGTCGGGTCGCCGGTGATCTTGGCCGCCAGGCCCAGTCGGGCATAGCAAACGCTGACGATCATCAGCGAATTCAAAGGGTAAAGCGGCGCCCGATCGACGATCATCCGCCGGGTAATCATGTCGCGGTAGGTGATCGATTGCTGCCGCATCGAGCCGGCCCCCTGGAAACCCACGTCGTTGCCGTTTCGCCACACGGAATCGCCGTACCAGAGCCAGTAGGGCGACGGCCAGGTTCCCGTGGTCATGCTCAAGTAGACGTCGGGACGCAGCCGGCGGAGGTCGCCCGCCAGACGGAGCAACGCTTCCACGTCGGCGGCATACTCGTCGCCGGCGTCGTCCGAGTTGATGCCCTGGGCAATACCGTCGAACTTGAAGTAATTCACGCCGTACTTCGAGATCATCTGGCGGCAGACCTGGGCGAATCGCCCGTAGTAGGTCGCTCCGGCCAGCGAGAAGCCCCTCGCGTTGGTCTCAAAACCCTGTGTCTTGCCGTACTTGAGGCGTTCGGCCTTGGGCCGGCCGTAGCCGCCCCAGGGCGAAAGCCAGACGCCCACGGCCGAGTGGATCTTCCGGGCGGCGTCGCGAAGCGGTGCGAATCCCCGGGGGAATCCGTCGTGGAACCGCCACAGCGACTTGCTGTCGTCCCAGCCGTCGTCGAACACGAAGGAGTCGATTCCCACCCCCCGCTTGTTGACCAGTTCCCGGCCGAAGATGTCGATCACCTGGAGGCATTCCTTTTCATTCATCTTGCGGCCGCCGCCGGCAATGTCCCACCAGGAGTTGTAGTGGAGAAAAAGTTGATAGGGGCGGGCCCGCTCGCGCTCCAGGTAGTAGAGAAACCCCCGCCGCAATTGGCCCGGCGGAACCACGCCGATGACCGAGGTTCGCGTCCACGGCTTTCCGGCTTGCAGCGTCCGGCGGCAGTGGCCGCCGCAGACCACCCGCCCGGCCT
>CAYZWG010000399.1:0-5472 GCA_964481605.1 uncultured Planctomycetaceae bacterium
GCTAGCCGAGAAGCCGCCCGTCAAGCAAGCCGCCCGGGGTCGGCCGGCTGGCGGGAGGGCGTGCGTGGGGGTTGCCCGGGTGTTTGCGAAAAGCCTGTAGACTCATTCAGGCAGAGGATTTGGGGCCGGTTCGCCGATCTCGCGGATGTTTTTTCGGCGTCGGCGGACGAGCAACAGGGCGACTGCCAGTCCCGTGCTCCACAAGACCAGGGCCGAGGGCTCCGGCACCGGGCTGGCCGAGAGGTTGTCGACGGCGAAGTAGGCCGGGGTGTTCATGCCCCAGGTCCCGTTGTCGGAAGAGCTCAGGTCGAACACGAGTTCCCTGGCGGTCGAGAGGCTCGACAGATCGACCAGTTCCCAGGTGTCGAGGAGGTAGTCCTGGGCGTTGTCGGTGAAGCGATAGTCGGCCAGGTAGAAATCGACGCTTCCCAAGGGATTTCCGCCCACGGCGTCGTTGCCGGTGATGGTGAGCTTGAACCAATCGGGATCGTCTCCGCTGGTGCCGCCGAACTTCTTGGCAAAGCTGTCGCCGTTGAGCATCGACAGCGCGGGGTAGGTCGCGTTGGTGACCCGGATCGACTGGGGACCCATCCCGTCGGGCAGGGCGATGGTCGGCCGCACGCTTCCCACATAGGCTACGCCGTAGATACCGCTGCCGCCGGCGTCGGTTCCCGTGTAGGCGGCATACTGGTTGGTGTAGCCGGCGGTGGTCGTGTTGTTGACATTGGAGTAGGACCAGCCGCTCCAACTTCCCCAAGTGCTATTGTAGGCATTGTTGAAGGCCGCGCCGCCGCTGGTGAATCCTCCCGATCCGTCGGAGCCGTTCCAGTATGAAGCGGTGGAGCTGGAAGGGCCGAGAGAGAGGTCCTCGAGATCGATCAGCGCGGCATGGGCCCCAGCCGGGACCACGACAAAACCGAGCACGACGCAGGCGGCAAGAAGCGATTTGTTTCTCAAGTTGCGACTCATGGTTGGATGCTCTCCACTTCAAAAGGAACACTTCGGCTGTTGCCGGCGAAAGACGATGCTCAGCCTTTCATTTTTTTGGCACTTCCGTTTTTGGGTGCGCAGTAACCCGAAGCGTTAGCGAGGGAGGCACAGCGTTGAGCTATCTGCCTCGCTAGCGCTTCGGGTTACTTTCAAAAGGTCCGCCGTTTACACATCGATCCGGCAGGTCAAAAGGCGGGGACGATCTCTCCTCCCGCCCGCGTACAAATGGCGGCCAGGGTTTTCAACTGGATGGTTTCGGGAAGGAAGCGGACTGACCCGTCGGCAAACAGCCCGTTGGCCCCACCCGGATGCCTGCTGCGAATGTCGTTCTCAAAGGGCGGCGCGGCATTGATGGCGAACGCCTGATCGAAGACGTTTCGCGCGTTGATCCACTGCCCGTCCTTGAAATTGCTGTCCTCGGAGACCATCAAGGTGCTCGACGTACCGTCGAGGATTTCGGCGATGGTGATCGCCCGATCGTAGAGCATGACTCCCTTGGGCGGCTGGTTGCGGCTGGTGATTCGCTCGCCATAGATGCCGCCGTAGCGGCAGGGGCCGCGCCCTTGCACCAATCTCTCGGCACCGGGAACACTGGGGCAAATATAGAGGGAAAGGACCGTGGCGGCGGCCTGGGCGTTCTCCGGGGCGTCGAACGCCTTGTTCGTGTCGAGGTGATCGTAGAGCGGTCCTTGCTCGACGAACGGCAAGAGAAAAACGGACCACGCCAACTGCCGCCCGCGAGGGCGCAAGGGGGTTCGCGGCTCGATTCCGCCGGGGGGAAACGTCTTGTGGGTATCGTGGTAGTTGTGCAACCCGATGCCCATCTGGCGGAGGTTGTTGGTGCAGGACATGCGCCGGGCCGATTCCCTGGCCGCCTGCACGGCGGGCAGGAGCAAGCTCATCAAGAGGCCGATGATGGCCAGCACGACGAGCAGCTCGACGAGGGTAAATCCGCGTGGGCAGCGGGGGCGCCATCGCTTTGTTGGGAATGCGGTCATGCGTTCAGGGAGGGCAGACCGAAAGCGCACCAGCAACCGCCCGTCGCGCACGCAAAATGGCGAAGAGGAAGCGTGCTCGCTACGACCGTGGTCTGGTGGTCTCGCGCCGTCGCACTCTTGCTGAAGGATACGACTGCCTCGCGGTGTCCGTCGCCCGCGGATCACCGTTCGTTTCGTGTTGGCAGGTCTTCTGACTTCCGAACTGGGGCTGGCTCTGCCTTCTCGTCAGCTTCGCCCGAGAGCGATACGACAATGGCTAGAAGAAGGAACCACCCTCATCACGTTCGGTCACAGCGGCGGGGACCGTTCCGGATTCGCACCGGATTCCCTATTTTGTCGGCCCTTCAACCTGAAGCGGCCGACCGCCAACACGAAGTCACGATGGCTATGGTAGCAGGTTCCGAGTTGCTGTCAACATGCCGGGTGGCAGAAACGGCGGAATTTTTTGCCCCCTCGCGTCGGGCCGGCGGCGACCAGCAGGTTGGGGGCTAGACCTCGTCCTCGATCACCCAGGGCTTGCGGTAGCGGCGTTTCAGCAGGGCGTTGCCCTCTTGGCTGTTGGTGAACGTCTCGGTCCGGGGGTCGACTTCCAGCTTGGCGCCGCCCAGGCGGTAGCTGATGTTGGCGTATTGGCAGAGGAGGGTGCTGAGGTGGCCTTCCAGGATATCCGCGTGGGGGAGTTGCCGGCTGCGGATGCACTGGACGAAGTTTTCCTTGTGCACGGCATCGGGAAAACGGCCGTACATCTGGTCCTTGACGACCGGTTTGCGATCCTTGGTCCGCACAAAGACCTGCCAGCCCCCACCCACCCGGCCGACGAGCATCATCGCCTTGCTGCCGTAGATTTCCACCCGCGTGGAACACTGCATCCAGTAGGGAAAGATGTCGCTCTGGCGGGTTTCCGGGTCGACCTTGAGCATGTAGGGGGTGTTGCCCGTCAGCTCGAAGGTCATCAGCAGGTTGTCGAAGTCGAAGGTGGCGACCTGGGTGTTGGGGGTATCGGCGGAGCCGGCGGTGTGAAAGCGCCCTCCGCTGGAATGGACCGCCTTGGGGTAGGTCACGCCGCAGAGGTGCCGGCCGATGTCGATCTGGTGGATGCCGTTGTTGATGATATCGCCGCCGGAGTAGCGCCAGAACCAATTCCAATATTCCCAGTAGGTGAAGTTGTATTTGGTCTGGGGCGCGGGTCCGTTCCACATTTCCCAGTCGAGGCCCTGGGGCGGATCAGCGTCCGGGGTCATGACGGGGTCGGCGTGGGGCACCTGGTTGAACACGCGGCAGAGGTAAAGGTCTCCCAGGTTGCCTTGTTCGATGTACTTCTTTGCGGCGAGGAAATAGGGGGCGCTTCGGGTTTGGGTTCCCAACTGGACGATCCGCCGGTACTTTCGCGCGGCCTCCACCATCTTGCGGCCTTCCCAGGGATTGTGGCTGGCCGGCTTCTCCACGTAGACGTCCTTGCCGGCCTGGCAACCCCAGATGGTGGCCAGCGCGTGCCAGTGGTCGGGCGTGGCCACGACGATCGCGTCGACCGACTTGTCGTCCAGCATTTTGCGGAAGTCCTGCACACACTTGGGCGGAGGGCCGCCCTGCCGCTGGGCGATCGACTTGGCCCGGGAGGCAAACAGCCGGCTGTCCACGTCACACAAGTAGGCGACGTGGCAGTCGTCGCGGGCGGCGAAGTCGCCGGCCAACTGGTTGCCGCGGCCGCGAATGCCCACGATCGCCAACACGATTTTCTCGTTGGGTGAGACGGCGCCGGCGGAACGCGTGATGGCCAGCAGGGAGGCCCCGGCCACGGTGCCCGAGACGACTGCTCCGGAGCGGGCAAGGAACTGCCGTCGATGGATAGGCTTGCGCATGGTAGTGCTCCCGGTGGGGGACGTGAATCGCATTGCGCCACGGAGATGGGACGGCGGCCGGGCGACGTCGGCCACGATCTTGCGCCAATCTTACGCCGGGCGTCTCTGCCCGGTCAATCTGTGGAGAGCGGAAAGAGGAGGCCGCAGGCCGGGTCGCGACCCGGCATGGGAGAACGACCACGGGTAGCCCAGGTTCTTGAACCTGCACCCGGCGGCAGCCGGCAAGAGGTCGGCCAGCAGGCCGGATCGTGATCCGGCGCCGCCGGGGCAATATCCTGCGTGGGAGCCGGGGCCACGGTGCCGGATCGCGATCCGGCCGACGGTGCTCTTGCAGCAGAGCCACAGCGGTTCAAGAACCGGGGCCACCCGGCGGGGTCAGGAGACCCGCGCCGAGCGTAGAAGAACGAGCGCATAGGAGAAGCCCGCCGGCTCTCGGGGGGGAGGAAACCGGCGGGCTTGGAGGGGATTTTCATCCGGGGCGAGCTTCTCGGGGGGCGGGCACTCTCCGCAAACCCGACCCGCGGCCGCCCGATCAATACATATCGTGGGGTCCGCCGTGGCCGGCCGGGGCTTTATCTTCCTTGGGTTTTTCGGCCACCAGGGCTTCGCTGGTCAACAGCAAGGTGGCCACGCTGGCGGCGTTTTCCAGGGCGGTTCGGGTGACCTTGGTGGGGTCGATCACTCCGGCCTTGATGAGGTCTTCAAACTGGCCGGTGGCCGCGTTGTAGCCCTCGTTGCCTTTCCGCTCGGTAACCTTTTCGCAGATCACGCCGCCGTCCTGGCCGGCGTTGGCGGCGATCTGGGTGAGCGGAGCGCGGACCGCGCGAAGCACGATCTTGTAGCCGATCTCCTCGCCGTCGCTGAGGTCTTCCGGCTTGACCGCCGCCGCGGCCCGCAGAATGGCCACGCCGCCGCCGGGCAGAATACCCTCCTCGACGGCCGCGCGGGTGGCGTGGAGGGCGTCTTCGACGCGGGCTTTCCTCTCTTTCATTTCGCTTTCGGTGGCCGCCCCCACGTTGACCTTGGCCACGCCGCCGGCGAGTTTGGCCAAACGTTCCTCCAGTTTTTCGCGGTCGTAGTCGCTGGTGACTTTTTCGATCTCGGCCCGAAGCTGATCGATCCGGCCCTTGATTTCGGCGCTCTTTCCCGCGCCCTCGATAATCGTCGTGTTGTCCTTGTCGATGACGATCTTCTTGGCCCGGCCCAGTTCGGGAAGGGTGAGGTTTTCCAGCTTTTTGCCCAGGCTCTCGAACAGCACCTGGCCGCCGGTGAGGATGCCGATGTCCTCCAGCATTGCCTTGCGGCGGTCGCCGTAGCCGGGCGCCTTGACGGCGCAGACCTTGAGCGTTCCGCGGAGCCGGTTGATGACCAGCGCGGCCAGGGCCTCGCCCTCGACGTCCTCGGCCACCACCAGCAGCGGCTTGCCGGCGTTGACCACGGCTTCCAGCAGGGGCACGAGGTCCTTCACGCTGGAGAGTTTCTTCTCGTGGATCAGCACGTAGGCGTCTTCCAGCACGCATTCCATTTTCTGCGGATCGGTGACGAAGTAGGGCGAAAGATAGCCGCGGTCGAACTGCATCCCCTCGACCCATTCGACCTCCGTGGCCAGGCTTTTGCCTTCGTCG
>CAYZWG010000400.1:0-5462 GCA_964481605.1 uncultured Planctomycetaceae bacterium
CCCCATTCTGCCCGACGATCCACGGAAAGCCTAGATCACTTTTGCCCCTGGGGCGAACCGCCGGGCCGGCTGAATCCCCGCTGGGAGGGTAGGATGGTGCCGCCAGCCGGACGGCGGAAGACCCCCTCGGAGAGCGCAGGCAGACCCGCCCCGAGCTTGCGTGTGGGGTGGCGGGCCGGGTGGGACCAGAGAAGGCCGGCCCCCAGGCCGGCCGCCTATCGGGCTCCCTCCGCCTGGGCCATGCCTTGCGTTCGGGCGTCGATGATCCGTGCCGCCTCGTATTGAATCCTGGCGATCTTGCCCGCCACCGCACGGTTCGACTCCATCAGGTTGGCAATCGCCTTCTGCATCGAGGCAATGGCCCCGGCCAGCGCATCGCGGTGGGCGTTGACCTCGTCGCGTTGCCGGGTGGTCTCCGCCAATTCCACATGCAGGGAGTCGATTTCCGTTCGCCGGAACTGCTGTTGCTGCTTGGCGTCGAGCACGGCCCGCTCCAGGTAGCTCTTGTCCTGGTCGGTGGCGGCGATCTTGTCCAGTGTGTTGGAACGCAGCCGGATCAACTCGCTGAAGAGCACGTCGTAATCGCGCAACTGGCGGACGTACTTTCCCTTGCCCTGTTGGACCTCGGTCTCCAGCCCCTGGGCATCGAGGACGGGCTGGCCGGCCTCGTCCACCATCAGCACCTTGCCGCTGAGCCCCTGGCGTTCGACCTCTTCCTTGGTGGTGATCTGCCCGTCGGCCAAGTATTCGGCCACGGTCGCTTTGGGGAACATGGCCTTTTTTTCGTCGTCGCTGAGACCGGCCAAGATCTCGTGGTCGTCAATCGGCATCACATCGTAGAGAATCCACCGCGTGCCGGCTTTTTGGCTCTGTTGGAGTCGCCCGAGTTCGGCGGCGGTGAAGTTCACCCGGGGCTGAAGTCCCGCCTGGCCGGCGGCGGAAGCCACCACGGCAAACTGCCCCAGATAGTGCCCACCCTCTTTGACCGGCTTGTCCTCGAAGACGAACAACACCGTGTTCAAATCAATCGTCACCGCCGGGTCCAACGCCACCTTGACCGCCAGCGCGCCCGTTTGGGCGTCCTTCTGAATCTCCACCGGATTGCAGTTCGACCACACGCGGCCGCGATCGACGGTCAGTTTGTGCAGCTCGACCTGGGCCCGATGAAGCGTCATCTCGGAGCCCTCGTCCCAGCGATTCAGCTCCCGAATCTTCTCCTCTTCGGCGGTCAAATCCGCTTTGAGCTGGCGGGCCTCCTGGCTCCAACGCTGCTTGATGATCAGCGCTTTGGAAGCGAACAGGATCATCACCAGTGTCGCTACGAAGATGCACCCCAGCAGCACTTTGTTCCAGATGCTCATCGCGTCACACCACCTGGCTGGAGAATCCGTCGAACCGGCCGGAGGCATCGCCGCCCGGAGCCTCCCGGTCCGATTCCACCGAGCTACCGGGCGTCGACTGCCATCGTGACCACCCCGCGCAGAGCGGCCCCGCGGCCCCGTTCAACACCGAGAAAAGACAGCCTCTACCCAGCTTTCCATAACCTCGATCCTATTTGGGCCGTGCGGGAATGTCAAGCTTGCACTGATTTGGCCCATTTTTTCTAACCGATTCCGTCACTTGCACTTCCGCATATCGGTCGAACCGCGCAAGTCGCTCCAATCGCTACAATCGCTCAAGAAGTTCGAGTCGCCACGCCGAAGCACTAACAGATCGCAACCCCCGCCGCACCGCGACGGCGTGGGAGATTGCCACTTTCAGGGGGGCCGGGATGCCGATCCGTTTCCGGGCCGTGAGGCGGCCAGAAGCCACCTCGCGCCGCGGGTCGGTTCGCCGGCAAGCGATCGCTCCACAGAACAGGCATCCCCTCATGCACGAGACGAGATCAACGCCACGGAGTCTCTGGGCCCCCTGGGTGGCGGCGGTCGTCGTGGGCTCAAGCCTGCTGGCGGCCGGCTGCGCCCGCGACCACTACCGCCGCCAGGCCGACCGCGAGGTCTACTCGCTGATCGATTGCGGTGCGCGGGACCCGCGCTGGCAACTGCGCGACTACACGATCCTGCCCGATCCTCACTCGCGGCTCTTCGATCCCTCGTGTCCCGACTATCCGCCCATGCCGCCGGACGATCCGACCTCACACAAACTGATGCACTGCGTGGACGGCAAGAAAGGCTGGGCCCATTGGCACGATAGCGGGAACACGCCGTACGTCGAGAACCCCTCTTGGGAGAGGTATCTTCCGGTCGGCGCCGACGGCACGCTGGTGCTCGATCGCCAGGCCGCCGTGGAAATGTCCCTGCTGCACTCCCGCAGTTACCAGCAGGAGTTGGAAGACCTCTATCTTTCGGCCCTCAACGTGACCTTCGAGCGGTTCCGCTTCGACGCCCAGTTTTTCGGCGGCAATGATACCTTCTTCAAGGTGGACGGGCCGCTGTCGGGCAGCGCCGTCTCCGACAGTCTGCTGACCACCGATACCAACACGTCGGTTCGCCGCGCGCTGGCCACCGGGGGCGAATTGGTGGCCGGCGTGGCCAACTCCGTGCTCTGGGAGTTTGGCGGTTCCAACTCCTACCGGGTCAGCACACCGATCACCCTTGCCCTGACCCAGCCGCTTTTGCGTACCGCCGGCCGGGCGATCGCGTTGGAGGATCTGACCCAGTCCGAACGGAACCTGTTGGCCGATATTCGCCAGATGGAGCGATTCCGCCGCGGCTTCTACGCACGAGTGGTGGCCGGCCGCGGCGGCGTGAGCGGCCCCACGCCCACCGGCATTCGCATCCCCTCCGCCGCTGGGCTCCGCTTCGACGCCAGCGGGTTCCTGGGCCTGCTGGAAGAACAGGTGCGGATTCGCAACCTGGAAGACAACGTGGCGGGCAACCAGTCGAGCCTCAATCAGATGGAGGCCTTGTTCGAGGCGGGCAAGGTCAACAACCAGCAGGTGGAGTTGATTCGACAATCGCTGCTGCGGTCGCAGAGCCAGTTGCTCTCCACCAAGGCCGGCTACCAACGCCTGTTGGACGACTACAAGATCACGCTGGGGTTGCCGCCCGAGTTGAAGATGCGGATCGAAGACCCCCTCCTGCGGCCGTTCGACTTGATCGATCCCGCCATGAGCGAGGCCAGCCGCCAGGTGGACGGCCTGCTGGCGGAGTTTCGCGAAATCCTGGTCACCGCCGCGCAGCAATCGGACCGGAAAGTCGCGGTCACGGTCCAGATTCCCGCCGACTGGCACGATCGCCTCAACGCGGTCGCGGGCTGCTGCCGGACGCAGTTGCCCATGGTGGAGCAAGACCTGCAACGGTTCGTCGCGGCCCTGCCGGCCCGGCGACAGTACATGACCGAGATTGCCCAGCGAGAAGAGGTGCAACGGAAGGAGGTCGACCCGACCATTTGCAGCGTCGAAACGTTGGACCGGGATCGCACCGAACTGGAAGAAAACGTGGCCGCTTATCAATCGCGGATCGAGCAACTGCTGGACAAGCTGGATGAGACCCGGATCGAGTCGGATACCGCCGCCGCGCTGGCCTCCGGAAGCCTGGCCGCGTTGGTCGACCTGCTCCGCCAACTCTCCGAGGCGATGCTCGAGCTGTCGCTCACCCAAGCCCGCACGCGACTCGGTACGATCACCCTGCTGCCGATCGAAATCACCTCGGAAGAGGCCATCCGGATCGCCCGCCAAAACCGGCTCGACTGGATGAACGCCCGGGCCGCCCTGGTCGACCAGTGGCGCCAGATCGAAGTCGCCGCCAACGCCCTGAAGAGCGATCTCGATATCGTCGTGGACGGCCGGATCGATCCCTTGAGCAACAACCTGTCCTCGGGCACGGCGGTCAACAATACCACGGGCGAATTGCGTTTCGGCCTGGAATTCGACGCGCCGCTGACCCGCCTGGCCGAGCGAAACGCCTATCGCCGGGCACTGATCGCCTACCAGCAGGCGAGGCGAAGCTACTACGCCTTCGAGGACGGCGTCAAGCGAAACCTGCGAGAACTATTGCGGCAAATCCGCGTCAGCCAGCTCGACTTCGAGCTTCAGCGGCAGGCGGTGCTGGTGGCCATCCGGCGTGTTGACCAGACCCAACTGGGCTTGAACGCGCCCCAGGCCGCCAGCGGAGGCGCTGGGGGTGGCCGCAGCACCTCCGCACGTGATGTGCAGGAGGCCTTGCAGTCGCTGTTGAACACGCGAAACCAGTTCATCGCCGTGTGGGTCGCCTACGAAGCCCGGCGGATCAACCTCGATTTGGACCTGGGCACGATGCGGCTGGACGACCGCAGCTTGTGGATCGACCCGGGACCGATCACCTCGGGCTATCACGCCGCCGACACGTCCCCGGAGGCGATTCCGCCGGGCCAGCCGCTGGGGCCGTTCGACGCTCCCCCGCTACCGGCGGTCGAGGCGGTGCCGTCGCCGCTTCCCGAACCACCCGAACCACCCATGCCGCCGCTGCCATAGCAGGCGCAGCGAGAGCCTCGCGCTGCCGGATCATCTGGTTCCCAAGCTCCAGTTCAATCATCTGGTTCCCAAGCTCCAGCTTGGGAACCCGCGCGTCTGGGAGAGCCCCGTAGGGCCGGCTGTGCGGAGCCGAAACGTGGCTGGCGCTCGCGAAACGCGGCAACCGGCCGGCACAGCCGGCCCTACGGCTTGGATAAATAGCTTGTACGATTCCCGTGTTTGTCGTTGAATATCCTTGGGCAATTCCGCGAGGGTCTGGCGAAATCGCTTGGTTGTCTTGGAGATCATCGTTTGTCGGGGTCAAGCTCTTGCGTGTTGCCCTGCCGATGTTCGGCAAGCGCTTCGGAACCCAGCTTGGCCAGGGCGTCCTGAGATTCGGCAAAGGACGCGTGCCATCGGTTTTCGGATTTCAATTCCTCCAGCAGCCAATCGGCAATCAGATCCTGTTCCTGGGGCGGAAGTTTGGATGCTTGGGCAAAAGCCTGTTCGAGCAGTTCAGTCATTTGAACGTCTCCAGTGGTAGGATACCCGACTTGCTGGGCGCGGTTGCAAGTCGTTTTGCCGCGCAGAGACGGATCGCATTGGCGGCCTCACTCCTTATTCTACCCCGATTACATTGGCAGCGCCACTTTGAACTCCTCCCCGCCAGCCCTGTGGGGTGCAGGAACAGACTTCCGGAGGTGGTTCGAGGTGGTGGTTTCAAGTGGGAGATTCTGAGATCTGTAGGCCGGGTCGCGCTGCCGGCATCGTGGAACCAGCTCTTCGTGCTCTTCGCGGGCTTCGTGGTGAAATGGTTCCAAAACCCGCGTTGACCGCGAGCAGTGTTCACCACGAAGCCCGCGAAGAACACGAAGGAAGTAGGGTAGACAGCGTGGCGTTTGCGTTTTTCCAAGCCGAGCAAGCATGGGGAAAATGCGAGGCGCGTGGGCCGGGTCGCCACCTCCGCAGCCGCTTTGGGCAACCCATTTCCCCCATCGTTAGCTGCCGCCCTGCAAAAAAAGTCCGTTCC
>CAYZWG010000401.1:0-5453 GCA_964481605.1 uncultured Planctomycetaceae bacterium
CAAGCATGGGGAGAATGCAAGGCGCGTGGGCCGGGTCGCCACCTCCGCAGCCGCTTTGGGCAACCCATTTCCCCCCCATCGCTAGCTGCCACCCTCTAAAAAAAGTCCGTTCCTGCACCACCGCGAGGGCGCTACGGCAACCGCCGAATCGACTTGATCAACACCGTCTCGACGGGAATGCTCTCGAAACCCTGGCGATCTTCCACCGGCACGTTGGCGATTCGGTCCACCACCTCCTGCCCCGCGACGACGTGGCCGAAAACGCAGTAGCCGTAGGCCTCGGGCGAGACTTGGCCCGGCTCCGACGGCTGGTGATCCAGGTCGGGATTGTCGCGAACGTTGAAGAAGAACTGGGCGGCGGCGCTGTCGATTCTCGCCGCGTCGCGGGCCATGGCGATCGTGCCGCGGAGATTGCGCAGCCCGTTGTGGGCCTCGTTGCGCACCGAATCCGAGGGCTTTTCCACTAAATCCGGGCCGTAACTCCCACCAAGGATGGCGTAGCCCTTGAATACCTGGTGGAAGATCGTCTGATCGTACTGTCCCAGGTCGACGCGGCGAAGAAAATGGTCCACGGTGAGGGGAGCCTTCTGGCGATCCAACTCGACCGTAATATCGCCCAGGGAGGTCTCGATGAGGACCTTCGGGTGCAATTCGTCCTGGGCCGAACGCGTCGTGGTCGATGAGGAAAGGGGAGACGCCGAGCCGGCTGCATCCGGCGGCTGGGTGGCCGTCGCCGCATCCTCGGACGAGTCGCCGGAGGGGCTTTCCGACGACTTGCGACAACCGACCGCCGCCAGCATCGACAGCACCATCAGCAAGGTCGTCAACTGCCTCGGATCGAAACGCATGGTGGTCTTCTCCCTCCCTGGGGGGCTGGTCGACGCCGAAAAGCAAGTCCTTCCCGGTCGCCAGGCGGCAGCCTCGCCGCAGTCGATGTTGCCGCTCTGCGGCCAACGCGAATGGCCGGCCCGCCTATCGGCAACTTCCAGATATCATCCGGCCGGAAACGACTTTTGACAACCTCGGTTCCGCCCCTTTCTGGAAAGACGGGGGATACAGGAAGTTCAGCGAAACCCTATTCCAGGATGGCTTCGCTGAAAATGCTTCCATTTCCTCGGGTTGCCGGTTAAACGTTCGGCGGGGGTCTCCCGACCCCGCCGAAAACACCGGTCTCCGTTCGGCGGGGGTCTCCCGACCCCGCCGAAACCGTCGGCTGGAGTTGCCGTAGGGCCGGCTGTGGCGGCCGCCGTGGTGTTTGGGAGGCCATCGGTCCTTTCTCGGTGGGGTCGCCAGACCCGCGCCGAACGGTGGTCGGTTTGGCCCCTTCCCGCTACTCAGACATATTCCCTTTCCGCAAGAGGAACTAGAATACGGGGGTGGTGGCGGGGGGAGTGATGGCGGCCACCACGGTCGCAGTTCTGACTTTTCGTCCGTAGAAACCGGTTCCGGTGAGAGGGATTTCGAGCCCGTGATGTCCAGCCGATGGTACAACATCGCCGTCGTCGCGTTGTGGCTCTCGACGACGACGTGGCTGGTGACGCAAAAGATCGCGCCGTCGCTGCTGCTGGGGGAGCCGCCCAGCCGAACCCGCATCCTGGCCGCCCAGCGCCAAGAGCCGGCGGTCGCCTGGCGACTCTCCTGGGACGATGAGGAACTGGGCTGGGCATTGCACACCACCGAAGCGCTCGATTGGGGTGGCACGCGGGTGTACAGCCGGATTCACTTCGATCGTCTTCCGCTGAAGCGGATCATTCCCGGCCTGGTTCATTCGGTGCTCAGTCCGGATAGCCCCCTGCCCCCGACGGTTCCGCTGGAGGCACACAGTTCGGTGCTTTTCGACGCCGACGGTCGACTGAGCCGCTTTGCCTCGTCGCTGCGTTTTTTTCCCGAAGTCGACGCCGTCGCCCTTCGCGGAACGGTTCGGGAGGGGCAACTGACCGTGTCGGTCCGCTCCGGCAACTTCACCTACGAGTTGACGCGTCCCCTGCCCCGCAAGGCCCTGCTGGGCGACGCACTTTCCCCCCAGACCCGTCTGCCGGGCTTGCGTCGGGGACAGCGCTGGACGGTCGAGCTCTACAGCCCTCTCCGCCCTCCCAACGACCCCGTGGAGATTCTCATCGCCGAGGTCGAGCGGCGCGAGCCGATTGTCTGGGCAGACCGGACGGTCAACACCTGGCTGGTCGTTTATCGCGACGACCCGGGCACCACCCTGGGCGACCAGACGGACCCTCGGGCGTGGATTTGGGTTCGCCCCGACGGCACCGTGTTGCAGCAGCGCGTAAGGGTGTTTGGTTCAGCTATCACCTTTGTGCGTCTTCCCCCGGAAGAGGCGGCCGGCCTGGCCCGCAAGTTTGACCGCCACTCGATCGTATTTGCCGAGGAGCCCCCGTAATCCCCGTTTCAGCCCGGCGTTCGGCGCGGGTCTCCCGACCCCGCCGCCCGGCGAAGACTGCCCCGGACGAACGGTCCGCCCCCTGGAGTCGGCCGCCAACCATCAACCTGGACTTTTGCAAACTCCTCCCCTCTCCCCCTGGGAGAGGGGCCGGGGGTGAGGGGTGAGAGGAGGCACGCAAGCAAGACAAGACATTCTTCCTCCAATCGCCCTCACCCTAACCCTCTCCCGGAGGGAGAGGGGACCTTGTGTCGCCATTCTGCAAAAGTCCAGATCCACCATCCATCACCGGCAATCCCTCCATGATCGAACTCCACCAGACCACGCGAACCTATGGCCAAAAGGTGGCCGTTTCTCGCCTCAGCTTGTCGGTCCCTCCCGGCGAGCTGTTCGCCTTCCTGGGACCCAACGGGGCCGGCAAGACGACCACCATCAAGATGCTGACCTGCCTGCTGCGGCCGACCTCGGGCACGGTCCGCGTGTGTGGATACGATACGGTGGCCGATCCTCGCCGGGCGGTCCAGCACGCGGGCTACGTGCCCGACGAAACGAACATCTACGAAAAGCTATCCGGCCGCGAGTTCCTCGAATTCGTTGCCCAGATGCGCGGTTTCACCGGCCGGCAGATGCACACGCGGATCGAGCGGGAGTGCTGTCGATTCGGGCTGGACGACTTTCTCGACGATTTGGGCGAGACGTATTCGCACGGCATGAAGCAACGGCTGATCTTCGCCGCCGCCTTGCTCCACGATCCGGCCGTGTTGATCGTGGACGAACCGATGGTGGGGCTCGATCCGAAGAGCGTCCGGCTGGTCAAGGACCTTCTCCGCGAGCGGGCGTCAGCCGGCGCGACCGTTTTCATGTCGACCCACACGCTGGCCGTGGCCGAGGAGCTTGCCGACCGGATCGCGATTCTCGACCGCGGGCAGTTGCGCTTTCTGGGCACCATCGATCAACTCGGAAACGAACTGGCCACCGCCGAGATGTCTCTCGAACAGTTGTTCCTGGAACTGACCGGGGGAGACCGCGATCGCGGCGCCGTGGGCACCGAAACCTGAAGGAGCGAAGCGACTGGTGGACTGGGACACGGCCGACACCCCCGCCCGTCCGGACAACGGCCCGGGCGCTGCCCCCGCCGCTGGCGGCGGCGATCTGATCTCGCCCCAGGCCGAGGCGGCGGCGTTTTGGCGGATGCGCGGGCGCCTGATTCGCACCCTCCTGCGGCAGACCTTCGAGAGCGCCCGGCTGCGATTGTCGATGGTCCTCCTCTTGAGCCTGATCCTCTGGCTGGTGCTCTATTGGCTGTTCCACAACGGTTTTCTTTTCTTCCAGTTGGCGATCTTCTCCGAGGAACTGTTGGACAAGGCCGTCCGCGGCGTGTTCGGCATGTTCTTTCTCGCCTTGACGGTGATGCTCGTCTTTTCTTCCGGGATCATCCTCTACAGCTCGCTCTTTCGAGGGCGGGATATTCCCCTCCTGCTGAGCCTGCCGGCCCGGGCGGAACGGGTTTTTCTGCACAAGTTTCAAGAGGCGATCCTGCTCAGCAGTTGGGCCTTCCTGTTGCTGGCCAGCCCCATGCTCTTGGCCTACGGCGTGGTGGCCAAGGTGCCCTGGTACTACTACGCCATGCTGGTCCCGATCTTGATCGCCTTCACGTATATTCCCGCGGTGGTGGGCGCGATCTGCTGCCTGGTGCTGGTTCGCTGGTTTCCCCGCGGCCGGATGCTGGTGCTCGCGCTGGCCGCGGGGCTGATCGTGCTGGGCGGCTTGCTGGTGGGTTGGTCGCTGGCCTCGCGGGCGACGGCCGATTTCCTCACCGCGACGTGGTTTGGCGAAGTGCTGGGCCGACTGCGGATTACCGAAATCCGCTGGTTGCCCAGTTGGTGGCTCAGCACCGGGTTGCTGGCCGCGGCGCGGAACCAGGCTGCCGAGTGCGTGATGTTTCTGGCGTTGATGATCTCCAACGCCCTGTTCTTTCGCCTGCTGGGCGTGGCAGCCGCGGCCCGCCTGTATCGGGCCGCCTACAGCCGGTTGCACACCCAACGCGGCGTGCGAAAACAAGTCAAGCCGGCGTGGGTCGACCGGGCCCTGCTCGAGTTCCTCCCCCTCATCTCTCCCCAGATGCGGCTGTTGATCGTCAAGGACCTGCGGCTCTTCCGCCGTGACCCCGCCCAGTGGTCCCAGTTCCTGATCTTCTTCGGCCTGCTCTTCCTCTACTATTTTTTCGGTATTCGCCGATTCGCTTACGACACCTACCACGCCGCTTGGGTGCATCTGATCAGCTTTCTCAATGTCTACGTGGTGGGGCTCCTGCTGTCCACCTTCACCACGCGGTTCATCTTCCCCATGGTCAGCCTCGAAGGACGGCGATTCTGGATCCTGGGACTCTTGCCCGTTCGCCGCGAAACGATCCTCTGGAGCAAATTCGTGTTCGCCGTGGGCGGATCGATCCTTCCCTGCTCGGCGCTGATCCTGCTGAGCGACCTGATGCTCGGCGTGCAACGCCCGATCCTCTTCAGCCACCAGTTGACGTGCGTCGTCTTGTGCTTTGGGCTGGCGGGGATTGCCGTCGGGCTGGGAGCCAAGATGCCCAGCCTGAGGGAAGAATCCCCCTCGCGGATCGCCGCCGGCTTCGGGGGAACGCTGAACCTGGTGCTGAGCACGCTCTACATCGTCGCCGTGGTGCTGATGACCGCCGTGCCCGCCCATTTCTATTACGCCGCACGCCGCTCCCCCACCGCCGAAACCCTGGCAACGCGGCTGCGGTTGGCCCCCGGGCTGGACTTCTGGATGGCCGCCGGAACCGCCGGCAGCGTGCTGTTGGGAATCCTCGTCACGGTCTGGCCCCTCTGGATCGGCTTCCGGGCTTTTCGGCGGCTGGAGTTTTGAGGGCGTCCCGCCACGGGTGCAGGAACAGACTTCCGGAGGTGGTTCGAGGTGGCGGTTTCGGAGGGGAGATTCTGCGATCTGTAGGTCGGGTCGCGCTACCGGCATCGTAGAACTGGCTCTTCGTGTTCTTCGCGGGCTTCGTGGTGAAATGGTTCCAGAACCCGCGGTCACC
>CAYZWG010000402.1:0-5423 GCA_964481605.1 uncultured Planctomycetaceae bacterium
CGTCGCTGGCCCCGGCGGCCGTGGACGAGACGTTCCTGCTGTATGCACCGTAGGGCCGGCTGTGCCGGCCGGATTCTCCCAGGGACGCGGCACGCTTGCCGCCGGCCGGCACGGCTGGCCCTACACTTGCTGTCCACCAGGTTCCAGAATGAAGAGAGGCGAGTTGATGGATCGTGTCTGCATCCGTGTTGTTTTGGCGATGGCCGGGTTGTTGATCCTCTTTCGTGAACCTGGTCTCCATGCCGAGAATGTTGCGGCGGGCAAGGGCGAAAAAACACGACCCGTCGTGCTGTGGGCGTCCGACCCGGTACAAGGCGGCGAGGCCGTAATGGTTTTGGGCGACGGGCTGGCCGGTACGAGCCGCGTGGACGTGGTTCGTCTGACGGACGGGGCAAGCGGTCGGCCCAGTGGGAACCCGTTGCGCTGGGCCGGTCCGGCGATCGAAACCAAGCCCCTCCAGGTCACGGATCAGACGATCAAGTTTGTCGTGCCCGGGTCCCTTGCGGCCGGATTGTTTGCCGCGCGGATCGTGGGCAACGCGGAGGATTGCGTGGTCGTGCTCAATCGTCCCACGGTGACGTGGCTTGTGGGCGATGAGGGACCGCGGGCCACACCGGGCGGACGGCTGCGGCTGTTCGGCCGCTGCTTGTCGCCGGCCGAGGAGTGCCAACCGACCGTGCTGCTGGAGGGAGAAAAAGGCTCCGTGCGGATTCGACCGGACCAGGTGGGACAATGGACGGCCAGCGCGACCTTGCCCGCGGATATCGCCCCGGGGTCCTATCGCCTGTTCTTTCATAACGGCTGCGGTGCGGCGGCGGGTTGGAGCGCGCCGGTGCCGATGGAGATTGTCGGGCCACGGCCATGGCCGACCAGGTTGTACAACGTAGAGGATTTCGGGGTGTGCAAGGACGACCAGCACGACGACACCGACGCCATTCAAGCCGCGTTGGACAAGGCGGGCGATGACGGTGACGGAGTGGTGTTTCTGCCTCGCGGCCGTTATCGCATCAGCGCCACGCTGGAAGTGCCACCCAACACCACCTTGCGTGGCCAGAGGCGCGAGTGGGTGACCTTGTACTGGCCCGACACGGACGACCCGCCCAAGTTTCTGATTCACGGCACGCATCGCTTTGCCGTGGAAGACCTGACCGTCTATTGCAGCAACTACGTGCATGGAATTGGAAACGACGTGGAGGACAGCGAGGCGGGGGACGTCCATATCCGCAGGATTCGCGTGCGGGCGGTGATGTATCGCGGACATTTGACGCCCGACGAAGTGAACGAGCGGTTCAAGAAGGCGCTGAAATTGTCGACCGGCGGGGGCGACACGATTCGTTTGCGGGGCGCGAATCTCGAGGTGGTCGACTGCGATTTGTACGGATCGGGAAGGGCGCTGTTTCTGCTTCGCCCGCAGGGCGCGCGAATCCAGCGGAATCGACTCTCCAACGGCCGCTGGGGTTGGTACTGCATCTCCGGGGCGGATGGAGTCGTATTCGAGGAAAACGAATTGACCGGCGGCGACTTGATGAGCACCGGGGGCGGAATCAACTGTCTCTACGGCGTGTCCTGGTCGCAAAACGTCTACTACACTGGAAACCGGCTCAGCCTGATGCACGGCTGGGACCGCGAGGCAATGACCAGTGACGCCGGTGGCGGCGCCTATGCCGGCCCGCTCGCCCAAGCCGACGCCCAATCGGTAACCCTGGCCGGCGATGCGGATTGGGGACAGGGGCGCGACTGGGGCGGCGCCGCCGTTTTCGTCCTGGACGGAAAAGGCATGGGGCAGTACCGGCGGATTCGCGGCTGGGACGGGCGCCGGGTCACGCTGGACCGGCCCTGGCAAATCGTGCCCAACCAGTCGTCGGTCGTGTCGATCACCATGCTGCAACGCAACTACTACTTTATCGACAACGAGTTTTCCGACGCCGGCGTGGCGATTCAGTTGTATGGCAGCGCGGTCGGCAACATCATGGCCGGCAATCGGTCGCAACGAACCGGCGGGTTCCACAACATCGGCATGTACTACCACGGCTACCAGCCGAGCTGGTTCATTCAATGGCTCGACAACGAAATCCTCGAAGGCAACGTCTACCAGGGGGGACACAACCAGCATCGTCTTTCGGGCGAAGCGCACCTGGGTGTGATTGCCTATCCGCGAGATCGATCGTGGACGCACCCTCTTGCGCTTTGCACGGTGATCCGCCGCAACACGCTGCACAACAACGCCCACATCGTGGTGGGAGGGTCCGACTCGCCGCAGGCTTCGCCCGGCGGGCTGGTGCGGGACGTGATCGTGGAAAACAACCGGATCGCACATGCCGATCGAGGCCTGTGGGTGCGGCGCGACACGGCCGGTGTGTTGCTTCGGGGCAACACCACCGAGGATGTACGTATGCCCGTGGTCACATGGGAAATCCTGGAAAAGCTCCGCTCCCAACAACGCGACCGGTTGCTGGCCCAGCGCGACCCGATCGCCCACTGGTCGTTCGATCGCGTCACCGGATCGACCGTGTTTGACGAGTCGCGGAACCATTTCAACGCCCGCCTGGAAGGCTCCGTGGAGTTTTCTCCCCAGGGGGTCCGGGGCCGGTGCGCGGTTTTCGACGGTACCGGCAATCTGCGGGTGGCGGGAGGCGACCAACTCCAACTGAGCACATGGACGATTGCCGCCTGGATCAAGCCATCCTCGGTCGAGGGGCGGTCCGGCATCATCGCCAAGCGCACGGCAAGCGCGCCGGCCCCATTCGTACTCAGTCTTCAAGACGGCCGGCTGGGTTTTGAAGGGTGCAACACGGAGGGAAAGTGGACGTTCAATTTCTCTTCCGAGAAAGTGGTCCAGCCCGGCCGGTGGCAGCACGTCGCGGCCGTGGTCGAGCAGGGCAAGGGCGTCAAGCTGTATCTGAATGGAAAGTTGATCGCGGAAAAGACGATCGACGAGCCACTGGTGCAGACCACCCAGGACTTGTGGATCGGCTGCGACGCATGGGGAGGCCGCCCGGCCGATACGACGACACGCGGCTATTTCCTGGGCGCGATGGACGACGTCAAGATTTGGTCGCGCGGGCTGAGCGAAACCGAAATCGCAGCCCAAGCACGGCAGCCGTAGGGCCGGCTGTGCCGGCCGGTTGCCGCACTTCGCCGGCGCCAGCCCGTTTTCGGCCGGCACAGCCGGCCCTACGGATGTGGCGATTCTGCTGCCCCCCCGAACAGGCGAACAGTATCGCCGGCTTCGACCGGCTGCGTGTCTTGCGGCCACGCCGGTTTCGCGCCACAATTGCTCTGGCGTGTCGGTGCCGCCCGGTCAACGGTCGTGAAGGCGCCGGCACGCCGGCACGGTCCCTTTCCGACAGGAAGCTTCAGCATGAACCACGCCGCCAAGCACGCGCCGTCGCCCTTCCACCCGGCCAGCAGCCCCGACTACATCCCTCGCGAGCAGTTGCGGAGGCTGCAATCGCAGAGGCTGCGGCAGGTGGTCTGCCGGACTTTCGAGCACGTGTCGCTGTATCGTCAGCGGATGCACAAGCACGGCCTCACGCCGGCCGAGATTCGCGGTGTGGAGGACATCTACAAGCTCCCTTTTACCGTCAAGGCCGATCTCGGCGACACCTACCCGTTCGGCATGTTCGCCGTCCCCCTCCAGCAGGTCGTGGGACTGCACCCCCCCAGCGGTATCGTGGGCAAGCCGATCGTGGTGGCATCGACGCGGCGCGACCTGGAAGTGCGGACCGAGGTGATTGTTCGCGGACTGGCCTGCTGCGGAATCCACCAGGGCGACATCATTCAGAACGCTTGCGGCTACAACCTGTTTAGCGATGGGCTGGGCCTGCACTATGGAGCCGAGACACTGGGAGCCACCGTAATCCCCGCCTCCGGCGGCGATACCGATCACCAGGTGATGGTGATGAAGGACTTCGGCGTCTCGGCCATCTGCTGCACCCCCGGCTATTTTTTGCACTTGGTGGGGCGGGCCGAACAGATCGGCGTCAACCTGCGCGAATCCTCTCTGCGAGCCGTGGTGCTGATCGCCGGGGCCCCCAGCGAGGCCATGCGGCGGCGGATCGAGGAGTCGGTGGGGATCAAGGCCTACGACATGTACGGCCTGTCCGAGATCATTGGGCCGGGAATCGGCGCCGAGTGCTGCCACCAGAACGGCCTGCACATCTTCGAGGACCACTTCTACCCGGAGATCGTCGACCCCGATTCCGGCGACCCCCTGTCCGAGGGCGAGGAAGGCGAGTTGGTATTGACCGCGCTCAGCAGGGAGGCGATGCCGATGATCCGCTATCGCACGCCGGACCTGGCCACGATCATCACCGAACCTTGCGAGTGTGGCCGCACGATGCGGCGAATCCGGCGGATCGGCCGGCGCAGCGAGCAGATGTGCGTGATTCAGGGTGTCAACGTACTGCCCGCCCAAATCGAGGCTGCCCTGCTGGCGGTCGAGGGCACGGTGCCCCGTTACCAGATCGTGCTGACGCAGGAGGAGGGCCTCGACCAGGTCGAAGTGCAGATCGAAGTCACCCCCCGGATATTCAGCGACGAGGTGAGCGCGATGGAAAGCCTGCGAGGCAAGCTCGCCGCCGAGATCGGGCACACCGTGGGGGTCGGCGTGCCCGTGCGGCTCGTCGAGCCGCACAGCATCCGGCAAGGCCCGGAGGAGGCGGGGCGGGTGATCGACAAGCGGGGGACTTCGTAGGACCGGCTGTGCCGGCTGGTTGCCGCACTTCGCAGCGCCAGCCACGTTTCGGCCGGAAGCGGAGCCACGGTAAGATGCGCTCCCAAGCCGGAGCTTGGGAACAAGCGCCGAGTGGCTATTACGGCGGACCCTGCGCTGTAGTATTAGGTCGTACAACGTCGTTTGTGATGTGTTTCCGTGCCGCGGTGGGCACGCCAGACAAGACCGACCAGGAGCCCAGCGATGAAAATCCCGCAGCTTTCCCTCTTCCTGGAGAACAAGCCCGGGCACATGGTTGTCCCCTGCAAGCTCCTGGCCGAGGCGGGAATCAACATCGTCACGCTCTCGCTGGCCGATACGGGGCAATTCGGCATCCTGCGACTGATCGTCCGCGAGTGGCAGCGGGCCCGGGAGGTGCTCGAAGCGGCCGGCTTGGTGGTCGCCGTGACCGAGGTCCTGGCGATCGAGGTGCTCGACCAGCCCGGCGGCCTGGCCCAGTTGTTGGGCATATTCGGCCAGAAGGGGATCAACGTCGAATACATGTACGCCTTCACGGCCCGGCTGGGCAATCGTGCGGTGCTGGTTTTTCGCTTCGAGGACCTTGACGCGGCCATCGCCGCGCTGACCCGCTCGGGGATCAATCCGGTGAGCCCGATCGATCTCTACGATCGCCTCGACGAGGAGTAAGGGCGCCGCGTGGAAAACGCGGCCCGGCGTTCGACGCGGGTCTCCTGACCCCGCCAAGAGC
>CAYZWG010000403.1:0-5414 GCA_964481605.1 uncultured Planctomycetaceae bacterium
GATTGCCAGACCATCGGTCCTTTCTCGGCGGGGTCAGGAGACCCGCGCCGAACGCCGGGCGGCACAGCCGGCCCTACGGGGCTGACAATCGTTTCTCGAACGGCCCTCAGCCGGCAGCCGCCTCCAAACCGGCGGCGTCGAGCAGCTCGGACGCTCGATCGGTCGATTCCCACGTGAACGTCGGCTCACTGCGACCGAAATGCCCGCCCGCGGCGGTTGCCAGGTAGATCGGCCGGCGAAGCTTGAGATAGTCGATGATTCCACGCGGATTGAAGGGGAACAGATCGCGAACGATTCGGCAAATCCGCTCGTCCTCGATCTTGCCGGTGCCGTCGGTGTCGACCGACAGGCTGACCGGGTCCGACACGCCGATGGCGTAGGCCAGTTGCACCTCGCAGCGATCGGCCAGCCCGGCGGCGACGATGTTCTTGGCGACGTGCCGCGCCATGTAGGCCGCGCTGCGATCGACCTTGGTGGGGTCCTTGCCGCTGAACGCCCCGCCGCCGTGACGGGCCCAGCCGCCGTAGGTGTCGACGATGATCTTTCGCCCGGTGAGGCCGCAGTCGCCGTGCGGCCCCCCCACGATGAACTTGCCGGTGGGGTTAACGTGGTAGGTGATCTGGCCGTTGAGCAGTTCCTCGGGCAGGCAGGGCTGGATGACGTTGGGAACGACCCAGTCGCGGATCTGGTCCTGGTCGACTTCCGGGCCATGCTGGGTGGAGACGACCACGGTATCGATCCGCACCGGGGTGGGGCCGTCGAACTCGACGGTCACCTGGCTCTTGCTGTCCGGCCGGAGCCAGTCCACGGTGGCCTGCTGCCGTAGGGTGGCCAGCCGATTGGTGATTCGGTGGGCCAGGGCGATGGGCAGGGGCATCAGCTCGGGCGTGTGGTTGCAGGCGTATCCAAACATCAGGCCCTGGTCGCCGGCCCCCACGTCCTTGCCGTGGTCCTGGTCGGCGTCGACCCCCTGGGCAATATCGGGGCTCTGGCGGTCCAGCGAGAGCATCACCGAGCAGGTGTCGCCGTTGATCCCCAAGGCGTCGTTGGTGTAGCCCGCTCCCTTGATGACTTGGCGGACCACGTGCTGATAGTCGACGTTGGCCTGGGTGGTGATTTCCCCGGCCACGACGGCAATGCCGGTGGTGACGAGGGTTTCACAGGCGACGCGACTGTAGGGGTCCAGGGTGAACAGGGCATCGAGAATTCCGTCGGAAATCTGGTCCGCCAGTTTGTCGGGATGCCCCATGCTGACAGCTTCGCTGGTGAACAAATACTTACCCTTCGCCACGGACCCTTCCTCCTTTATTGACGTCTGCACGGGCAACGCCTGGATTCCCCGCCTGCCAACCGAAGATCACGCTCGACACGCTCGTCGGCCACACAACGGTTCCTCGGCAAGACCTGAAATCTTGCCGGGCCGACGACCGCTCCAAACGGGTGATTATAGCCCTCGGATCGGACCGTGGGCAAGGCGGCCGGGGGGAGAATGCGCGGCGGGGTGCGTCCGTGGCGATGGGGGCGGGTGGCCCTGATAGCTCTGCTATCGGGGTGCCGCAGGCACGGGAGGCGGAGATTGCGGCGTGCCGGACTGCCGCCCACGGACGGCGGGGTCAGGAGACCCGCGCCGAACAGGTGCGTCTTGCGGCTACGCCGCCCTGATAGGGCGAGCTATCAGGGCCATCCGCCGGAGACCCGCGCCGAACGCGGCTGGAGAAGCCGTTTTGCCCTTCGGTGCCCCTGCAAGCGGAGTGATTCCGTGGTAGGCTAGAGGGGGGACCCGAAAAGGGGGCTTCGTCGATGCGGATCAGTTCCATTCCTCAGATTTACCGGCATGTTGCCCGATGGCGGGAAATTCTCGCCGTGATGAGCAAATACGGGCTGGCCGGCTGGATTGGACGTTTGGGGCCCGATTTTGCCAAGGACATTCTCAAGTCGCACGGCGGCACGGCGATTGCCCGGCACAGTTGGCAGACGCGGCTTCGCCTGGCGATGGCCGAGTTGGGGCCGACGTTTATCAAGTTGGGGCAGTTCCTCAGCACCCGGCCCGACCTGGTGGGGACGTCCCTGGCCGAGGAATTCCGGCATCTCCAGGCCGATGTGCCGGCCGACCCGCCCGAGGTGGTTCGCCGCACGATCGAGAGCGAGTTGGGCCGCCCGGCGGAAGAGATTTTTCAGGAGTTTGACGACCAGCCGCTGGCTTCCGCCTCGATCGGGCAGGTGCATCAGGCCCGGCTGAAGTCGTCCGAGGCGGTCGTGGTGAAGGTCCAGCATGCGGGGATCGAGCGGAAGATCGAGGTCGACCTGGACGTCCTCGCCGGCATGGCCCAGATCGCCGAACGGATGCCTGAATTCGAAAACTACCATCCCCGCTCGCTGGCGGCCGAGTTTCGCCGCGTGTTTCGGCGGGAACTGGATTTTCGCCGTGAGCTGCAAAACATGCAGCAGTTCGCCCGCGACTTCGCCACCACGCCCTGGGTCCATATTCCCCGAGGCTACCCCAAACTGTCCACCAGCCGGGTGTTGACGATGGAGGAGGTGCGGGGTATCAGGCTGGCCGAGACGGAGCGTCTCCAAGCGGCCGGCTACGACCTGGAGGAAATCGCTCGTCGCGGGGCGAACCTCTACCTGGAGATGATTTTCGGCAACGGCTTCTACCACGCCGACCCCCATCCCGGCAACGCCCTGGTGATGGACGGCAACGTGATCGCGATTCTCGATTTTGGCATGGTGGGCCGCATCGACGAGCGGCTTCACGAGGATATCGAGGAGATGCTGCTGGCGGTGGCCAACCAGGACGCCGAGCATTTGACGGCGATCATCATTCGCGTGGGCGCCGCGCCGCCGGAGTTGGATCGCGCATCCCTCTCCGTGGACGTGGCGGATCTTGTTTCCGTTTACGGCAGCCAGTCGCTGGAGGATTTTGACCTTTCCGGCGCGCTCAACGACATCACGGAAATGATCCGGCGGTACAAGATTTCCCTTCCCGCCCGGGTGGCCATGCTGATCAAGGTGCTGATCACCCTGGAAGGCACCGCGCAGTTGCTCAGCCCAAATTTCAGCCTCGTGGAGGTGATGCGCCCCTACCGCAGAAAGATGATCCTCAAGCGTCTCTCGCCGGGGCGAAAGATTCGCAAGATGCGGCGATTCTATGCCCAGCTCGAACACATGATCGAGGCGCTTCCCCAAGCCGTGGTCGAAATCCTGGAACAGGTCCAAACCGGCAGGTTCGACGTCCATTTGGACCATCGTGGGCTGGAGCCGTCGGTCAACCGGCTGGCGCTGGGGATGTTGACCAGCGCCCTGTTCCTCGGCTCCTCGCTGCTGGTGAGCCGAAACGTGCCGCCGCTGTTCGAAAACCTGTGGCTCTTGAGGCTGTTGCCCGTGGTCGGCAAGCTCTCTTTGCCGGGCACGCTGGGGATTGGGCTGAGTATCGCCCTGGGCATCAGGCTCTGGTGGGCAATCAACCGGTCGGGCCACTTCGACCGCCGGGGGTAGCCGGTCCGATCCATGGATGCCGATCGGGGCCGCGGGTCAGCACGTTCGGCGCGGGTCGGCACGTTGTGCACGGGTCTCCCGACCCCCGTTGTGCGAGGGTCTCCCGACCCCGCACCGCACGAGACGGAAGCCGAACGATCCGCTTGCATCCGCCGGCCAAACGGCTAAGCTGTTTCCGTGGCAAAACGTCGGCGGCGCAAGGCTCCTGCCTGTGCACGAATATCCCTTTCCCCAACAGAAACCGGCTATTCCATCCATCGAGTGAGGATCGACCATGCTTGGCTCGCAAGCAGTATCACGCAGGCAACTCTTGCGGCGGGCGGCCGGCGCCGTGGCGCTGCCCTGCTTCATCCCCTCGGGGGTGCTGGCCACGGAAAACCAGCCCGGGGCGAACGATCGCATCGGCATCGGCTACATCGGCGTGGGTCGCCGCGGCAACCAGTTGATGGGGCTGCCGCCGGAAGGCCGGATCGTGGCCGTGGCCGACCTCGATCGGCGCCGCGCGGAGACGACCGCCGCCACCCGAAAGTGCAGGGCCCATGCCGACTACCGCGAAATGCTGGCGACCAAGGACGTGGACGCCGTGGTGGTGGCCACACCCGACCACTGGCACGCCCTGGCCAGCATCCACGCCTGCCAGGCCGGCAAGGACGTCTATTGCGAAAAGCCGCTGGGGCTGACCATCCGGGAAGGCCGAGCGATGGTCCAAGCCGCGCGGAAATATGGCCGCGTGTTCCAGACCGGCACCCAGCGCCGCTCGATGCGAAATCACCGCATCGGATGTGAACTCGTCCGCAACGGTCTGGCGGGAAAGATCCACACCGTGTTGATTATGAACTATCCCAGCCCCTGGGAGTTCAACTTTCCCGGCCAGCCGCTGCCGGAAGGGCTCGACTGGGAAACCTGGTGCGGCCAGACCGAGCCGGTGCCCTACCACGCCGATGTTTTCATCCAACGTTCCCAGCCGGGCTGGATTTCGCTCCGGCCGTACTCCGGCGGCGAAATGACCGGCACGGGCGCCCACGGCTTCGACCAGATTCAATGGGCCCTGGACACCGACGGCACCGGCCCGGTCGAGATTTGGGCCGAGGGTGGAAAGCTCCGGCCGGTAACCTACTCTGCTCCCGAGAACCGCGCCCGCGGCAACAAGCTGTGCAGCCAAGGATACCGGGTTCGTATGCGTTACGCCAACGGAGTGGTGATCCGGCTCGAGCCCGGCGAACCGGCCGCGGGCGCGGTGTTCGTGGGAGACAAGGGCAAGATCCGGGTGGGCAACAACACCTACAGCAGCAACCCCGAGGAGATCGCCCGGGTCGAGCCCGACCAGCTTAAAACCCGGCTGCCGCTCAGCGACAACCATCTCCAAAACTGGTTCGACTGCATCAAGTCGCGCCAGCGGCCGATTGCCGACGTGGAGATCGGCCACCGTTCGGCCATCTTGTGCCACCTGGGCAATATCGTCCGCTGGGTCGGCCGCCGGCTGCGCTGGGACCCGGAGCAAGAGACATTTCCCGGCGACGACGAGGCCAACGGCTACCTGGACCGGCCGAAGCGAAAGCCCTACGGGTTGCCGCGGCCCGTCTGATGCCCGCTGTGCGCGGGTCTCCCCACCCCCCCGCACCCTCGTTCCCAAGCTCCGGCTTGGGAACGCACTGGATCGAAGATCAGCAGCAAACGCTTACGCATTTGCCGCCAGTCGCCCCATCCCAGCTTTCCCCGGTTCCCCGCCCGCCCGCCAGACAAATGTTTTCCACGCTCGCCGGAAGGACACGTGCATCCGCACCTGGCCCCGTTCTGGAAGCACGCCCGGCAGGATTCGAACCTGCAACCCTCGGTTCCGAAGACTGGCGGCGGAACGTCGCAAGTCCGTACTACCTTGGGAGTTACGGAGACACAAAAGGAGCGAGGTGCCGCCC
>CAYZWG010000404.1:0-5400 GCA_964481605.1 uncultured Planctomycetaceae bacterium
GGCCCAGGTTGAGGAACCCGCCGGTGTACGTCCGCAATCTTTTGGCGATCAACGTGGCGGCCTTTGCGGCCCTGGGGACGCTGCTCTTGGGGATGGGGCAGCGGAACTCGATGTTGCCGGCGGGAATGTTGATCGCCGCCGTGGTCTCGGTGTGGGTTACTGATCTGGCCGGCGTGTTCCGGCTGAACCGGAAGATCACGAACATTGCCGTGCTGCTGGCCGTGCTGCGGTCGATCTGGGAGCTGTTTCATATTCGCGGCGCGGTTCAGGTGCTGGCGATTGCCCACCTGTTGGCCTACGTGCAGATGATCCTCCTCTTTCAACGGAAGGATTCCCGCACTTGGTGGCACATCATTCTGCTCAGCCTGTTGCAGACGGCGTCGGCGGCGACGTTTTATCAGGACGCCTGGTTTGCGCCGCTGTTGGTGGTGTATTTCTTCGTCGGCCTGTCGGCCGTGGCGTTGTTGTTCCTTTACCAGGAGCGGACCCGATATCATCAGGCCCGTCATGTTCCCCTTGCGGCCAGCGGGCCGAGAACGTGGGCGAGCCACCTGGAGGTTGACTGGGGGCGGCTGGGAAAGATCGCCCTGGCGACCCTGGTGGTGGGGCCCGTCTCGCTCTTCCTGGAATACGGGGAGTCGCGTGAAAAGCGCCGGCCGAAGCCGCCGCCGGCGGCAGCGGCTCCCCGGCGGCGTTGGCCGCTGGCCGCCCAGGGGGTGGAGTTCACCGGGTCGGCCGATCGGTTGGGCGGAACGGGCGGCGTGGGGCTGGAGCTCTGGATTCGGCTGGCCGCAACCCTTCCCACCAGCCTGCTGGTTGCCGGAGTGATTTTCGCCCTGGTGCCGCGATTCGGCCGCGTCGAGGTCTTGCCCCAGTTTGGCCGGTTCCAGTGGGGCAACAAGAACGGCCAGGCGCTGCGCGTGGCCGGGTTTTCCGACTCGGTCGAGCTGGGCGAGTTGGGCATGTTGATCGAGGACCCGGAAGTGGTGATGCGGGCCCGCTTTCACGTGGGCGACGGCGGCGAGATCGGACCGCTGGAGGGAGCAGTCTATCTGCAAGGGGCGCTCTTGACGCACTACGCGGATGGGAAATGGGAATTTCACGGGTCGGGTTATCGGCCGCCGCTGGGCGGGTCACCCTCGGCACTTCCGATCTCGCGGCCGGGCGGCGTCGAGGGCCTGGTGCGAGAGGAGTTTTCCGTCAAGCCGCTGGAGCGACAGGAGTTGTTTTGCGTTTGGCCGTTCGTGCCGGTCGATCACGACCCTCGCTTGTTGTTCGATCCGGCCCATGAACGGCTGCTCCGCCAGCGTAACCTGGTCAACCGGCAGTTTGATTATGCCCTGGGGACGCCGGCGATCGTCAACGGCCAGTTGGTGCCGTTGGTGCCCAGCCGACGGCCGGTCGAGGCGGCCCATCTGCTGGTTCTGCCCCAGCAGTCGCTGCCGCAACTGATTGCCTTGGCGGGGCAATGGATCGAGCAGTCGGGCCTGGAGGCGGACGACGTGATCGGTCGGGCCCGGCTCTTGGAGGGGCGTCTGCGCGACTCGGGCCGGTTTCAGTACAGTCTGGAAGGCCAGCTTCGCGATCCCGGCGTGGATCCGATCGAGGACTTTGTCACGGGGCATCCCCAAGGGCACTGCGAATATTTCGCCACGGCGCTGGCGCTGATGTTGCGCAGCCAGGGGATTCCGTCGCGGGTGGTGGTGGGCTACAAGACGACGGAGTACAACGGTTTCGGCGAGTATTATCGTGTTCGGCAGATGGACGCCCACGCCTGGGTGGAGGCCTACGTGGCGGCGGAGCATCTGCCGGAGAAGCTGCCCTGGGGCGATCCCCGGGTGGACTGGTCGGGCGGGGGATGGCTTCGGCTGGACCCCACGCCGGGCGGAAACTCCAGCGTGGCCCCGATGACCGCGCTGGTTCGGGGCGTGGGCAACTGGGTCGAGTGGGTGAGGATGACGTGGGCCACGTACGTGGTGGGAATGGACCGCGTACGGCAGAGAGAAGTGGTCTACGATCCGCTTTGGACGGCGGCGGTGAAAATCAAGCGGCGGCTGGTCGATCCCGCCTGGTGGCGATCGGTGTGGGCCGGTTTGCGCGGGTTGCCGGGGGCGGTGTGGAGGTTTTTTGCCCAAGGGCACTGGCTCAGCGGAATGGGGCTGCTGGTGCTCGTGGTGGCGGCGGCGGCGGTCTACCTGGGGTATCGTCTGGCGCGGCGGGGGGTGGCGCGGATGCTGGCGTGGTTCGACCGCCCCGGGCGGTCTGCCCGCTACGGCGACCAGGCGCAGGTGGCGTTCTACCGCCGGCTGGAGGGTCTGTTGGCGCGGCGGGGGCTCAGACGCAAGGCCGGCAAGACCCAGCGTGAGTTTGCCCGCGAGGCGGGCCGCCGGATTGCCGATCTGAGCGGCCAGACGCGCTTGAGGCGGCTTCCGGCCGCGGTGGTCGATGCCTTCTACCGGGTCCGATTCGGCCGCCAGGGCCTGGACAGCCGCACCGCCGAGGCAGTAGAACAAGCCCTGGACGAGTTGGAGCGGGCCGTTCGCGCCGAGCGCGAATGAGCATCATCCGGGAGCGGGGTGGGCCCCGGCCGTGGCGATCGAAACCGGACGCCCGACGCCGGCCGACGCCGGCCGGCACAACCGGCCCTACGGCTTCCAGCACCACCGGACCAATTGCAAAATGCCATGAAAATCGGGTTAGTCGGCTACCAGGGATCGGGCAAGAGCACGCTCTTCGAGTGGCTCACCGGGGTGGCGCCGGACCCGGCGCATGCCCACACGGGTCAGAGTGCCATGGCTCCCATACCCGAGCCCCGGGTGGATGAGTTGTGCGGCGTGTACCATCCCAAAAAGGTCACCCTGGCCTCGCTGGAGATCGTCGACACCCCGGGGTTGAGCCGAACGCACGAGGGCAACGCCGCCCGGCTGGCCCTGATTCGCGAGGCCGGATGCCTGGTGCTGGTGGTGGCCGCTTTCGACGGCTCCGACCCGGCCGCCGATTGGAACTCTTTCGAGGAAGACCTGTTGCTGGCGGACATGGAGGTGGTGGCGCGGCGGGTGGAGCGGGTGGGCGCGGCTTTGAAAAAGCCGCTGCCGCGAACCGAACACGAACAACTCGAACACGAAGTCCATACGCTGCGGATCATACTGGAGGCGATGGAGGAGGGCAAACCCTTGCGGGAAGGCGATCTGACCGAGGAACAGCTCAAGCTCACGCGGGGCTTTCGCCTGCTCAGCCAGAAACCGCGGATGGTGGTGGTCAACATGGCCGACGACGAGGCGGCGCCGCGGCGATTTGCCCAAGGGACACCGGAGGGGGTCCCCGTGGTGCCGATCCCGGTGGGGCTGGAGTTGGAGTTGTCGCGGATGAGCGACGACGAGCGGGCCGAGTTTGAAGAGGAGATGGGAGTCGGCGGGGCGGACCGCGACGGGCTGATTCGCACGATGATGGACGTGTCCGGCCAGATGCTTTTCTTCACCGCCGGCGAGAAAGAGGTCCGCACGTGGCTTCTTCGCCGGGGTGGCTCGGCCGTCGAGGCCGCCGGCGGTATCCACACCGACATGGCCCGGGGCTTCATCCGTGCCGAGGTGATGACCCGCGCCGACCTCGTGCGGCTGGGCAGCGAGCGCGACGTCAAGGCGGAGCACCTGGTCCGCCAGGAACCAAAGGACTACGTCGTGCAGGACGACGATATCCTCTTGATCCGCTTCAGCGTCTGAGGCGAGTGCCGGGAAACAACATACCGCGGGTGGCCCCGCATGAACGTCGTGCTCCCGCCGTGGCTGGCCGGTCAGCTTGCCGGATCGGTCGAGCGGCAAGCGGCGTGGCCGACGGGGTGGGGTCGCACCACGACGTCCGGCCCGCCCACCCGGCCGAGAAAGCGCTGGGGAATGCGGCAGTGGACAATCACGCGGCCGTCGTGGTATTGCTTGGAAAGAACCTCGCCGTGCCGCGCCAGGAAGGCCATCAGCCGGCCGTCCTCCACTCCCATTTCCACGTCCACATTGGGAAAATGCCGGCTGAGTGCATCGCCCACCAGCGAGGCCAGGCGGTCCAGGCCGTGGCCGTCGCGGGCACTGATGGGGATGGCGTTGGGATAGCGGTTCAGCAGCCCGTCCAGGGCGGCGCGATCGGCCAGGGCGTCGATCTTGTTGACCACCAGCAGCGTATCCTTGGCCTCGATCCCGATCTGCTCAAGCACGTGGTAGGCCGCGCCGATTTGTTCGCGCACGGCCGGGTTGCCGGCGTCGGCCACGTGCAGCAGCAGATCGGCCTGGCGAGCCTCTTCCAGGGTGGCCTTGAAGCTGGCAATCAAGTGGTGCGGCAGGTCGCGAATGAAACCGACCGTATCGCTCAACAGCACGGGGCCCCAGCCCGGCAGTTGCCAGCGGCGGGTGCGCGTGTCGAGCGTGGCGAACAGCGCGTCCCGCACGACCACGTCCGAGCCGGTCAGCGCGTTCAACAGCGTGCTCTTGCCGGCGTTGGTGTAGCCCACCAGGGAAACGGTCATCGCATCGCGCCGGGCGACGACCTCACGCTGTTTGCGACGATGGATCGCGGCCAGTTGCCCGCGGAGGTCGCGGATTCGCTTCTGCGCGATGCGGCGGTCGACCTCGAGTTGTTTCTCGCCCGGCCCCCGCAGCCCCACGCCGTTCTTCTGACGCGACAAGTGGGTCCACATCCGCTTCAGCCGCGGCATGGAGTATTCCAACTGGGCCAACTCGACCGCCAGCCGGGCTTGGTGGGTCTGTGCCCGGGCGGCGAAAATGTCCAGGATCAACTCGGTTCGGTCGACTACCTTGACGCCCAGCGCTTTCTCCAGGTTGCGGGTTTGGGCCGGTGTGAGGTCGTTGCCGAAGACGATCACGTCGGCGTCGGTGGACTGGGCCATCAGCCGGAGCTGCTCCACCTTGCCGCGACCCAGACAGGTGGCCCGATCGGGGTTTTCGCGGCGCTGCGTCAACTGGCCCACCACGCGCGTGCCCGCGGTGCGGGCCAGGCCCTCCAACTCGCCCAGCGGCGGGCCGCCGTCGACCGGTTCCTTCTTCAACACGCCGACCAGCAAGGCCGCCTCGCTGGCAACCGAGTCGGCACGATTCATCTCGTTCACGTGGTGGTGGTCCTCCACGGGTGGGCGGGTCGATCCTTATGTCTATTCTAGCGAGATTCCACCCCGAGTGCGGAGATTGTATTGTGCGCGCGAGGCGATTTTTCTGAAAGGGCGGAGGACGCCCCGCCACGCCGGAGGGGTGCTTCTCGTCGTGGTCCACCTGTTGGAGGGGTGCAGCGCTCACGGGTGGCAGCCGGCAAAAGGTCAGGGGAGCGGGTGGCGACGTTCAGGCGGTGTTCTCGTTCCCAAGCTCCGGCTTGGGAACGCATTTTATCGCAGCTCCGCTTCCA
>CAYZWG010000405.1:0-5399 GCA_964481605.1 uncultured Planctomycetaceae bacterium
ATCAAACGCCACGCTCTCTGCAATCCTTCGTGCTCTTCGCGGGCTTCGTGGTGAACACTGCCCGTCTTCATCGTGGGTTCTGAACCATTTCACCACGAAGCCCGCGAAGAACACGAAGGACCGGTTCTGCCGTGCCGGGTCGCGAGCCGGCCGGGAAACCTCTCCCCGAGGAACCTCCTTCAAGCCGTAAACACTTTCTATTTCACGACTTCTGTAGAAGTGGAGGGCCGCTTGCCTCCACTGCCTTCGTCATACCCCTGGGATCCAAGAGGAAACGAAAAAGATCAAGGAAGTGAAACGAAAATCGCCATCCCTGAAAAGACCAATGTTCCAGGAATTACTACATTTTCGTCACCCTAGGGCGAGGCTCCTGCCGAGCCGTGGCAGCGGCATTCACCCTGACTGCCCGCCTCGGCGGGAGCCTCGCCCTCCCGGAACAAATCCGGGATGAACGCCCTGCTGCCGCAACGGAAACTCACACGGAAGGTTTCGGCAGTGTCCGAATGTAGAGCAGCAGGAGCACGATCACGATCAGAATGGGAATCAGAGATAGCGCCAGCCACACCCGGCGGGCAGTGTGTTCGGTCAGGGCCGCATCGGCGCTTTTCTGAATCTCGGCGACGAGTTGGCGCCCTTCTTCCAGGGCCTGGTTGAGGCGATCTGGTGAGAAGGTGTGCACCAGCGAGCGGGCGTTGGTCAAGTCGTCGTGAGCCTGGTGGAGGTCGAAACGCGGCCCCCGAACTTCCATTCCCAGCCGTTCGGCCTGGCCGATGGTGGTCTCGGCCCGGGCGATCCGGTTCTTCAGGTCTTCCAGTCCGTCGCGCATTTTTCTGGCCACGTCGGCCCCGGCCAGGGTCGCGCCATACTTGCCCTTCTCGTGGCAGCGGGCGCAGAACGCATCGGTATTCATGCCCAGGTTTTCATCCGAGGGAAGTCGGATTTCATGGGCGCCGTGGCAGGTGGCACATCCGGGAAGACCCACCTCCTCGAACTTATGTTTCATTTGGGTCTGGGCGAAAAGCTTGGCTTGTTTTCCGTGGCAGGTGCCGCAGGCGTTGGCAACCGATCCGACTTCCGGCGGCACGGCCCCATGGTTGCCGTGGCAGTCGTTGCAGGCGGGAGCGCTGAGGTCGCCCTTGGTCAGCATGGCTTGTCCATGAACGCTCTTTCGCCAGCGTCGATACTGATCGTGGCCGATGGCGCGGCCGTGGTAGACCCGGCCGGCCATCAGCTTTTCGTCGCTGTGGCAGCCGCTGCAGGTCTGGGCGACGCGGGTCGGATAGACGGGCGAATTCTGGTTCTCGACGGCGAGGATTCCGTGCCTGCCGTGGCAGGAAACACAGGTGGCAACGCCGGTATCCCCCTTCCCTTTGAGGGCCTGGCCGTGACCACTGGTCCAATATTCTTTTTCCTGATCCGTACGGGCCGAAGGACTGAAGCGCCTCATGTACTCGATATCGGAATGGCAGCGGCCGCAGAAAGTGGGAATCTCGGCGGGCGACTCGAGACTGTGAAACGTGGTGTCCTTTCGATGGTCGACGAACTGCTCCAGGCTGGGATTGCCGCCGTGGCAATCGTGGCAGCGCAGACCCTTCTCCCAGTGGATATCGCCGAGGAGGTCCTTTTCCGTCACCAGCAGATGTTGCGTCTCGCCGGAGAACGTTTCCCCATCCGCATGGCAGAACGTGCAGGAGTATTCTTCCGGCAAGGGGGCGTTGGCCTTGGCCGGGTCCGGAGCGGGAATCGGCTTTTCGGCTCCCCATCCCGAGGCGGTCCCCAGCGGCAGTGCGGCGGCCAACAGTATTCCCAGAAATGCTCTCATCGGAGGAGTTCCCACACGATCGCGGCAAGCAGGATCAACATGTTCAAGCCAAGCAGAATACGCAGGATTCGGCCGGCGCGCCCGTCGCGGTCGAGGAACCGGGTAAGCATCGCCAATATGCCCAGCAAGAGCGACATTCCCAGGATCGTGGCCAAGGGGAAGTTGTCGGGAAACCATCCCCAGGCCGTCATCACGATGAAAAACGCGACCGCTGCCCCGGCCAGAAGTGCCAAGGCTTTTCGGGAAAACCGACCCCGGTCCAGGAAGGGGACCATCAGCACCACCAGTCCGCAGAATCCGAAGAACAACACTCCCAACACTTCGCCCTCGATGCCCGCAATGTGGGCCGGAAGCTGCTTGAGGGTTTGGAACATGAAGAGGAAGTACCACTCGGGCCGAATTCCCGCCGGAGCCGATCCGAAAGGGTCGGCTTTCTCACCCAGTTCCCAGGGAAACAAAGCCGCCAAGGCCGCCAGAATTCCCAGCGCCAGGTACCACCCGACCATGTCCCGCAAGAGAAAATCGGGCACAAAGGGGATGGAAGGCACCTTGTCGGCACCCCCCCGGCGGGAAGCTTCGCGCTGGGGGATGCTCATGCCGTGTTGCTGTACGAGAAACAGGTGCACCGCCAGCAGGGTGAACGTGATGAGGGGGAAAACGACCACGTGCAGCGAGTAGAACCGGGCCAGCGTATCGCCGGTGACGTTTTCTCCACCCCGTGCCAACAGCAGCAGTTTATGGCCGACCAGGGGGACCACACCCACAATCGCGGTGCCCACCCGCGTGGCGAAAAACGCCAACTTGTTCCAGGGGAGCAGATAACCGCTGAAACCGAAGGCCATGAAAAGCCCCAAGAGGAAGATTCCGCTGACCCAGGTCAACTCCCGGGGCCGCCGGTAGGCCCGCATCATGAACGTCGTCAACACATGAACCAACAGCACCCCCACCAGCAGGTTGGCGCTCCAGGAGTGCACGGAGCGGATCAGCCAACCGAACTCGACTTCCGTCATGATGGCCCGAACGCTTTCAAAGGCGTGATCGGGCGACGGTTTGTAGTAGAGAGAGAGAAGGATTCCGGTAACGATCTGTATCACAAACAGAAACAGCGCCATTCCGCCGAGAAAATAGAAGGGCGTGCTCCGGTGGAGGGGCACTTTCTTCTTGGCGGCCAGGCCGATGACCACCTCCAGGCCCAGCCGCTCGGAGAGGAATCCCCACAGACGCTGCTTCCACGTCTGGCCCTCCCCGCTTTGATCACGTGCTGCGAGAGACAATGATCTCCTCCTCCCCGGGCTTTCCCCGCAGGCTCACCGTGTAAGCCTCCAAGGGGCGCGGCGGCGGGCCCGACACGTTGCGACCGTGCAAATCGTAAACGCCGCCGTGGCAATTACAGAAGATGTCACCGTGGTCCGGCCGGTATTCCACGGTGCAGTCGACGTGCGTGCAGACGGCGTTGAAGGCCCTCACGTCGTCCGCTTGCGGAGGGGAGCCCTGGGATATCCTTTTCTGCCCCTCCGGGGTGAGCACCACCAAGCACGGCTTGCCGCCAAAGTTGAAGGGATTGCCCTGGGCGTTGGGAAGCTGATTGACCCGGAAGGGAGCGACGACCTCCGTGGCTCCCGAGACCGTCGCCGGCCGCGGCCAAAGGAAACGCACCACAGGGTAAAAGATCGCCGCCAAAGACCCTGCAACCCCGGTGTTTAAGGCAGCCAGAAGCAAGTTGCGACGCGGCCGCAAGTGAGGCTCATCAACCATAGTGTTTCCTCGGACACGCTCCAGCAGTCGGCCACATCTCGCCACGCACGGTGAAAGCGGCGCAGATCACCCTCACGACGAAACCGCTCCGTCGGAGGTCGCGGCAATCCTTTCCTCCCCGCGATATTCGGCGTTCAGCGCCGACGGGCCAACGACAGTGCCCCCATCATGACACGGTTATGTACACGCCACCAGCCGAAAAGTCGCCCCCACGTGAACCCTGTCCCAGGTGGAGCGCTTGTAGCTCGACTTTTGCAAAACGTGTCTTATAGCACATGCTTCCAGGGACGTCAAACGTCTTTGCACTTCAAGCGGAACACTCGGCCCTCGGCGTACCGGTCAGGTCCCGGGAAAGCCCGGCGGAGCAGGCCCATTTGAGCGAGTTGGCAGGGGGCCTGCCGCAAGGGGAACGGCGGATTGGCGGCAGTGGCTCGGCCCACCGAAGCAATCACCACCGGAAAGAATAATATTGTCTGCCCTAGCTGTCTTTCTTCCCCCGCCGAACCGCCCGGCAAGCAGTGAGATTCCACCATTCGGACCAGGGCCGGCCGGCGAAAGAGGTATTCGAGCGTCGAACAAGGCTTGAAGAAAATTCGTTCGTTGACGCGGTGACGCTGACGGATTAGACTGGCCTCGACCGTGGAGGCGGGCGGAGAAGCAACCTCATTTCGTGGGGTCAGGCACCAACCTCGAAGCGGGCAAGAGATGCAGCGGCGGGATGCTTGCTGCGGTTCCAGTTTCGTTTACTTCAGGCCCAGAAGAAAGGGAGGAGACGTAGTGATGGGAAAGTTTATGGGAGATGCGCTTGCCAGGACCGCGGTCGCTTGCGTGGCCATATTGCTGCTGGCAGTTCTCACGACGGTGGGGAATAGTCCGCCCGCGATCGTGGCCGCGGCTGAGGCCGAGGAAGCCGACCAGGTCGCCGAGCCGGCGCCGCCGGCCAACCAGACTTACACCGGGTCCAAGAGGTGCGCTTCGTGCCACTTCAAACAGTTCATGTCCTGGAAGAAGACGAAACATTCCAAAACGTTCAATCTTCTTCCCGACGAGTACAAGACCGATGCCAAGTGTCTAAAATGCCACTCCACCGGTTACGGGGAAGAGACGGGCTTCAAGGACATCGAGTCGTCGTCCAGCCTGGCTGGAACGACTTGCGAGGCCTGCCACGGTCCCGGCAGCAAGCACGAAGCAGCCGCCAAGCCGTTTGCCCAGAAAAAGCTTTCCGCGGATGAGGAAAAGCTGGTCCGGGATACGATCTGGAAGATGCGTCCGGGGATCGTGTGCATCAACTGCCACAAAGTGCAGGCACACGGGGAATCCCAGACGCCGCCCGAGTTGAGAAAAAAATAGCCGGTAGAGTCCGCCTTTTTCGCTGTTCCCTTGCCCGTGATCTCCACGGGGTATTTCAACGGAGACGGCAAGGCGTGCGAGCGTGGGCCGGCCGGCGAGTGGGCAGTGCCATCGATTCGATCGCTTCACGGCAGGGTGTTCCTCCGAATGCCCTGCCGCTTTCATATTCTCCCGGCAGAGACCGCCGGAGCGCCGTATTCTTGTTCTTGAGAGGACGATTCCTCGGGTTGGCGATGGTCCTCGAAGGAGAGGGCGGTTTCCCGCTCACCTGGTGCGCTGCGGGCAGCGGGAATGTGGTCGGTTGGAGGGACGGAACCGTGACCCATTCCGTATTGATTGGCGATGCAAAATCGATATAGTAACACGCGGCGAATCCATCGCGGTCGCACTCGCCTGCTGCGGAAAGGGGTGCAGCAGCGGACTTCCGAAGGTGGTTCGAGTTGGAGGTTTCAGGTGGGAGATTCTGAGAGCT
>CAYZWG010000406.1:0-5397 GCA_964481605.1 uncultured Planctomycetaceae bacterium
GTGCTCATCCGATATTGATATCCGTGATATCCGTGGTTTTCGACACCTTCGGATAGGCTTTGACAAACATGCCAAGTTGCCGTGGAAACGAGTTCCGCGACCAATTCTGATCCACCACGGATCACACGGATAACGCGGATACGACAAGCCTGTAGGCCCGGCAGGGTAGAACTCTTGCCCTATCCGCGATATCCGTGGTATCCGTGGTTTTCCCGTTTGAACTGCGAAAACGCGAAGGGGGGCAGCGGCCCCGAGCCCCGTAGGGCCGGCTGCGCGGAGCCGAAACGGGGCTGACGCTGCGCAGCGTGGTAACCGGCCGGCACAGCCGGCCCTACGGCTATCTTGCCCGATCCATGCCGGATCGCGATCCGGCCTACGGCGGCTGTCCCCCTTCGCCGGCCTCCTTCCGCCTTGCCCCGGGAATCTGCTACAATGTGCGGCTTCATCCCAGCCGGACTGTTCGCAGAAGGGGTGCGATGCGCTTCGATTCGGTGGCCATTGTGGGGGTGGGGCTGATCGGTGGCTCGATCGGGCTGGCGGTCCGCCGGCGCCACCTGGCCGAGCGGGTGATCGGCATCGGCCGCCGGCAGTCCAGTCTCCAGACGGCCCTCCGCGTGGGCGCGGTGACCGAAACCACCACCGACCTGGCCCGGGGAGTGGCCCAGGCGGAACGGGTTGTGGTTTGCACGCCGGTGGGACTGGTTGTCGATTTTGTCTTGCGTGTGGCCGAGCATTGTCCGCCCGACGCCTTGTTGACCGATGCCGGCAGCACCAAGGCGGCGATTGTCGAGGCGCTGGATGGCCGCCTGCCGGGCGATTGCCGGTACGTGGGCAGCCATCCCGTGGCCGGCAGCGAAAAGACCGGCGCGGCCAACGCCCGGGCCGAGTTGTTTGAAGGTCGCACCACCGTGCTGACGCCTACCGAGCGAAGCCGCCCGCGGGACGTCGACCAGTGGAAGGCCTTTTGGAGTGCCTTGGGGTCCGAGGTCGAGGTGATGTCGCCGCAGGCCCACGACCGGGCCTTGGCGGCGACCAGCCACATGCCGCACGCGGTGGCCGTGGCCCTGGCGGCCTCGCTGCCCGAGCGTTGGGCCAGGCTGGCGGGCACCGGCTTTCGGGACACGTCGCGGTTGGGTTCCGGCGATCCGGGCCTCTGGCGGCAGATTTTTTCGCAGAACGGGCGCAACGTCGCCGAGGCGATCGAGGCCTTCGAGCAGCAACTCGGCCTGCTCAAGGAAGCGATCCGGCGGGAGAACGAAGCGGAACTGGAAACCCTCCTGGAAGAAGCCAAACGGAAACGAGATGCTCTGGGAAGTTGATATCTATCCGGCCGAGGACCAACCCGACTTGATCGCCCGGCAGGTGGCCGGCGACGTGGCCGACCTGGGATGGTCCCGGCCGCTGGCGGTGTATTCCGCCCGGGGCTACCTGATCCAGGGCGATCTCGGCCGGCAGGACGTCGCCCGCATTGCCCGCGAGCTGTTGGCCGATCCGGTGGTCGAGCGCACGGTGATTGCCCCGGTGGGCGATGCCGCCTTGGAGCGGGCCCGTGGCGCCGCGGCCTGCGTGGTCCACGTGTTGCCCAAGCCCGGGGTGATGGACCCCGTGGCCCAGAGCGCGCTGGTGGCGATCGGCGACTTCGGCCTCAAGCCGGAGGCGGTCCGCACGCTGAAGAAGTATTGGCTGGGTGATCTGCCCCAGGAGGCGCTGGAAGCGGTTTGCGGCAAGGTGCTGGCCAACGAGGCGATCGAGCAGGTGGTGGTCGGCCCGCTCAAACTCCAGCGGCTTGAATTTGGCACGGCCTACCGGTTCCAGCCGGTGACCGTGCCCCTGGGCGAGATGGACGACCAGGCCCTGGAGCGGTCGAGCCGCCAAGGCCAGCTCTACCTGTCGCTGGAGGAAATGCGAACGATCCAGGCACACTTCCGCGGTTTGGGACGCGACCCCACCGACGTCGAGTTGGAAACCGTGGCCCAGACCTGGAGCGAGCATTGCAGCCACAAGACGCTGGCCGGGCGGATTCGCTATCGCGACGAGCAAGGGGAGCAATCGTTCGAGAACATGCTGCGGGAGACGATTTTCGCCGCCACCGAGGAGGTCCGCCGGGCCGCCGGCGAGGGGGACTGGTGCGTGAGCGTGTTTGAAGACAACGCCGGGATCATCCGCTTCGACGACCTCTACAACGTCGTCTTCAAGGTGGAAACGCACAATCACCCCTCGGCCCTGGAGCCGTATGGCGGGGCCAACACGGGCATCGGCGGCGTGATCCGCGACCCCATGGGGACGGGCATGGGGGCCAAGCCGGTCTGCAACACGGACGTCTTTTGCTTTGCCCCGCCCGACACCCCCGCCGACGAGCTTCCGCCTGGCGTGCTCCACCCTCGCCGGGTGATGAAGGGCGTGGTGGCGGGGGTCCGCGATTACGGCAACCGGATGGGCATCCCCACGGTCAACGGCGCCGTCTACTTCGACCGCCGCTACCTGGGCAACCCGCTGGTCTATTGCGGCAACGTGGGGCTGGTTCCCCGCGACAAGTCGCGAAAACACCCCCGGCCGGGCGACCTCGTGGTGGCCATCGGCGGCCGCACGGGCCGCGACGGAATCCACGGCGCCACCTTCAGCTCGGCCGAACTGACCAGCCAGAGCGAGACCGTCTCCGGCGGCGCCGTGCAGATCGGCAACGCGATTACCGAGAAGATGCTCCTGGACGTGCTGCTGGTGGCCCGCGACCGCGGCCTTTACAACGCGGTGACCGACTGCGGCGCGGGGGGACTCTCCAGCGCCGTGGGCGAGATGGGCGAAGACATCGGGGCGGAGGTCTGGCTGGAGCGGGTGCCGCTCAAATACGAGGGGCTCTCCTACACGGAAATCTGGATTTCCGAGGCCCAGGAGCGGATGGTGCTCTCCGTGCCGGAGGAGAAGTGGGACGCGCTGGACGCGCTCTGCCGCTCGGAGGACGTGGAGGCCACGGTGATCGGCAGGTACGTTCCCGGCGGGCGGCTGGTGCTCAAGTATCACGACCACCAGGTGGCCGATCTCTCCATGGAGTTTTTGCACCAGGGACGCCCGCCCGTGGTCCGCCAGGCCGTCTACCGGCCCCAACCCGTCGGCGAGCAACCCCTGCCGGAGAAACACACCTGGGACTACACCGAGGAGTTGCTGGCCATCCTGGGCTCGCTCAACGTGGCCAGCAAGCATTGGGTGATTCGCCAGTACGACCACGAGGTGCAGGGGGGCAGCGTGGTCAAGCCGCTGGTGGGCGTCGCCAACGACGGCCCCTCGGACGCCGCGGTGGTGCGGCCGCGGCTCGATTCGCGTCGCGGCCTGGTGGTCTCCTGCGGCATGAACCCCTGCTACGGCGATCTGGACCCCTACTGGATGGCGGCCAGCGCGATCGACGAGGCGGTGCGAAACTGCGTGGCGGTGGGAGCCGATCCGGGCCGCGTGGCGATCCTCGACAACTTCTGCTGGGGCAATACCGACCGGGCCGAAACGCTCGGCTCGCTGGTCCGCGCGGCGCTGGCCTGCCGCGATTTGGCCGTCGCCCTGGGCACGCCCTTTATCAGCGGCAAGGACAGCCTCAACAACGAATTCCACCCCGCCGGCGGCGAGCCGATCTCCATTCCGCCCTCCCTCCTGATCAGCGCCTTGGGCCAGATCGAGGACGTGGATCGGTCGGTCACGATGGACCTCAAACAGAGCGGCAATTTTCTCTACCAGGTGGGCCTCACGCGGGAGGAGCTGGGGGGCTCCCATTTCGCCCTGGTCCAACACCTCGCCGGCGGCCGCGTGCCCCGCGTCGACCCGCCCGTGGCCAGAAAAACGTTTGCCACCCTGCATCGGGCGATCGATGGGGGCCTGGTGCGTGCGTGCCACGACCTGAGCGAGGGGGGCCTGGCCGCCGCGGCGGCCGAAATGGCCCTGGCCGGCGGCCTGGGGGCGCGGCTCTTCCTGGGCCAGGTGCCGCAACGGATCGAGCCCGACGCACAGTCGAAACAACAAGTCGAGGAGCTTGTCCGGGCCATGCCCCAAGAGGAGTTGCACCCCCTGGCAACCTACCCCGGCGCCACGGCGGCCCTGCTCTTCTCCGAGTCGAACACCCGCTTCCTCTGCGAGGTGGCGGCCGACAGCGCGGAGGCCTTTGAACAGGCGATGGAAGGCGTGCCCTGTGCGCTGGTGGGCGAGGTGACCGAGACCGGCAAACTGGAAATCGTGGGCATTCCCCGCCCCATTCCCGGCGAGACCTCCCCGCAGCCCACCGAGATCGGCGCCCCCATCGTGGTGGAGGCCGAGTTGGATCGACTCAAGCAGGCCTGGCAAGAACCGCTCGACTGGTAGACCGTTTCGCGAAACCCTGACTGGACGCTATCCACCCCGCCGCCGGCGCGGGGTGCGGAACCCTGACCGGATGCTGACCGATGCCCCAACCGAACGTGCTCATTCTTCGCGCCCCCGGCACCAACTGCGATGAGGAAACCGCCTATGCCTTTCAGCGGGCGGGCGCGGCCACGGAAATCCTGCACATCAACCGGCTGCTGGAGAAGCCCGACCTGTTCGACCGGTTCCAGGTGCTCTGCCTGCCCGGCGGGTTCAGCTACGGTGACGACGTGGCCGCCGGACGAATTCTGGGCAATCAGATCCGGCACCACCTGGCCGACGCGATGGCCCGCTTCAAGGACGAGGGCCGTTTGATCCTGGGCATCTGCAACGGATTCCAGGTGCTGTTGAAGTCGGGCGTGTTGCTGGAGCCCGGCGACGACGGCCCGGAGGCCACGCTCACGTGGAACGATTCCGGCCGCTTCGAGGACCGCTGGGTCCGGCTCGGCGTGGACGGCCGGAAGTCGGTCTTCCTCGGCGGCATCGAGTCGATCTACCTGCCGGTGGCTCACGCCGAAGGGAAATTCGTCACCCGCGACGAAGACGTCTTGCAGCACCTCGACACGGCGGGCCGGTTGACCCTGCGGTATCGCCCGCTGGCGCGCGAGCAGGCCGTGGCGGCCAACGGGCATGTGCCCTATCCGGACAATCCCAACGGTTCCTGGGGCAACACGGCGGGCATCTGCGACGCCACCGGTCGGGTGTTGGGAATGATGCCCCATCCGGAACGCCACATCGACCGCACCCACCATCCCCGCTGGACCCGCGGCGAGGGGACGAATCCGGGCCAGGGGCTGCGGATTTTCCGGAACGCGGTGGAGTTTTTTTCCTGATCAGTTCGCCCCCCGCGCGGCCTCACTCGAAAGTGGGTAGCACCGGTTCTTGAACCGGTGTGGCTGGAGCCACAAGAGGTCAGCGCAAATCACTGCCTCCATCGAATGGCCACACCGGCTGGGCGTCGTCACCCGCTGGCCTGACCTCTTGCCGGCTGCCCAGGTTCAAGAACCTGGGCAGCCCGTG
>CAYZWG010000407.1:0-5362 GCA_964481605.1 uncultured Planctomycetaceae bacterium
TCTCCCCCTTGAAACCACCACTTCGAACCACCGCAGGAAGTCCGTTCCTGCACCCTTTGCCGCGGTGGGGGCGATCGACCGGTTGCCGCGGAACCGAGAAACGGTTAAATTATGTGTTTCCCCGCGTCGCCGGCAGCTTGACCGGCTGTTGGCGACCGCCGGCCGGGGCGAGAAACACAGGCCCGACAGCGTTACGAGTGCACGAAGCGAGTTGGCGATGACGAAGACGTACATGGCTCGGCCCGGGGACGTGAAGCCCAAGTGGTGGCTGGTGGACGCCAGCGACAAGACCGTGGGCCGACTGGCCAGCGACATCGCGGTGATTTTGATGGGCAAGCATCGTCCCACCTATACACCCCACGTCGACACGGGCGATTTCGTGGTGGTGATCAACGCCGAGAAGGTGGTCTTCACGGGAAAGAAGTGGGACCAGAAGCAGTACACCTGGTACACCGGCTATCCCGGCCTGAAGAGCGAGACGGCGCGGCAGCGCCTGGCGCGCAAGCCCGAGTTGGTGCTTGCCGAGGCGGTGCGAAGAATGCTGCCCAAGAACAAGCTCGCCCGAAAAATGCTCGCCAAGCTGAAGTTGTATGCGGGTGAGGACCATCCTCATCAAGCCCAGCGGCCCCACCCGATCGACCTGGGCAGCCGAAAGAAACAATAAGACCGTGCGGGGGCCGGCCGGCTTCCGGCGACAGAACAGGTAACTCTCGGGGAAACAACCGACCGGTGATCCGCGACTGGCCGCCACCGCCCCCCTGTCGGTGGAGAGTGTCATCGGGTGGGTTCACTGTGGGGAGTTGCCCCAGACGAGGGAAGTGGAGAACTCATGGCAGAAGCGGTCATCATTCCCGGCAAAGGAACGAACGACTTGTTGGGGACCGGGCGGCGAAAATCGTCGGTGGCCCGAGTGCGGATTCGACCGGGCGAAGGCCGGATTCTCATCAACAAGCGGCCCTTGGACGAGTATTTTCCCAATCTTCAGCAGCGCCAGGCCGTGCTCGCGCCGCTGGTAGAGACCGGGCAGCGCGACGCGGTCGACATCATCATCCGCGTACACGGCGGGGGCTACTCGGGCCAGGCGGACGCCTGCAAGCTGGGGATCGCGCGGGCGTTGAAGGCGATGAAGGCGGAGTTCGAAGAAAGCCTGCGGGACAGCGGCCTGTTGACTCGCGACGGCCGCATGAAAGAGCGGAAGAAGCCGGGGCTCCGCGGTGCCCGGCGGGGAACCCAGTTCTCCAAACGCTAATCCTTGCCCCCGGCCATTCCGTAGGGTGGGTGCTTGCACGCACGCGCCACCATCGCAACTCGACGCCCGACGCCTCATGATGGACCGTCGCTCCGCGTGGGTGCGGAGCACCCACCCTACGGAATCTGGTTTCGTCGAGCCGTGGCCATCATAACCCGAAGCGTAAGCGAGGGAGAATCACCAGCCGGGAATCCCTCGCTTATGCTTCGGATTGCGATACGCGAGCGTTCAGCGGCCCTTGAAGATGTTTACAAGCAGTGGTGCCACGCGCCGGCCGGCCGCACGGCGCAGGGTCGCGGGCGCGGCTCAACTGGCCGGAAGTTTGTTTTCGTAGTTGAGGCCTTCCAGGAATCGCTTGGCGGCCATGTAGTCTTGCGGCGGAATGTGCTTGATCATCTTCTTCAGTTCGGCCTGCATCTCCTTGGTCTTCCGGTCGATCCGCATGTAGTCGTCCCACGTCGACTCGCCGTATTCCGCCCGCTTGGCGAAGAGGGGGTCGAGTTCGGCGCGGTAGCTGGCAAACTGCGGTTGCATCAGCAGCCGGGGCCACTGCACATCGCCGGTCACCCGGTCGAGTTCGCTGGGACTGAGCTGCCTGGGTTTGCCCATCTGGGCGTAGCGAATCCAGTCTTCGCGGGTGGCACGCGGCCGGCGCTCGGCGGCCCGGTAGTCGCGGTTCTTCTGTCGCATCCCGAAATAGGTATCGGTCCACCGATCGCGGTTTTTCATGTCGCGGCGGGCGGCCTCGGTCATGTTGATCGCCGCTTCCGACGTGGAGAGGTTGTACATCCCTTGGGAGCGGATCACGTCGGCCATGCCGCGGGCGTAGCCTTCGCCCACCGTGGAGGCGCGATTGTCGATGTACCCGCCGTACCCGCCGTAGTCGTCGTAGTATTGCGCCGCGGCGATCCCGCCGCCGGCCACCAGGACCAGGACCAGACTCGTTGCCAGAGTTCGCATCGTCTCAGTCTCCCGTGATTCGAGGGGGTCTAGCCCTATTGTGTACCGCGGAGGCCCCGGCTCGCAATTGGCTCTATCGGCCAACGGCGGAGGAAAGACGGAATCCACCCTGCGGGGGGGTTCCGGGTCAACTCGCTGCTCGGCGCGGTATTTGGTTTCCTCCCATCGTTTTCAAAGTTATAATAGTTGGAAATTGTGGGATGTCAATTTGGGGCCCCAACGCTCGGCCTTTCTCGAAGGTTTGCACGCGGAGACAAACATGCGTACTTGTGCATCGATTGGCGCGGCTTCGGCATTGATGATGTGGTCGTTGGTGGCAGGCGCCGCGGAGCGGACCGTGCCCCAATGGATCGAGGCCTTGGGCAGCGGGGACCAGGCAGCGCGGGTGGACGCGACCAATGCGTTGGGGGCTGCCGGTCCGCAGGCCGCCGCCGCGGTGCCGGCGTTGATCAAGACCCTCCAGGACGATTCGGCGATCGTTCGTGCCCATGCGGCCGCGGCGTTGGGCGAGATCGGCGACGCCGCCAAACCGGCGGCCGAGGCCCTTTCCGCCTTGCTCGTCGATTCGGACGCCACGGTGCGTCGGGAGACGATCACCGCTTTGCAGAAGATTCACCCCGGCCCGGTGGTGATGCTGCCGCTCTTGGGCAAGCTGCTGGCAGATCCCGACCCGGCGGTCCGCTTCCGCGTGCTGGAAGCGCTGACCGGCGCGGCCGACAACCCGGAAGTGCTCGCCCACCTGGTGGACGCCTTGAAGGACGACAAAATTGCTTACTACGCCTGCCTGGTGATCAGCGAAGTGGGTCCCAAGGCCAAGGACGCAGTGCCCGCCCTGAGCGATCTTCTGGACAGCGAATCCCCCGCCCTTCGCCGGGAAGCGATCCTCGCCCTGGCGGCGATCGGCAAGGCGGCGGCCCCGGCCGTGCCCAAGTTGACGGCGATGATCGACGACGAGATTCAACAGGTTCCCGCGATCTACGCACTGGGAGAGATCGGCCAGATTCCGCGCCCGGTGATGGGGAAGTTGGCCCAGATGGCCAGCCAGTCGAACGGCGTGTTGAAGACCGTCTGTATCCTCGCCTTGGCGAAGGCGCAGCCGGGCAACCCGCGGGCGCTGCGCCGCGCGATTCTGGCGTTGATTGCAGGTTTGAAGTCGGACGATCCGCGGGGGCGGGTGGCGGCCGCGCGGGCGCTGGACGAACTGGGGGCCGACCCCAAGGTGGTCCGCCCGATCATGCTTGAAGCGTTGAAGTCGGCGGACGACAAGGTGGCCGTGCGGATGTTGGGCGCGTTGGCCCGGTTGGGGCCGGCGTCGATCCCGCGATTGCTCGAGGCGCTGGAGGAAAACGAAGAGGCCCGTCCCTACGTGGCCCACATCCTGGGACAGATGGGCGCCGACGCCGCACCGGCCGTGGAGCCGTTGGCCAAGCTGCTGGATGATGAAAACCCGGATGCCCAGAACGAAGCGGCCCTGGCCCTGGCCGAGATTGGGCCGGCGGCCAAGGCGGCGGTGCCCGCCCTGATAAAAAAACTGGGCGACTGCGAGGGCCCCCTCTGCTACGCCATCTGCTACGCCTTGGGCCGGATTGGCCCGGCTGCCCAGGAGAGCCGGGAGGCGCTGTTGAAGGTGCTCGACGGCGGGGACGAAAGCCTCACACTGGTCAGCGCCTGGGCGCTGGCCCACATTTATCCCGACTGTCCCGCGTGCTGCAAGCGGGCGGTGCCGGTGTTGATCAAGGGCCTGGCCGATCCCGACGCCAAGTTCCGCCGGGAAGCGGCGGGCGGCCTCTGCTGCTTCGGCAAAGCCGCCGCGGCGGCCAAAAAGGCGCTGGAGCGACTCCAGCACGACCCCGACGAGAGTGTGCGAGAGGCCGCCCGGAAGGCGCTCGAGGCGATCGGCGGCGGCCAGTAGCCCCCCCGTTCCCGCCCCTGCGGTCGCCCGGCGACGCGCCTCAGCGGGGGAGAATCACGTCGGTCAAGAGATACCTTCTCAGCGACCTGACCACGGAAAGAAACTCCTTCAGTTCGAAGGGTTTGGTCAGGTAGCTTTCCACGTGGAGGTTCTCGTTCTTGAGGATTTCGCGGTGCGTGCGCGAAACGGTCATCACGACCACGGGAATTCGGGCGAGTTTCTCGTCCGCCTTCACGCGGGCCAGCACTTCTCGGCCGTCCAGCTTGGGAAGTTGTAGATCGAGCAGGATCAGGTCCGGTCGCGGTGCCCGGGCGTACTTGCCTTTGCGGTGGAGGAATTCCAGCGCTTCTTCCCCGTCGCGTACCAGGCTGACCCGGCAGGGGACCTCCCCCTCGCGCAACGCCTCGAAGGTCAAGCCGGCGTCCTCCAGGTCGTCTTCGACGAGGAGGATTTCCATCGGCCTGCCAACCGTTTCCGTGTCCATTTTCGTTCGACCCGAAACGAGTGTGGCCCGCCGGGACCCGATTGCCGCATCAAGCGATTCCGTCCAAGTGTAGCTTACGCCGTGGCCCGCCGACACCCCCCGAGAGTGTGCAACGGCCGGAAATGCCCACCCTGGACCGAGTCCCGGCCCGGCGTGGGCGCCGCTCAGCCCTCTGCCCTCCAGCCGGTTTCCGAGGTGGGGAAGAGGGCCTGGTGCTTGACGCCGCGACGGGGCTCGGCCATCCAGGGGGCCACCGTGTCGCGCCACCTGGCGTAGTGGGCCGTCTCCTTGTGGGCCCGCATCCCCGCTTCGTCCCGGTAGACCTCGTAGAGAAGGAACCGATTCGGATCGTCGAGTTGCTGGATCACGTCGAAGCGGAGACTGCCGGGCTCTTGCAGCGTGGCGGCGGCGTTTTCCAGCGTGGCGTCGATAAACGGTTGGCGGTTTTCCGCCGCGACGTGGACGTGAACACAGACGACATACATGGAACCTCCTCCGGGCAATTCAATTCGGGCCGGGGCCGCGACGGCAGGGCGTCAATATAGCAGACCGCAGGCCGGATCACGATCCGGCCTACGGAGCTACCTCTCGTTCCCAAGGTCCTCCTTGGGAACGCACTTCCGCGAAGCTCCGCTTCGCAGGGCACGGGTCGAGGCACGCGGCGCCGGGGGTTCCCAAGCTGGAGCTTGGGAACCAGAACGTAGGCCGGATCACGATCCGGCCTACGGAGCTACCTCTCGTTCCCAAGGTCCTCCTT
>CAYZWG010000408.1:0-5361 GCA_964481605.1 uncultured Planctomycetaceae bacterium
GGTTTCGTAAGGACTTACGGAGAATCGCAACGAACAACCCTGCGCAGTAATACTAGAAGCGGAACGAAAAGCACACCTGGCCCCCTTTCTCCACCCCTGCGGAGAGAACCGAAATGATGCGTTGCACACCTGCGTTGGCGTTGGCGGCCGCCCTGGTGGCCGCACAGACGGCGTTGGAGGCGGCCGATATTCAGCCCGCACGACTGCGGTGCGAGTATCGCCAAAATCCTCTCGGCATCGACAGCCCCAACCCACGGCTAAGCTGGATCGTGAAGGGCCAAGACCCCAACCGCAGGGGCCTGGGCCAGACGGCCTACCAGGTCCTCGTGGCCGGCACCCGGGAACAACTCGATGCGGATCGAGGGGAGCTGTGGGATTCGGGAAAGGTCGCGTCGGAGGAAACGATTCAGATTGCCTATGCGGGCAGGAAGCCGCGGGCCGGAGAGCAGTGCTGGTGGAAGGTTCGCCTCTGGGACCGGCGGGGGGAAGTGTCGCCGTGGAGCGATCCGGCCACCTGGACGATGGGGCTCTTTTTCTCGCCGGAGGAGGACGCCGCCTGGATCGGGCGTGCCCCGCGACAAGCGGTCACGCTGGACGACTGCCAGTGGATCTGGTTTCCCGGGAAAGACCCGGCCGTGGCCGCGCCGCCGGGGGTGCGGTACTTTCGCAAGGTCCTCGCCCTGCCCCCGGCAAGCCGCCTGCTGCGGGCGAGACTATTCCTTGCGGCGGACAACGAGTTCACGGCCTACGTCAACGGCCAGACGATTGGGCAAGCGCCGGGCTGGTCGACGGCCCGGGCCTATGACGTCACGGAGCGACTCCACGCGGGGGCCAACGTGCTCGCCGTGGCGGCCACCAACGGAACCGAACACCCCAATCCGGCCGGACTGATCGGCAAGCTGATCGTGGAACTGGCCCACGGCCGGCGGATCGTCCTCCGCACGGACGGCTCGTGGAAAAGCTCCCAGGCGGCCGCAACCGGCTGGAACACGCCCAAAGTGGACGATTCCGCCTGGCCGGCGGCGCAATCGCTGGGCGACGCAAAGATGGAGCCGTGGGGCGTGCCCGCCGTGCGGCAGGACCTCGAACGGCTCCCCTTGCTGCGGCGCGGTTTCGACGTGTCGAAGCCGGTTCGGCGGGCGGTCGTTTCCGTCTGCGGATTGGGCCAATACGAACTGCGGCTCAACGGCGGCAAGGTGGGCGATCATGTCCTCGACCCGGGGTGGACCAACTATCGCAAGACATGCCTCTATGCGACCTACGACGTGACCGAGCAGATTCGGCAGGGCGAGAACTGCCTGGGCGTGATGCTGGGCAACGGAATGTATCGCGTGGGCGGAGGGCGGTATGTCAAGTTCACCGGTTCCTTCGGGGCCCCCAAGCTGGCCCTCCGCCTGCGGCTGGAGTATGCCGACGGCAGCACCTCGCAAATCGACGGCGACGGCGCTTGGCGCGTGGCCCCGGGCCCGATCACCTTCTCCTCGATTTACGGTGGCGAGGACTACGACGCCCGGCTGGAGCAGCCCGGCTGGGACCAGCCCGGCTTCGACGCCGCCGGGTGGCAGGCCGCCACCGTGGTGGACGGCCCCGGGGGAACGCTCGCGGCCCAATCGGCCCCGCCCATCAAGGTGATTCAGACGCTCGCGCCGGTGGCGGTTTCCGAGCCCACGCCCGGCGTGTTCGTCTGCGACCTGGGGCAGAATTTCTCCGGCCGGCCGGTGGTCTCGCTCGAGGGACCCGCCGGAGCAAAGGTCCGAATCACTCCGGCCGAACTGCTCGACGAGAAAGGGCTGGCCAACCAATCCGCTTCCGGCGGCCCCAGCTATTTCTCCTACACGCTGAAGGGATCGGGCATCGAAACGTGGCGCCCGCGGTTCAGCTACTACGGGTTTCGCTACCTCCAGGTCGAAGGCGCGGCGGCCCTCAGCGCGGCGGCCCCCGGCACGGCAACCGACCAGAAGCCGGTGCTGCTGAAGATCGAAGGCCAGTTCACGCGAAGCTCCGCCCGCCGGGTGGGGCGTTTCGCCTGCTCCAACGAACTCTTCAACCGCATCGACCGGCTGGTCGACTGGGCCGTGGGGAGTAATTTGCAGAGCGTGCTCACCGATTGCCCCCATCGCGAAAAACTCGGCTGGCTGGAAGTGCCCCACCTGATGGGGCCGTCGATCATGTACAACTACGACGTGGCCTCGCTCTACGCCAAGATCACCCGCGACACGAGCCAATCGCAGCGGCCCGACGGCCTGGTGCCCGACATCGCCCCGGAATACGTCGTCTTCTCGGGCGGCTTTCGCGATTCGCCCGAGTGGGGTAGCGCCGCGGTGATTCTTCCCTGGCAGCTTTACCAGTGGTATGGCGACCGCCGCGTGCTGGCCGCGCGCTATCCCACCATGAAGCGCTACGTCGACTACCTGGAAAGCCGGGCCAAGGGCCATATCGTCTCCCACGGCCTGGGCGACTGGGCCGATTTCGTGATGGGCAAACCGATCGGCGCTTCCCAATTGACGCCCATTCCACTCACCGCCACGGCGATCTATTACCACGACGTGACGATCCTTGCCCAGGTCGCCACACTGCTGGAAAAACCGGACGACGCCCGGCGGTATGCGGCCCTGGCCAAGGAAATCCGAGCCGCTTTCAACCAGACGTTGTTCGATCCCCGCACCAACCAGTACGCCTCCGGCAGCCAGACCGCCCAGGCCATGCCCCTGGTGCTGGGGCTGGTCGACCCCGATCGGACAGCCGGAGTCTTCGCCCGTCTGGTGGACGAAGTTCGCCAGCGCGACCACATTACCGCCGGCGACATCGGCTTCCGATTCTTGCTGCGGGCCCTGGCCGAGCACGGACGCAACGACCTGATCTACCAATTGAACAACCGCACCACCCTGCCCGGTTACGGATACCAGATGGAGCAGGGGGCCACCTCGCTGACCGAGGCCTGGGACGGGCAGCGCGTCGTCTCGCAGAACCACTGTATGCTGGGGCATATCCTGGAATGGTTTCACGCCGACCTGCTCGGCATCCGGCGCGACCGCCGGGCCGTGGCGTTTCGGCGGATCGTGATCCGCCCGCGAATCGTGGGCGACCTGCGATGGGCCCGCGGCCGGTACGATTCGATTCGCGGCCCGATCGCCGTCGACTGGCAGCTTGACGGCCACCGGCTGAGCCTCAAGGTCGCCATCCCCGCCAACACCTCCGCCACCGTCTACGTGCCCACCTCCAACCCCACCGAGGTGCTCGAAAGCGGCAAGCCGGCTGCCGACGCCACGGGTGTCGCGCCGGTCGGCGAGGAAGATCGCGCCGCCGTGTATCGGGTCGAGTCGGGCCGCTATACGTTTACGGCGCCCTGGCAATGACCAGACCCGGCTGGCCCCGCGGCACGGGCGCCCGGCGGGGTCGGCAGCCCCCGCGCCGAACGCTTCATTCAACGGTATCGGGGATAGCCGGAGAACGAGAAGAATCCCCCTCAGCCGGCGGGATGGGCGGCCGGCGTCGTTGCGCCGGCCGGAGGCTTCTCGAAGTACCGCCGATTGAAGATTTCCGCATCGAAAGGATCGACCGGCCGGTGGGCCGTCGACCCGGCATCCCGCGGCGGCGGTCGGAAATCGGGCGGAAGCTGGAAGGGGTTGGCGATGTCGCGGCCGGCGGCTTCCTCGACCACGGCCGGCACCACGCCGCCCGGTGGTGGGTCGGAATCGGCCGGCCCGAACGGGCTGCGTGCTCCCGTGTCCAAGGAGACGTGGCCGGCCGTCCTCACGCCCTGGGGCGGTTGCTCGGATGGGGGGGCCTTGGGAAGATACGCCGGTCGCGAGGAACGGCGTTTTTGGGCCACGGCGTAGACCCAGTCGACCAGGTCCCGGTATTGCGCCGTCTTGGCGCCGGTGAACACCAGGGCGTGACCGCCGCCGTCGGCCCCGGCCGGCTGCTGCGTGAGCGGGCTCCGGGACGGATTCTCGCGGTCGACAAACTCCAGCGCGGCATGGAGGTTTCGCTGGGTGACACGGCGGCTCAGCGGTCGGCCCGGATGCGCCCGCCAGAGGTGAAACTTGCTCGTGCTGCCCGGCCCGTGACACCCCGTGGTGGTGCAACTGTTCGCCAGCAGCGGTTGAATGGTCCGCGTGAACGTTTCCATGGTGCCGGGGGGCATCCCGCGAACCATCAGGTCCAGTTCTTCGGGCGTGGTCGAGGAGCGTGGCTCCTCCGCGGCGTTGGAACGGGTTGTCGGCTGCTGCCGCGAGGCGTCGATCCGACGCTGGACCAGCCCGATCAAGGGGTGATCCGGCTCGAGGGCCCGAGCCGCCTGGAGTTCGGCGACCGCCTCCCGGGTGAGCCCCTGCCGCTGGCACCACTGGGCCAATTCGAGGTGTTCGTAAGCCCCGCCGAAGCCGATCCGTTGCCGTTTGAGTTGGTAGGCCTCCGGCAGGGTTCGGCAGCGGAGTTCCACGTCGCCCAGGCGAACGGTGATCGTGCCGTGCTGGAGCGCGACGATCAGCCGATCCCCCTCGCGCCGGATCGCGCCCCGGAAGACCTGGCCGTTGCGAAGCACCAAGACCCCCTCAGCGTCCCCGGTGGTCTGGGCCGTGGCCTGGGGGCCGGCCGGCGACGCGACTTGGGCCGAACTCGGCAGGGCAGACCCGGCGGTGCAGGCCGCCGCCAAGCAGGCTGCCAGCAGCCGGGACAAAACATGCTCGAATCGCAGGGTGTTCATGGCGGCGGGAAGATTACGGAATCCCCGCCCCGGGGTCAAGACGGACCGCCGCTGCAACCCGTTTGGGGGTGTAGCAGCGGACTTCCGGAGGTTACGCTCGGTCCCAAGCTCCAGCTTGGGACCGCACCCGTCGCGAAGCTCCGCTTCGCTCGCAGTGGAGCGAAACTCTCGGCCCGCGGGTTCCCAAGCTGGAGCTTGGGAACCAGGCTAAAAGTCAAAAAGTCCGTTCCCGCACCCCCAGTTCGCGCGAACCTGGCCCGACCGCCCCGGTTCGCCACCGGACCCGACCCCCTCTGCCCGCAGGGTAACCTCTGGAATCCCCCCCACTTGGACGTTATACTAAGGTTTTTGGTAGGCGTTACGGAGACGGTGGCGGCGAGCATGGAGATGGAGCGTCGGCAAGTCCACTTTCGCGGCATGGTCCAAGGGGTCGGCTTCCGCTACACTACCCGGAAGATCGCTAGTCGTTTTGCAGTAAGCGGTTACGTCAAGAACCTGCCCGACGGGCAAGTGCTTCTGGTGGCCGAAGGTGGTGCGGGCGAACTCGATCGGTTTTTGGCGGCCGTCTCGGCCGAGATGCGTTTGGCCATCCAGGATCGGGCGATTTCGATCGAGCCGGCCACGGGCGAATTTCGGCAATTCGAGATTCGCTA
>CAYZWG010000409.1:0-3212 GCA_964481605.1 uncultured Planctomycetaceae bacterium
TGCTAATACATAAATACTTGCGTCGAGTCAACCCAGATCAAACAGTCGAACTACAGGGAGTCGGGTATTTCCTTGCCATGGGGTGCCCGCTCAGCCTGCTGGTCAGAATCGGCGAGGGGAGCAAGTTTCACCTAGTGGTTTTCGCTGGATTCATTGCTGGCATCGCCGTCTACGCGGGAGTACTGGACGGGGTGGTTTCAACGGCTCTGGGCCCCATCGAAAGCCACCGGGCAATCACACTGCTCGACCTGTTGCGCTGAGGAGGAGTTGCGAAGAACCAGGCAATACAACAAGCAAAGACCGTGTTGAACGCATGGCGCCGCACCTGTTTAGCCGGTGCTTGCACTGCGAAATCGAAGTGCATACGTAGCCCATTGAATGTATGTTTCCGTCTGTTTCAATCCCTTGTTTAAGGAGGAGTGCGATGTCGCGTCAAACGAGGTTGGTGTTGGCCATGGCCGTGGTGGTGTCCTTTCTGGTGGTGTCCGTGGCGATGATCGCCAATGCCCAGAAAGCCGGCCCCGCGAAGACGGCAGCGGTCGGGGCCGCTGCGCGGGCGCCCGGCGGCCAGGGCAAAACGGCCACGCAGAAGCCCCCAGCGGGGTCCACGAAGTGTCCGATGTGTGGAATGACGTCAGGAAAGATGGCAAAGTGCGATAAAGGAGGAATGCCAATCAGTCCGCAAGCGATGATGCAGCAGTGCATGGGAATGATGCGGCAGGCGGGCGTGTCTGAAGAGATGATGCGGCGGTGCCAGGTGATGATCAAGACCCCCATCTTCCTGGACAGCCCTTGTGCCGTGTTCGGCCAAGCCAAATCGCTTGGACTGTCTGACGCACAGAAGAAACGATTGGCGACGATTGAAAAGGAGTCTCGCGAAAAGGCGATGGCGGTGCTAACGCCCGAGCAACGCAACAAAATGGGGAAGATTCCCCCGACCCCGATGGCAATGGGCCAAGTGTGCCAACAGATGTGCGGAAAGATGATGCCCATGATGCAGAAGATGATGGGTGGCAAAATGGGCAAGTCGATGATGATGTGCCCCATGATGCAGATGACCGGCGGCAAAAAAGCGCCGGAGGGTTCGGGCAAGAAATGAACCAAGGAGGCTGGTTCGTCTGATCGCGCATCGATGGAAACGGATCGGAACGTTGCGGCACGGTGCCTCGTTCAATGATCGTGTCCTGTGCTGCAAGCCCGACTCTGAAAGAAGAAGGTGCGAAGACGGCACACAAGTAGGCGATTCTCTTCGGTCGCCTACTGGTTGGGCGAGGAGCCATTGCCGCACGACGTGATTCTGAGCGTGATCGAGTGGTAAGGCGAAGTAGCTGGGAAACCCGGGCCGGGCGGGCACTGTTCGGTGCGGGTCTCCCGAGCCCGCCGCTGCCCCGCGGCTCACTCGACCCTCCCCAATCGCTCAACCATCGCCCGGTATCGCTGCCCCACCGCCACGATTTCAAACCGCCGTGCCCTCGGGCCACTCACCTCGATGCGAACCTCCACGTAGTCCCGTGGAAGACAGCCCGTCACCCGGTCGGCCCATTCGATCAGCGTGAGGTCGGAATTCTCGAAATACTCTTCCGGCCCCAATTCGAGGAATTCATCCTCGTCCCGCAGCCGGTAGGCGTCGATATGGCAGATCGACCGCCGGCCGCGGTGCTGCCGCAGGAGGACGAACGTAGGGCTCACCACCTCCCCCCGCCGTACGCCGCTGGACTCCGCGATCGCCTGCACCAGCCGCGTTTTGCCCGCCCCCAGCGTGCCCACCAAGGCCACCACGCACCCGTCGGGCAGACACTCCGCCAGCACCGCTCCCAGCCGCCGCGTTGCTGCCTCGTCGCTCGCCTCGTACGTCCAGACGCTCATTTCTCTCCCACGCCCAACCCGTCGCGAAAACCACCGTTCGGCGCGGGTGGCCCGATAGCTTGCCTATCAGGGCGGCGCAGCCGCAAGAGGCACCGGTTCGGCGCGGGGCTGCTGACCCCGCTCCACGTGCCCGCGGGCAGTCCGGCCCGCCGCGATCCTTGCCTCCCGTGCCTCACGGCACCCCGATAGCAGAGCTATCGGGGCCACCCACGGAGCTATCGGGGCCACCCACGGCCTACAGCCTCGCCCTTCCGCCCTCCCGCATCACCCGCTACTCGAATTGGTGTACATACCCTTGCGGCACCAATCGCTCGCGCCGCCCCCCGCGCTCCAGCCAAAGCCCCTCCTCGGCCACGAACCGACCGATCTCCACTAGCGGCACCGCCAGCGGCTGCCGAGACGTCATCCGCCTTGCCTCGCCCGGCGGCACCGCCAGGATCAGCTCGAAGTCCTCGCCGTCGGCCAGGGCGTGGTCCAGCGGCGCCGAGCCGTCGCCAAGATGCCGGGCCAACCGCGCCGCGGCAGCGGAAACGGGAACCGCCTCGGCCCGAATCACCGCCCCCCGGCCGCTTTCCCGGCAAACCCGCGCCAAATCGATCGACAGCCCGTCGCTGGTGTCGATCCCCGCGTGAAGCTCGTACTCCGCCGCCAGCGCCAGCGCCTCTCGCACCCGCGGCTGAAAATCAAGATGGTGCCCCAGAATACTCCCGCCGAACGACCCGGTGACCACGATCCGATCGCCGCAGCGGGCACCACTCCGCCGCAGCGGACCCCGCCCGGTGACCCGGCCGATCAGGCTCACGCTGATCGCCAGCCGACCCTCCCAACTGTTGGTGTCGCCCCCGGCAATGGCCAGATCAAACTCCTCGGCCAGCGGCAGCATTCCCTCGTACAACTCCACGGCCAGCTCCATCCCGCCCTGGCGCGGCAACACCAGCGCCACCACGCCCGCCAGGGGCTGGGCCGCCATCGCCGCCAGATCGCTCAGGTTGACCGCCAGCGCCTTTCGCCCCACCCGCCGGGGATCCACCTTGTCCAGCTCGAAGTCGACCCCGTCGGTGAGCATGTCCACGGTGAGCACGCACTCGGCCGAGTCCGCCAGATCGAGCACGGCGGCGTCGTCGCCCGGGCCGAGCTTCAGCCGCGGATGCGGTGGCAGCCGCCGCCGCAGGTGTGCAATCAAGTCCGCTTCCATCGCCGCGGGGCCGCTGCAAGATGAGGCCGGAAGAAGGGAAAACAACGGTCCCGTTCAGCATAGCGGAAACCGGGCCGCCCGGCCATCGGCGCCGCGCCGGGGAGACCAGCGGTCGGCGGTTTCGGCGAGGTCAGGAGACCTGCGCCGAGCG
>CAYZWG010000409.1:3312-5345 GCA_964481605.1 uncultured Planctomycetaceae bacterium
GAGTTGCCTTACCGCCGCCGGGCCTCCGTTAGCGCCACCGGCAAGTAGCCGTAAAGAGTCTCGTCGCCGCGGAGAATGAAGAACTTCACCGGCACAAACTCGCTGAAGTCCGACCGGTTCACAATGTAGGAGACGTTTGCCATCGAAATCGTCTCCCAAATGTGCATCCCCACCAGCACGTCCCCGGGCTTGATCCCCTGTCGGCTGGCCGGTCCACCGGACTTCACCGCGGTGACCGTCAGCCCGCCCCGATAGCGCGTGCGGAAGCGACGGCGAAACTCCTCCGAGGAGATCGGCTCGAGTTCCATCCCCAACACATCCCAGAACGAGTTTCGCGCGGGTTGCCGGCTCCGCGAAGCCTTGGCCAGGGTGAGATCCAGATGAACCGAATCTCCCTCCCGCTCCAGCGTCAAACCCACCGACTGCCCCGCCTGCTCGTCCAGCATGGCCCGGGAGAAATCCAACGCCCGCTCCACCCGCACACCCTCCACGGCAACCAGAGCGTCCCCGCGCTTGAGCCCCGCCTCTTCCGCCGGACTGCCCGGCTCCACCGCCGAAACCACCGCGCCGTTGCCATCCCCGCGCGGCTCCGGCTCGAACTCGATCCCGTGCCACGCCTGCTCTTCCACCTTCGACTCGATCAAATCCGAAACCACGGCCACCACCCGGTCCACGGGTATGGCAAACCCGATTCCCTGGGCCCCGGCCCGCACCGCCACGTTCAAACCGATCATCTCGCCGTCCACGTTCAACAGCGGCCCGCCCGAGTTGCCCGGATTGATGCTGGCGTCGGTCTGAATCAGGTCCTCGTAGAACTGGGCGTCGCTCACTTGAACCGCCCGATGCAACGCGCTGACGATCCCCAGCGTCACCGAGTCCTCGTACCCATAGGCGTTGCCCACCGCGATCACCGTCTCGCCCGGCATCAGGTCGGATGATCGACCGAGGGGGATCACCGTCAACGGCTCCTCCGGCTTGACCTTGATGATCGCCAAATCCGTGTGGGGATCGCGGGCGAACAACTGGGCCACGTGGCGGGCCCCGCTGGCCTCGGTCACCTCGATCCGCCGCACTCCTTCCACCACGTGATAGTTGGTGACGATGTACCCCCGCTGGTCAATCACCACCCCGGTGCCCATCCCGTTCACCCGCCGGGCAGATTCCGACCGGCCATAACCGGTCGTTTCCGTCACCGTCTTCTCGCCCCGGATGTTCACCACCGCGGGCGCCGCCTCGCGGACGGCCCGAACCACCGGCGTCTGTCGCAACTCCGAGGCCTGGCTGATCGCCAAGAAACCAATCCACAAGAAAACCCCCCCACTTGCCAGCAAACACCGGAAAAGTGCGATCGGACGGCCGGCAGGTCGGAGTTTCATGGCAAATGCAATCAAAGTGGGATGGATTCTGTTGATTTCCGAATCGCCGACGAACCACGGCCAAACAGCCTTTCCGGCCCAACCCGACTCTCAAACTCTCGCCAGTTCGACTGCGGGTACCGATCTCTTGGCAGTTGCCCAGCGCCCCCTATGGCCCATGCGAGGAAGACTTCCCGCGGAAGCCCGGGTTTTCGAAATGCTGCCCCATCACAACGCCCAATGCTCGGCGCGGGTCTCCCGACCCCGCCGCCCGTGTCCACACGGTTCGGCCCATGAAACATCACCCATTGGCCCTGCAACCATCAATAGATCGGCCTCGCGGGAAACTCACCTTGACCGCTATGGCTTCCAACCGGAATAGACTGCCCAGACCTCCAGCCAGGCGAGAGAATAGGGAGATGTGGGCGACCTAGGCGACCGCTAGCCCTGGCGGCAAACGACGTCGACTATCGCGTCACCTCGGACCCACCGCTGGAGGCCACTTTCGGACCTCGGCCGCCGGGGCTCTTCTCCGTGGGCCGCTGAGCCGGTCGAAACACCCAACTGCCGGCTTGTGCACCGCCGCCCCCGGCAGCCGCCGCCGGCTGCCCCGCGGGCGTGGGGATCGCCTCCGGGCCCTTCTGTCCGGAAGACGGTGGCGGCGGCCCCACGGGCGTG
>CAYZWG010000410.1:0-5345 GCA_964481605.1 uncultured Planctomycetaceae bacterium
GAGCCAAACCTCGCCGCCGGTCGGTTCCCAAGCCGGAGCTTGGGAATCAGGTGGGATCGGAACCGAGTGATCGGCGTCAGATGGGAGGTCTTAACCACGCACGTACGGCGCTATCCAAGCTTAGGCCGCCGGAGAAGCGTGTCAAAACCACGCGGGAGCGGTTTTCCCCGGGCCGCCGCGGGCTAGCGCGATTTCATCGCGATAGTGCATGACAGCCCGAACCCCCGGCAAAGAATCTCCGCCATTCGGAAGGGCAACCACTCCAGCAGGGGTTCCAGCCGGCACTTCCAACCCGCCAGCCCCGAACCGGCCAGCACGATCCGTTTCTTCGTCACCAGCAGGGGAACCCGAACGCGGGTGAACCCGGCTTCGCCGAGCAGCGAACGGACCTGACCCAGGGTGTACTCCTTCAAGTGCAGCCCGGCCGCTTCCGTGCGTGGTTTGCAGACGGCGCGGGTCACGTCGGAGGGCCGAAAATGCCAGTTCGGCGTGAACGTGAGCAGGCATCCGCCGGGGGCCAGAAGACGATGAATCGCCCCGAGATAGTCGAGAATCTCGTCCGGCGGAACGTGCTCGAACACGTCGTTCCAATAGACCAGCGTGAAGGGGCGGCCATGGTATTGCCGGCCCAGATCGGGCAAACTCCCCAACCGAAGATCGGCCCGCGCATGCTCTGGAAGCCGCCGCTCGGCTTCCGCGTGGAGGGCGGGCGAGACCTCGATTCCCCCCACCGAAAAGCCCGCCTCGGCGGCAGCCTCCAATAGCCGGCCGGAACCGAACCCGACTTCAAACAAACGTGCGTGGCCGTCCCGGGCCTGCTGCGACCGCAACAATCGCAGCACCAGGTCCACGTAGCGAGGGTCGAGGCCCATGGACGGGGCCTCGCTGCCTTCGGTGTCGAGACAGCGGGCGAAAATCCGCGTCACCGTGTCGTAGGCCACTCGCGTCGCCTCGGCCCGGGCCGCGGAGCCCTTGTTGGTTTCCAGGATTCGCCGGGCGAAGGCCTGCTCCTGCTCCCACTGGAGACGCAATATCTCCTCCGGCGAGATGGCCGAAATATCACACCTCCGCCCATCGGCCAGCGTGACGTGTTCGCCCCAGGACGGCGACACGGCGGCGTCGAACTCGAAGGCCGGGTGTTGAGGCAGTGTTTCCATGCGGCGGCGGCCTTGCTGGGTGGTCGAAGGGAGAGGGCGCAATCCGACGGCACGTCGCCCAACAGAACCCTAGGTCGCCGCTGGTGAATGTCAATTGCCGGCCGCCGCCCGGTGAGCCGGGGCGAACTCGACCTTCCAGAGCCGATACCAGTCGGCCAGATCGGCCAACTCTGACTTGACGCGAGCGCTGGGCTGGACGAACTCGACCGGCCGGGGGGCCGCCAGGGCCACGAGTTGCTTGACGTCGAATCGCTCCAGCAGGCCGAAACAGAACAGTTCGGGCATTTCATTGGCCCCCTGATTCTTTTCGATCACCTCTTTCAAGCTGCCCAGTGCCGAAACCAGCCGGACCCGGGCAACGGCGTTGGTTTCCAGCGCGGCGGCGACCAGCGCGGCGACGCCCATCCTCGGCCCCACGGCCTCCAGCGTCACCGGCCCCGCCGGCTCCTTCTCCGCCGCCCAGCGGCAAATCGCCCCCAGTTGGCTGGCCACCACCCCCAGCGGCCGCTGACCCACGCCGGAGACCAACAGCGAAAACAGGGCGTTTCGCGGAACCACCGACTCGCCGATGCCCACCGGGTCGATCGCCAGTACCCGCCAGCCCGCATCGACCCGCCGGGCCGCCTGGGCGGCCAGCGCGGACCGGCCCTGGTCGCCCAACAGCACCACGGTGCCCTTCGGCTCCGGCGGGGCAATCTCCACGGCCGGCACGGTCCAGTCGCCGCCCAGCTTGAGTTGCCAATCGACGACTTCAAGCGATTCGGCCTTGCTTCGCTCCAATTCCACCGCTTGCACGTCGTAGCGGCCGGCACGCACCAGCCGGCGGAGTTGCTCGCGCCGGTTCTTCTGCCAGGCGAGGGCCGCAGGTTTGTCTTTCGGCAAATCCGCCTCGCGAGGCAGCGGTCCGGCCAGCCCCAGTGCCAGGGTGTGGAAGTCCTGGTTGCCCTCCGGCAGATCGACGTGGAGCTGTTCGGCCGTCTTCAATTCATCCTCGGAAGGAATCTCCTTCACGTTGAAGTCGCTCTGGCCGGCGTAGAAGAAATCGCGGAGCATGCGATACAGCGCTTGGCGATTGTCTTGTTCGTAGTTGTGCGTGCCGGGGTCGTGGTTGATGTGCGTCCGCAAGTGGTCTTCCTTGCCGAACAGCCGGAAGACCGGCGCCGCCGCGTCGACGAGCGGCTGCAAGGCGTACTTCGCCTCGAAACAACAATTGTCGTCGTAGTTGTAAATCAACAGCGTGGGCCGCGGGGCCATCATCGCCGTCAGGTGCGTGTAGTCGGCCACCGTGGCCAGGTCGCAGGGGGTCTGCTCGGGGTCGCCCAGGTCCTTCAGATGCCCGGCCCGGGTCACGTAGCTCGAATATCCCGCCACCGGCACGGAGAGCTTCACCCGCGTGTCCAGGGAACTGATCACAATTGTCTGCCAGCCGCCGCCGGAAAGCCCGGTCACCGCGACCCGATCCGGGTCGGTGTGCTCCAGGCCCAGGAGGATGTCCAGGCTGCGTTTCATGGAAAGGAAGAACGGGGCCAGGCCGCTGGTGCCGCAAAGGTCGATCTGGTTGGATCGGTAATGGGCAAACCCGCCGCCGCGAAGCTGGCCCATTCCCAGCCATTCCACGTTCAACGCCAGCATTCCCCGCTTGGCCTGGTTGATGCAGCGAAGCTGCTTGGGGTGATAGACCTTGCCCTCGCCCGAGTGGCCGTTGACGTTGAGCACGGCCGGCACCTTGCCGGAAAGGGTCTCCGGTTCGTACAACAGGGCGCAGGTCCACATGCCGGGCAGAATCTCGAATCGCAGCTTCTTGATGCGGTAGCCGGGGCCGCCCTCGATCGTGTCGAGCCACTCGACGCGAGTTTTCGCGTCACGCCACTTGGTGGCCTCGCCCCGGTAGACGATTTCCGCCAGCACCCGGGCGCGAAGCCGCCGGGCTTGCGCTTCCCACTTTGCGGCCGAATCGACCTTGGGCATCCTCACCACGCGGCCGGCACAGTAACGCTCGATTTCCGCGAGCGGCAGTGTCTTGCCCACGATCGCGTGTTGCAGGAGCGGTTGCAGCGTGGCCGGTTCGGTGGCCCACAGGCTGGGCAGGCCGCCAAGCCCCAGCAGAACCGCCGGCAGGAAAGCCCAAGCGACTTGTCGATTCATGGTCTCCACTCCCCTTCCTCCCACCGCCCCCCCGTGCCGGCGGCAAACTGGTTTGAAAACTGTCTCGCCCACACCCATTCGCACACGTCCCTCGCCGCCACAGGATCGGTGGGGTACTCGGTGTGACGAAATCCGCGGTCAGCGCTGCCGTAGGGCCGGCTGTGCCGGCCGAAACGTGGCTGGCGCCGAACCCGCAACCGGCCGGCACAGCCGGCCCTACGGGGCTCGATTGTAGAAACCCCGTTGGGCCCGGGCAACCGCCGACCGGTTGGCCCGGTGGCCTGCTGCCGCCGATTGGTTAGAATGACGGCGGGTAGCACCGGTTCTTGAACCGGTGTGGCTGAAGCGGGTAGCACCGGTTCTTGAACCAGTGTGGCTCTGCCACAAGAGGTCACCCCGTTCGGCGCGGGTCTCCCGACCCCGCCGAAAGCGCCGCGGTGTGGGTCTCCCGAGTGGCGACGGCCGTGGCGACTGGGAGACCGTCGATCCTCTCTCGGCGGGGTCGGGAGACCCGCGCCGAACGCTGACAAAATCACGCCCCGCCTGCCTGGGGACATTCCGTCACCGCCACCAGGGCCTGACCGCGATTCTCACCTGCCATGAGCGAATGGATTGATACCGATTGCCAAGATCGCCTCCTCCACCTGCTTGGCTCGCTCTACGGCGACCGCGCCGGGGCCTGCCTGGAGCAAATCCTCCACCATGTGGAAGCGCTCGCGCCGCGGTTGCCGGCCGGCCGGCGCCAAGGCTGGGACCAGCGCGACGCCGTGCTAATCACCTACGGCGACCAGGTCCGCCGGCGGGGTCTCGCGCCGCTGGCCGCCCTGCGGGAATTCCTCCTTGCCGAGCGGCTCGACACGCTCTTGAGCGGTGTGCACGTGCTGCCGTTTTTTCCCTATTCCTCGGACGACGGTTTCTCGGTGATCGACTACCGCCGGGTCGACCCGGCGCTGGGCGATTGGGACGACGTGGAGGCCCTCGGCCGCCGCTTCGAGTTGATGTTCGACCTGGTCCTCAACCACTGCTCGCGGCAGAGCCGGTGGTTTGCCGACTACCTGGCCGGCAAGGCCCCCTACAGTTCGTACTTCATCGAGGTCGACCCGGCCACCGATCTTTCCCTGGTCACCCGGCCGCGCAGCCGTCCGCTTTTGACCCCCGTCGAGACCTCGCGGGGCAGGCGCTACCTGTGGACCACCTTCAGCGACGACCAGATCGATCTGAACTTTGCCCAGCCGGCCGTGCTGGTGGAAATGCTCGCCGTGCTGCTGGAATATCTGCGCCGCGGGGCGAGGATCATCCGCCTGGACGCCATCGGCTATCTGTGGAAACAGCCGGGCACCCCCTGCATTCACCTGCCCCAGACCCACGCGGTAGTCAAGCTGTTCCGCGAGTTGACCGATGCGATTGCCCCGGGCACGATCCTGCTGACGGAAACCAACGTGCCCTACGCGGAGAACGTGAGCTACCTTGGCGACGGCGACGAAGCCCACATGATCTACCAGTTCAACCTGGGGCCGCTCTTGCTGGAAGCGATTCTCTCCGGCAAGGCCGACCTGCTGGCCGGCTGGCTGGCCGAATGGAAGGCAACGCCCCAGGGCACCACCGTCTTCAATTTCACCGCGTCGCACGACGGCATCGGGGTGCGACCGCTGGAAGGGATCATGCCGGCCGATCGCTTCGGGCGGCTGATCGAGGCCGTGCGGGCGAGGCAGGGCCGCGTGAGCACGAAACGCAACGCGGACGGCTCCCAGAGTCCCTACGAGCTGAATATCACCTACTTCGACGCCCTGCGGCCCGACGGCGGGGCCGACGCCGAACTGCACGTGCGGCGCTTTCTGGCTAGCCAGGCGATCATGCTTTCGCTGCGAGGCATTCCCGGCATCTATTTCCACAGCCTGGTGGGCACGCCCAACGACCTGGAGGGCCTCCGCCGCAGCGGCCGCGCCCGGTCGATCAACCGGAAAAAATTTGACTGGGATGAACTGCAGCGGGTGCTCGCGTCGAAGGATACGGCCCAGGCGATGGTGTTTGCCGGCTACCGCC
>CAYZWG010000411.1:0-3645 GCA_964481605.1 uncultured Planctomycetaceae bacterium
CAAAGGTGGTCTGGGACGCTCCACCGGCAGCCGCTTCGGGCTGAAGTGGTGAGCGCAGGGCGCGTGCTCGGCACGCACGCCCCAAACTCCTCGTGAATTCCCCCGGCCAATTCCGGAATTCCGGCAAATATCGCAAAATTGCGTTGACGGCCAATCGCCAATTTGCGATCATACCGTAGAAGATGTACGGCAAGTAGAAGGATCTGTCGATGCCGCAGACGGCGGTCGTCCTATTCGCGGAGGAAGACGGTTCGGCGCCACTGGTGGAGTGGCTCGACGGGCAGCTTGTGAAGGTGCAGGACAAGTGTCAAGTTCGGGTCGAGAGGCTGGCGGAATTGGGGCACGAACTGCGTCGCCCAGACGGAGATTACCTGCGAGACGGGATTTACGAGCTGCGCGTCCGTCATCAGAGGGTGAACTACCGGATGCTGTATTTCTTTCACAAGAGGGGAGCAGTGATTTCACATGGGCTTACGAAAGAAGGAAGAGTGCCAGACAAGGAGATCGACCGAGCGATCCGGAACAAGGCGAGATTTGAGGCCGACCCGGATACGCACACGTTGAGGGAGTAGACCGATGAATAAGAAGGAGAAGACAACCGATGCAGTCACCATCCTTCGCAATCGGTATGTGAAGGATGACCCTGAGCGCAGGGCCTCCATTGAGGCTGAGCGGGTGAATGCCCAGGTTGCTCGGATGGTTCACGACCTACGTGTCGAAGCGGGTTTAACGCAGGCAGAACTTGCAGAGATACTCGCCACGACACAGTCAGTGATTAGCCGGCTGGAAGACAGCGATTACCAAGGCCATTCGTTATCAATGTTAAACCGTATCGCTTCGGCATTGAAGCAAAATGACGGTGGTGATGACAGCGGCTGATGCGGAGATAGTCATGCCTGAGATCCAACTTGCAGCCGAGGATTTAGACCGTGTCTACTTCTATGTGTGCTACAAGTTAATCAACCCCGACCACCACAAGATGCTTGACTACGCGGATTCGCAAAAACGTGTGGACTGGGAAGTAGAAGATGGAGCAAAAGATAAATACGCCAAGCCACGATGGGAAATACAAGGAAGACGGCTGGAAGTGCGGATTCACTTACCATCTAGCGAAGTCAAAATAACCGAGGATGGTAAAGATTTTCGCTATTGCCCAGAGGATGTGCTTAATCGATGCGAAGACGCGCTGAGAAAGGAAGGATACGAGGTAATAGAGCAATAGGCTTCTTTGTGGCCTCGATTGTTTTCTTCCAGAAATGTGTGCAGGGGCCGTGCGTTTGACGTGCAAAAAGGTGGCCGAAATAAAAAGGGTCATCCCCTCTCTTACCATCTTGTTTCTCGCCCCGGTCCCGGCAACGCCGGGCCCGTCGCGGACACCGTTGCCCGCGAGCCCTTGTTGGACGATCGATCGAGGCGGGAAAACCGGCTACTGTTTTCCCAATTCGGCGGCGAGTGTCGACTTGTAGGACTCCGGCTTTTCGCGGTCGCGGCGCCGCGCGCTGCTGCAGACGATGAACATCGCCCCGGCAATGGATAAGATGATCACCGCGTAGGGCACCACCCAAACCGGACCGCCGCCACCGGCCGACTCGGACGGCGAGGTCTCCGCGGCCGACTCGGCGGCACCTGGTGGCGCGTACATCGCCCCCGGCTCACCACCGCCGGGCGGAGACATCGCCTCCACACCGCCGGTTCCTTCCTGGGCAACGGCCACGCCGGCCACCGCCAGACAGCCCGACAGAACGAGTGCCAGAAGGTAAGCCGTACGCAGCCGGGGTCGTCGATTCATCGCTGCCGATCCGTGTGGGAGAAAGTTGTGTGGGGGTGGGATACGCCTGCCACCAAGCCCATCGAGCCGGGGGGAACCCCGCAATCATCTATTGTAAGCCAAACCGCCCGCCGGGGGAAACCGGCCACGTGGCCCAACCGCCGTGGCCGGAAACCTCCCCACCGGAGGGGGTCCACGACGACGGCAGATTCACTTCCGCTGCGGCCGTTGACCACCGTGCCCCCCCCGCGTGGTGGATCGGCGCGACTGTCTGGGCGGTCTTGAGCGGCTGCGGCGATTCTGCTACGGTTGGCTGCCCGTTTTGTCGGCGTCTGTGGGCGTCAGCCGGTCCGAGGTGGGGAAACATTCCACGATGATGCGTACGTTCTGCCTGGCAGTCATCTTGGTGGCGGGCGTGGTGGGCCACGCCTGGGGCCAGGTGGCTGCAACGGCCGAACTGATTTCCCCAGGAAGCAACTCGGTGGAGCATCTGCCGCCGGTGGAGCCGACTTCCGTGGCCCAGGAGACCGTTTCCAGAGCGGAATGGGCCGCCCCGGAGACCGAGACCCAAGGGCCGCCGGGCGAGGCAGCCACGCAGGAGGTCGACCGGGAAGCGACCGCGGACGCCGTCGTGGAGCAGTTGCGGACGCCCTCGTGGCGGGACCTTTCGCTCTGGGAGGGCAGCTTCGAGCTGGGGCTGTCCGGCTCGGAAGGCAACAGCCGGACGCTGAACTTCCATTCCGGTTTCGACGCCAAACGGAAGACGACCACGAGCGTTCTCGACCTGGACCTCGACTACCACAAGAAGACGGCCGACACCGTGGAGACGGCCCATCGGCTGTTTTTCGACGTCCGCTGGGAAAGGCTTTTCCAGCAGTCGCCGTGGACATGGTTCGTGCATCACGGGACGGACTACGACGAGTTCACGGCCTACGACGTCCGCCTGACGTTCGACACCGGCGTTGGTCGGAAGCTGATCGACACGGAAGCGACGTCGCTGCTGGCTCGCCTGGGTGCCGGTTGCTCCCACGAGATCGGCAGTCCCGACGACGCCTGGGTTCCGGAACTGGCCCTCGGGCTCGACTGGGAACACAAACTGTCTGATCGGCAGAAGCTGACCGCTTCGGTCGATTACACACCCGACGTGACCCAACTGGTCGACTTCCGCTTGAAGTCCAAGGCCGGCTGGGAGGTGTTGCTGGACGAGGAGATGAACTTGAGCCTGAGGGTGAGCGTGCTGGACCGCTACGACAGCACGCCCAACGGATCCGAACCGAACGACCTCGACTACACGATCACGCTGCTATGGAGCTTTTGAGCGGGGGTGCACTCGATCAGCCCGCGGCTTGGTCCCAAGAAACGCGGCAGGCCTGCCCGGGGAAGACTCCTGGCAGGCCTGCCGCTGGATGCATCGACTGAAAACGGAAGTTTCCCCTTACGTTGTAATGGTCAACCGGGAATGCGGCGAGGGGCCTGCATCAGCGAAGCCGAGGGATCGGCTTTCGGAGCCACCGGCAACGGGGCGGGCTTTTCGGCCGGGGCGGCCGCTGCGGGAGCCGCAGCCGCACCACCACAACCTTCGCAACCACCGCAACCCTCGCCACCGCCACCGCAACCGGCGGGCGCACAGGCCTGCTCGTAGCAGGCCGACTGGTGGCACTGCTTGTGGCTGAACAGCCCGTCGATCAGGTCGAGAATCGGCGTGTGCTGCCTCTTGTAGCAAATCAGGTCGTCCAGCAGGTCGCGGACCGGTGTCCGATGCTGCTTGCGACAGCTCTGGCAAGCGGGCTCGCAGGCAGGCTCACAAGCAGGCTCGCAGGCGGGCTCACAAGCGGGCTCGCAGGAAACGCTCTTCTTGCACTTCAACAGCGGCAGAA
>CAYZWG010000411.1:3745-5302 GCA_964481605.1 uncultured Planctomycetaceae bacterium
GGCTCACAAGCGGGCTCGCAGGAAACGCTCTTCTTGCACTTCAACAGCGGCAGAATCGGCTTCCGGCTGCAAGATTGGCAGGCGGGCTCGCAAGCGGGCTCGGGAGCGCAGCACTTGGGCGCTTCGCAAGCGGGCTCACAGGCCGGCTCAGAGCAGGAATTGCAGCCCTTTTTGCAGGCGAACAAGTCCTTCAAGCCGGCGAACAAGTCGCACTTCTTGTGGCACGGCTGGCAGGAAGCCGGCTCGCAGGCCGGTTCGCACGCCGGCTCGCATGCCGGTACGCACGCCGACTCACACGCCTGGCAGCCACTGTGCAGCAGCCCGGCCGTGGCCTGGCTACCCACAATGACGCTCGCGGCGAGAGCGAAGAGAAACACTTTGCCTTTCATTGCGCAACTTCTCCTTATACATGGAACCGTGGCAGCTCGCATCCCGATCTCGCAACCGACACGAAGACGCGATGCACTTGGCCGACATCCACCACGTCGTCTCGTTCGTGGGTGGGTTCTCCCATGGGATAGAACCGACTCCGAGTCGGTCGTGTTGCCGTCGGGGATACTGGGTCGGCTGCCTCGGTTCGCGCCGTCTTTTGCGTCAGCACCGCCGGGCCATTCCGTGACCCGATGACACCCTCGGTCGCCTGACGCCGCCCTGGCCGTGTTGGGGCAACTGGTGTGCCTCCCACCACCTGGGTCAGATTCGGTATCGGCTTGCCGACAAACGGGCCTTGAGTGCGCCGAAGTAATTTTCAGCAAAAGGTTTACCACTACCGTTAGGCAAACCTTTTCGGACGCAAGGGCAAGGAAAAGTACGTCGAGTTTGCGGCCCTCTGCCGGGCCGCCACGCAGTCAAGGTCTTGCCAAACGGCAGATTCGGACCTCGTCGCCTGAGCCGCCACTGGCGCGGGAAAAGGCCGGAAAGCGAGCCCCGCCGGCCGTGCTTGGTCCCCGGGGCATGCTTCTGATAGAATGGCCTCTTCCAGGCCGCATCGGCCGCCTGCTTCGCCCAAGGCCCCAGCCGCCCGAGGGCGAACGCGAAGCGTCCGAAACCCTCTCGGTACGGAGACTCGCCGACGATGTCCAAGTCGACAGACCGCTACCGCGTTTGCCATTTCGACGAATTCCCCCCGGTGGCCTGCCCCTGCGGGCGTTCCCGGCGGGCACTGGCCGATGCGGCGGAGTTTCCCGGCACGATTCACCGCACGGTGATCACCGGCCGGGCTCGGCCCCACTACCACCGCCGGCTGACGGAGACGTACTACATTTTGGAATGCGACGCGGACGCAAAGATGGAACTGGACGGGGCCACGGTGGCGGTCCGCCCGGGCAGCCTCGTGTTGATCCCCCCGGGCGTGGTCCATCGGGCCGTGGGGCAAATGACGATCTTGAACATCGTCTTTCCCAAGTTCGATCCGGCGGACGAGGTGATGGTCGACTCCTGAAGTGTCTTTCGTTCGCCCACGAACCCGCCGGATGGGACAGCCGCGGGCCGGCCGATTTGGTTCTCGGGCTCCAGTGGACAATCTGGTTCCCAAGCTCCAGCTTGGGAACCCGCGGA
>CAYZWG010000412.1:0-5286 GCA_964481605.1 uncultured Planctomycetaceae bacterium
GCCTTGCCCGACCACGCCGCCGCGAAGCGAACGTCGAGCCGGATCGCCCGGCGATAGTCGGCCGCGGCCGCCTCGAGGTCGCCCCCCTGGTGGTGGGCCACGGCCCGGTTCCAGTAGTGTTGGGGATCGTGGGGATGGGCGTGAACGGCGCGATCGAAGGCCGCCACGGCCCGATCGAAATCACCCCGCCGCATCGCCGAATAGCCTCGCAGCGCGTGGACCGTGCTGCGATCGACAAACAGCACCACCAGCAGAACGATGGCCAGAATCACCACGCCCCCGGCCGAGGTGAACGTGGCGGGGCTGATCGCCAGCAACACCGCACAAACGGTGGTTGCCACCAACATCCGCCGGAGCGAAAAGTGGAAGTCCCCGGCGCGCAGTCTCTGGGGCCGTAACCGCTCCATGGGGGCTCTGCTCCTGGGCTGACGATCAACAGGCGGCTCGCCATCACGTCGTACGGCGGGGCACAATATAGCACAATCCGCGCGGGGCGGCCAGCAAGCCCACGGACTTGACTCCCCACGCATGACCGCTCTATCCTACTGGTACCCCTCGGGCCAACGTCCCGGGGAAAGGGAGCTTTTGTAGAGAATAATGAGTTCGGCGGTCGGAGAGGCGGATTTCGCATTGTTGCGATGAACCAAGTTGGAGTTCGCCGGCGACGGGGATGCGGAGATCAATGAAGAGGGATTGGGAATGCCTGAAGTGAGCCGCTTTTTTGAAATCTCCATTCGCATGTACTTCGATGATCACGACCCACCACATTTTCACGCCATCTACACCGGTGCTGAAGTCGAAGTCGGCATCGATCCGCTCACGGTTCTACGCGGGCGGTTTTTACGACGTGCGCTCGGGATGGTGATGGAATGGACCGCCCTGCACCGACAGGAGTTGCTCGATAACTGGAATCGTCTACATAATGACCAACCTTCCCAAGCAATTGATCCTCTGGGCCAGGAGCGAATGAGATGTTTCCACGAGTCACACGTGTTCGCCACGTGAAGGACTACGAACTCGAGATCGGCTTTTCGGACGGCACCGTTGCGCAACTGGATTTTCGCGGGCGTACTGTTGGCCGGGGCGGCGTGCTTGGGGCCCTGGAAAACGTTGACTTGTTTGCGCAAGTCTCGGTTGATCCGGACGCCGGCACATTGGTCTGGCCTAACGGTGTCGATTTTTGCCCCGATGTGCTCTATGCCGACGCCACGGGCAAGGACATCACCCGTTTGGGCAACGAATTAGAAGTGGTATGACACTTCGCGGAAGGATCGCCGAATCAAGCGACGAACCCGAGTGGTAACCGCCCGGTAAGATTCGGTTGGCGAGGTCAACGTTTTTCGCCGGGCGGTTTCCGGATGGTTATCGCGGACTTAGGGCACGCAAATGGACACCCTTCTCATCGTTGCCGCCGTCGCTCTGCCGATCATCATTGTCTGGATGCTCGCGGTGGGCGACTTGATGACGCGGCGCGACAATGAATTCCCCGGACAAGCTGATAAGCTTGCTTGGGCGATTATCCTCACATTCACAGGACTGTTCGGCGCCATCGTCTATGTCGTTTGTAAGCCACGCCAGAAATTGGATACGTCATACGGAACAGACGTACGATCAAGTGCTGACGAACCATTGGAATGCATGAAATGTGGCGCAACGATTCCGGACGGGTCATCAAAATGTCCGTCGTGTGGCTGGTCGTATGGCTCATCCGAATAAATCTGCAACATTGCCCTGGACGTGGGATGCGAATTAGCCTGTAGGCCGGGTCGCAACCCGATTGCGCCTTGGGAGCTTCGCATCGGCCGTCTTCGTGTATACTATGACATTGAGGACTCGCCCGAGAAACTCGTGACCGTTTTGGCGGTCGGTATCAAGGATCGCAACCGTGTGCTGGTCGCTGGCGAGGAGATGGAGTTGTGAAGGTTATCGAAAAAGCAGACGCCACGGCGACCTTGGCGGAGTATGCCGCGGAAATCGGTAGCGGCCCCGTGATCGTCACCAGCCAAGGGCGGCCCGTGGCTGCTCTCGTGCCGATCGAAAATGCGGACCTGGAAACGGTCTCTCTGAGCACCAATCCTCAGTTTCTCGACCTGATCGAACGCTGCCGTGCATCGGTGCGCGCTGAAGGCGGGATTTCCAGTGAGGAAATGCGCCGTCGGTTTGCCTGACGAACCCGGCTGGCCCGCGGTATCTTGCCCGATCAATGCCGGGTCGCGACCCGGCCTACCGACTCCTCCCCGCCGGCCCTGTGGGAAGTGGATTGCGGGTTTGGAAACTACCCGTGGCCGCGACCCCCAACCGTTCCCCGTGGCCTGGCGTCGGGGGGGCGCGTGGGCGTGCTCGTTCTCAAACCCGTCTCCCGCCGGCACAGGGCCGGCGGGGCGTCACACCTGAAATTCCAACGTTTTACGTTCTTCAATCTCCGCAAAGTGGCGCTGCCCAACTGGACTTTTGCAAAAGTCCCTTGTGATCTGCTTGCGCTCGATGGTTCTCGGGGTCCACGGTCCAGGGAAAAGCCACGTCGTGTCATTCGGGTTGGCGGTCGGCGGACAGACGAGAACCGACGAGTTCGCCGGGACGCGGCTCCCCCTCGTAGCGAACGGTGACCGGCAGCGCCACCGCCCAAAGGGGCCGTTTTCGCGTCTGGGCCGCCCGATTGAAGGCCTCCACGTAACAAGCCGCCTCGGCGGCCGACATGGTGGCCTCCTCGGCCGGCTCCAGGGCGACACCGGCGGGCGGGACATCGTTCGCCTGGGAGGGTTCCCAGGAACCCCGAGCGACAATCCACACCCGATATCGTCGTGCTGCGGAAGACCTTCGTGCGACCATGATTCGTACTTCCCGGAAAGTTGCGCTGGCGATCGGCAATAGAAAGAGTCTGTAGGCCGGGTCGCGGGCCGGCGGAAGAATCTGCGGCGGACGCCCCTTGACAGGTTCCGCAAGAGATAGTATACGTTTGTATAGTTTCCTGTCAACCGGGGGCGACGGTTCTCCGGCATCCTTGGGGAAAACGGGGAGTGGCTCCCGGCGGAGCCTGCGTTTTTCTCCCCGGCGGAAGGGGTCGCGAGGTGGCGTGTCCCTTTTTGCGGATGATGCCGGGTCGCCCCGCTCGAAAAAGGCAGTGCGAGATTCTTCCCATGAGCGCACGAGAAGGGACCAACCTTCGTCGGCTGATGGCCCACCTCGGGCTAACCAACGAGCAGGTTGCCGAGAGGTCGGGGCTCGACCTGCGAACGGTCCGGGGCATCCTCGACGGCACGACCAGGCCCCAGTTGCGGACCCTCACGCGGCTGGCCGAGGGGCTGGAGGTCTCCCCGGATGAGTTCTTCGTCGACCCGGCGCAACTGCTGTATCGCCGCTTCGACCGCGATACGAATCCCGTGGTCGAGGGGGTGGTGGATTCCCGGCCCGACTTGTTCGCCGAGTGGACCGTGGCGGACTTCGACGAGCTGCACAGCCGCTTTGGAACCGGGGGCCCGCTCACCTTCGAGGGGGCAGTGACCGTGGTCGAGCAGATGAACCAACGGCGCGAGCTCCACGAGAAATTCGCCGTCCTGCTGGAAAGCAGCCACGGCCCGCTGATCCGGCAGGTCGTGGAGGCCTTCTACCAGCAGGCCGTGGACCGTGGCAACGTGGAATCAAGCCAGCGCAGCGTTCGGCGCGGGTCTCCCGACCCCGCCGAAAACGCCGACCGCAGCCTGTAGGCCGGGTCGCGACCCGGCCTACTATTCAGGCACACCGAGAAAACTAGGCCACCCGGCCGCCGGCCATCGCCTGGGCGGGACGTCGTTTCATCCGCTCGTATCGTTGAATCGCCCGCACCCGGCAGAGGACGCAAGGCATTTGGACCAGCCCCCCGCAGGTTGGGCAGCGGACCGGCAAGCCGGACGGCGCCAGCAGTTCGGCCGGGCGTGTTCGCTCGCGTTCGGCATGGTCGGGCCGCTTTCCCCGGGCGACTGCGTTGACGATACCCCGGCTGACGCCCAGCCGCCGGCCGATATTCCGCTGGGAAAGGGTTCCGGATTGGAGAAGCCGCTTGATTTCCCTGATCTTTTCCGGCGCGATCATCAATCTTGCTCCCTCTGCCATCGAGTCCCAGTTGCCCTGCCCACATCCAGTCTTTTGCGGAAACTTCGTCCGTTTGTGGCGAATTGCGTTCGATTCGGGCCCGGAGGCGTGGTCTCTGACAGCGTTCGACGCGGCGGGGTCAGGAGACCCGCGCCGAACTATGGGCATGGGGAGGCCACGCCACCGTGGTCATCCGGTCTGGCGTGAGTGTAGCATAATATGTACATAATTCAATATAAAGTTTTGAACAATTTATGTACTTTTCTTGCGAGGTTGTCTGTGGGAATGCAAGGCAGAATCCACCGGCAGTGGGGGATGGGCGTGACGCCCACACGCATCGCGGCTACAATGGATGCCCTGGACGCGATCGATCGTCACCCCCCAGCCGAGAGGTGTTCGGGCCCATGACGCTGAAGCCGTATACTGCGGAAATGCTGGACCAATTTGCACTTAGGCTCCTGGACCTGGCGGCCACGCTGCGAGGCATGGCCAATCGCAGCCGCGAATTCGGGGTCGAGGATTTCGCCCTCCACGACAAGAAAGCGGGCGAGTGGTGCAAGGGACTGGAACGCTGGGTCCATCGGTCCCAGGCGGAATTAGAGATGAAAATCCTGGACCAGCGGGCCGAACAGCGGGCGATCTCCGCCGAGGAACGACCCGAAAAGGTGTGAAGTAAATACGGTAAATTTTGACCAATATTTCTGCTGGTTTTTCGCATCTCGGGCATTGCTTGCCCGTCCCCCGGCCTGCGGCCCGGGGGAAACAGTTGTGCGCGGGTCTCCCGACCCCGCACTGAATTTGACCGATGCGCGCTCACACCAACTCGGTTACGCAGATTCAGGAAGACCTTCGGTCAGGCCGTCGGCGGGGTCGGGAGACCCGCGCCAAGCGTTGAGGGCAAACCTTGACGCCTGGGGCCGGATTGGCGATCGGGGCTGCTGCAACGAGACGCCCGCCGCCACTTCAGCCGACTGCCGGTCCCGGTCGAAGAGATCTACGGCCAAATCGGGGTTGCCCTCTTTCTGCCCCAGCGAGTAGATTGGTGCCATGTCCCTCGAAGCGCTTCAAGCCGCCGTTCTCTTGATGTTCCTGGGAATCTGTGCGTTCGCGGGGACGATCGTCGTGCGCCACGAATAGCCGACCGCCTGCAACGGAAACTACCACCCTGGTTCCCAAGCTCCAGCTTGGGGACCCACCAGCGTGGCGGTTTCCCCTGGT
>CAYZWG010000413.1:0-5275 GCA_964481605.1 uncultured Planctomycetaceae bacterium
GGGCTCAAACGCCGGTGAAATTGGCGAAGAAGTCCTGCACGGCGGCCTGCTTGGCCAAGAGCAGCGAGGAGGGAGTGGCCGGCCCCGCCCAGTGGTAGTAGCCGAAGAAATACTCCCAGTTGGTGGTCCAGTCCTCCTTGGCGTTGGTCTGGCCGTAACTTCGGCTGTAGTCGGCCGACACGCTCGACTGGTTGTGGTAGCCGTCGAACAGGCTCCAGTTCGTGTTGCCTTCGCTGCTGGAGTCCCAGTTGTGGCCATATTCGTGCACCACCGTGGCCGCGAAGCTTTCGTCGTTCAGCCCGGTGCGAATGTGGATTTGCCGCTCGATGCCGTTGTACCAGTTGAAGCCGATCACTCCGCCTCCCATGGTGAACGACTCGGCGATGTACATTTTCACGGGTTTGGCGGGCTGGTAGGAGTCGCGGAGGATGAGGGCCGTGCCGGCGGTGACCTGGAGCCGGGCCAGGGCGTAGTCGGCGCGCTCGATTTCCGCGTCGGTCCAGACGGCGGGCACCTGGGTGTAGCTTGACGTGCCGTCGACGAATTGCACCTCGGCGTCGGTGGAGCCGTAATCCGCAATGGTGTCGCCGGTCTGGGTGAGGAAGCGGTCGCTGTCGCCGCCGCCGTTGAGGGAATCGCCCTGGGCGGTATCGCCGCCGAAGAGCCCGTCCTGGCCGGCTTCGCCGTAGAGCGAGTCGGCACCGCCGCCACCATAGAGGTGGTCGTCGTTGTCCCCGCCGTAGAGCCGATCCACGCCGTCGCCGCCGTAGAGCGTATCGTTGCCGCCCAGGCCGCGGAGCAGATCGTCGCCGGCCTCACCGAACAGGCTGTCGTTGTTCAGCCCGCCGTAAAGGCGGTCGGCGTCGTCGCCGCCGTAGAGTTCGTTGTCGCCCCGGGTGCCCAGCAGGGTATCGCGGCCGGCCTCGCCGTAGAGGCGGTCGTTCTGGCCGCCACCGTAGATCTTGTCGTTCCCGCTGCCCCCATAGATCAAGTCGTCGGCGCCGCTGCCGTAGAGCCGGTCGTTTCCGGCTTGGCCATAGATCGAATCCTGGCCCGTATGCCCGCTGACATAGTCGTCGCCGTCGCCCCCGTCGAGGAGGTCGCTTCCGCTGGAGCCGATCAGCGAGTCGTTGCCCCCCTCGCCGTAGAGTTGGTCGGACCCGGATTGGCCGTAGAGCCGGTCGTTTCCGCTGCCGCCGTAGATCGTGTCGTTTGCGCCGCCGCCGACAAGAAAGTCGTTTCCACCCTGGCCGTAGAGTTCGTCGTTCCAGCTTCCGCCGAAGAGGCGATCGGCGCCGCTGCCGCCGATCAAGGTATCGATGCCGCTGTTGCCCCAGACATGGCTGGCCACGGAGGAATCGTTGCGGAAATAGTCGTCCCCGCCCAGCATCCGGCCGTAGATCTTGCGGATTGGCGCGGCCGCGAATTGGTCGGTCACCCCGTTGGCCGTGACCGCCACCCAATACTCGTTTTGCGCGTTGGTGTAGCCGCTGATGGTGACCGTGTCGGCCGTGTCCGTGCCGTAGATTCGCAGCACGTCGGAGTCCATGTAGACGCTCACGCTGAGCAGTTCGCGGCGTTCCAGCGGTTCCAGTCGCAAGGGTCGTCGGCGTCGGGTGGGCCGGTTGCTGGAAGCGCGCGGTGACATGGGCTACTCCTTCCCACTGCGGGGAACGGACAGGTCGTGGTGTGTTTACCCTTGGTGCTGAATCAATTCGGCCTGCCGGCATTCCCGCCACGGGAAGCAGCGTTGGCGGCCCGGCAATACAGGGGGAGAAAAATCAAGCCCGCCCGACGTTTGCGCCGGCCAGGGCAACCGCCGGCAGCGGCGTCGCTGGCTGCTGCCGGCCGCTGCTGGTCCGCGTCCGCGGTCGGTTCGATAGCCAGGCTCCCCGCCGCGACAGGGCGGTCGAAACCATCCCGAAGCAAGGCAACCGTACTGGACGACCAGCCAGACATGACGCTCTGCCGGCGAACCGGGTGGAGAAGAAAAGCGGCCCCCGCCCTGCCTGGCGCGTATTCGAGAGGAGACAAACCGTCACGCCAAGGCGGGATACCGATGGTGACACTAAACCCTAGGTCACGAATCGCCCTCGGTCAAAGCGCTTTGCCGGTAGAAAACGGGCACAAGCCCGTAGGCCGGATCGTGATCCGGCATGGCGGAATCGACCCCCACCGCCGTTCGGCACGGGTCTCCCGGTGTGGCTCTGCCACAAGAGGTCCCTGTTCGGCGCGGGTCTGGCGACCCCGCTCCCCGCGCGTGCGGCAGTCAGGCACGCCGCAATCCTCGCCTCCCGTGCCTGCGGCACCCCGATAGCAGAGCTATCGGGGCCACCCACGGCCTACGGCGCTAATTGCCGATCAAGGCTAGGTTGAGCGCCTTGGCGTCATCGGGAATCATCAGCTTGTGATAAACGCCGTATTCGATCTGTTCCGACTGGAACTGAGTATGCCCGTCGGCATAGGTCACCAACGCGCCGCCGGAATGAAAACTGGCCGGCCGAGCCACGAAGCGGGGCACGGGCACGGCGGTACTGGGATCGTTGATCATCCGGCCGTCGCCCGGCTGGGGTGGGCCGTAGGGATTGGAGAGATTGGGGTGGTCGCTCCACCACAAGGCGCCGTAATTCGCCTGATACCCGAGCGCGGGCTCCGGAAAAACGACCGCCCACGTCCGCGGACCCGTGTTTTCGGTGAGCATCAAGGTGTAGGAAGCGCCGTCCTTGATCCCGTCGGTGGTCACCTCCGTAGAGACGTAGGTCTTCCGCAGGGTGCGACTGGCCGGTGTCTTGTCGCGATCGAAAAACAGGCCGAACGACTTGTCTCTCACCGCATCCGAAGCTTTCTTCGGATTGGTGGAAAACGCCGGAATCGACTGCAACGCCTGGACGTCGTCCGTGTTGGCCGCGCCCGTGGGGTCCAGGCCGAAATTGCTCAGGCCGCAATTGACCACGTAGCTCAGGCCGGCCGCTTGCAGTTCCCGATTACTGGGACAGCGGACATCGGGTAAATCGAGATTCGACAGCGCACCGATATTTCCCGCACGTGCCTCGCGCCACAAGTCGGCCCGCCCCAGCGGCTCCAAAATCATGATTACCCAACTCAGATTCCCGTTGCCGGCAAAACTGTTGACATACCCCGGCAGGTGCTGCTTCGACGATTCGTACTGCTGCAGCGCCAGCCCCAACTCGCGTTGGTTGTTCATGCACTGGGCCCGGCGGGCCCGGGCCCGGGCGGCGCCGACCGCGGGAATCAGCAGCCCCACCAACATGGTGATGATCACGATCACCACGAGCAATTCGACCAGCGTGAAACCTCTTCGACTTTGCAGGGCCATGGGCCACCCCCTCGTTCGTGGATCCGCAAGAGACCTTGCCCTCAACCGTCCATTCTTTCAGAAACGGGCGAAAAACGCCAGCCGGGGACAAAATCGGCGAGCCCACACAGGGTGCACGCTCCGCCCGCGGGTGGCGATAATTCGCGCGTGCCGGGAGGGCGAGTTGCCGTAGGGCCGGCTGTGCCGGCCGGCTGCCGAGTTCGCCGGCGCCAGCCACGTTTCGGCCGGCACAGCCGGCCCTACGGCCCTCCCGGAAATAAATCCCCGCAAGAGCCTGACGTCTCCCGCCAACCCCCCGGAATGGTTAATTCCCGAAGAATCGCTCAAGTGTCCGCCCCCCTGCCGCGTGTCGCCGCCATCCTGGTAACCCGACCCAAACGGGTGCGGTGGCAAGAATTTACGACGATATCGCTGGAACTTTCGCCGCATTTTTGCGACAATGTATAGCACAGAGGGCAAGGCCGTCAGATCTGAGGGTCCCATTTCGTGGACCGAGGGAGAATTCCTATGAAGCGTCTTTCGCGAAGAGGGTTTACCCTGGTGGAGCTGCTGGTGGTGATTACGATCATCAGCATGCTCATGGCCCTGCTGCTGCCGGCGGTGCAGGCCGCCCGAGAAGCCGGCCGCCGTGCCACGTGTTTGAATAATCAGAAGCAAATCAGCACGGCCATGTTGAACTACGAGTCGAGCGCGGGCGAGTTTCCCGGGTATGTGAACTTCCTCGGTCGCCGAAACGCCGCCGGGGCCCCGATCGACACGAGTGTCCCGCCGGTGTTTCTCGATCCGGCCGTAACCCCCATGCAGACCAATGACGTCAGTTGGGCCGTGGTGTTGCTTCCCTACTGGGGGCGCAACGATTTGTGGGAACCGTGGCGCAACAAGAACGTGCCGGCTGGCACGGAAGTGGCGTTCGAGAATCAAAACCGGCCGCGGGTCTATTTGCGGTTCCTGTCCTGCCCCAGCGACGTGACCGACCAGGGAGGCCAGGGGAATACTTCCATGTCGTACGCCGTCAATTGCGGCGTCAACGACGCGGGAAACGTGCCCGAACACATGTCGCAGGGCGTGTTTTTCAACCATTCGTCGATGCTGGCCCCCAGCGACCCTCGTTACATCAAGCTGTCGCTCGATTACCTCAGCCAGCGAGACGGCAGCGCCCAGACACTGATGCTCTCGGAGAACCTTCAGGCAACGGACTACGTGCCGCTGGACGCCACGCCGCAGCGTCGCCGGCCACAGGAGGCAGACGTGGGCTTTATCTGGAGCCCCGACCCGAACGCGCCCCAACTGGAGGGGCAATCCACTCCCGGAATCCCCTTCGGCATCAACGAAGATCTGGCCCCCAGCGGTTGGAGTCCGCAGAATCCATTGATCGAGTACGCGCGGCCCTCCTCTCGGCATCCCGGTGTGGTTGTGGCCACGTTCTGCGACGGGCATCAGCAGGTCTTGGCCGACACCATCGACTACAACGTCTTCAAGCACCTGATGACGCCGGACAGCAAGAAAGCCAGCCAGCTTACCGGTGGCAGTATTGTGGGGGTGCTCGACTCGGGATCGCTGTAAACCGGGGTTTGACATCGGACAAGAAAGACAAAACCCTCCGGGCATACTCAGGCCCGGAGGGTTTTTTGTTCAACCTGGACTTTTGCAAACTCCTCCCCTCTCCCTCTGGGAGAGGGGTCGGGGGTGAGGGGTGAGAGAAGGCACGCAAGCAAGGCAAGACATTCTTCCGCCCATCGCCCTCACCCTAACCCTCTCCCGGAGGGAGAGGGGACCTTGTGTCGCCATTCTGCAAAAGTCCAGTTATAATCGAGGCCAGCCGTGGGAGACGCCGTCCCCCGAGTTGGGCTCTCCCGGGCGATGCCGCTTCCGACCAAGACTCTTGGAGGGGCGTTGCGATGTGGAACCGCCGAGTTTTTCGGGCCGCACGACACTCGA
>CAYZWG010000414.1:0-5271 GCA_964481605.1 uncultured Planctomycetaceae bacterium
GGGAGACCCGCGCCGAGCGCGAAGGCTTTCGGCGGGGTCGGGAGACCCGCGCCGAGCGCGAAGGCTTTCGGCGGGGTCGGGAGACCCGCGCCGAACAGGTGGCCGGGGCCCTGCGGACCTCTGCCGGAGGAGCTACAATGGAGCCATGCAGATCGACCTCGGGCCATCGCGGTTTTTTCCTTCGCCCGAAGAGGCGGATTCCGACGGGCTGATCGGTTTGGGCGGATCGCTCCGTCCGGAGTGGCTATTGGACGCCTACGGCCACGGCATCTTCCCCTGGCCGATCGACGATTCGTCTCCCGTCGCCTGGTGGTCGCCCGATCCCCGCGCGATCATCGAGTTGGACAGCCTGCACATCTCGCGTCGGCTGTGGCGAACGTGCCGCGGGGGACGTTTCGCGGTGACCTGCGATGAGGATTTCGTTCGCGTGATTCGCGGCTGTGCCGCGGCCGGCAACCGGCGGGGCAACACCTGGATCACCCCGGCGATGATCGCCGCTTACACGGAAATGTTTCACCAGGGTCATGCCCACAGCGTCGAGGTCTGGCACGCCGGGCGTTTGGCGGGCGGCACCTATGGGCTGGCGATGGGGGGGCTGTTTGCGGCGGAGTCGAAGTTCTACCGGGTGCGGGACGCCTCGAAGGTGGCCGTGGTCCGCCTGGTTGCCCACCTCCGGTCGCGTGGCTACCGGCTGTTGGACATTCAGCAGCTTACGCCGCATACCGCTCGGCTTGGGGCTATCGAAATCCCCCGCCGAGAGTATCTTGCCAGACTGGGTGAGGCCCTGCGAGCGGAGATCGGTTTTGGCCGCCGGTTGGAGGGGAGCGTGGGCGATCTGGCGGGAGAGGCTGTAGGCCGGGTCATGAGCGGGCATTGATCTTGCCTGCTGGCCTTTTGTGGGGTCGTCGCGTATAAAGGTAGGGTCCGGCATCCGTTTTGCAAACCTGGATTGGAGCGCGATCTCATGCAGCCCCTTTCGGTTCGATCGACACTCTCAGGGAGACTCACGGCGATCCTGCTGGCGGCGCTCGTGGTGGGCGGGCTGGGCCAGGCGGCTTCCGCCTGCTCCACGCCCGTTTATCGCTACGCGATGTACAACTGGGCCACCTCCCCGTTCTTCGTGTTCTATTTCCACCACGGCGCGCCGGCGGCGGAGGACCGGGCGGTCAACGCGAAGATCGAAGCCCTCACGACCGACTGGCCGCCCCAGGCCAACGTTTCGCTCGAGTCGATCGACACGACCGACTCCGCCGTGCTGGAAAAGTTGCCCAAGTCGGTGGTCGAGGCGTGGAAATCGGAGCAAGGTGGAGGGCTCCCGGTGCACATGGTGTTTACACCCTGGGGCACGAAGCTGTTTGCCGGCCGGCTGGATGAAAACACGCTCGCTCGTATGCTCGACTCGCCGGCCCGGCAAAAAATCGGCCACTTGTTGGCAGAGGGCAATGCCGCGGTGATGGTTTTCATTCCAGGCAAGGAAGAAGAGCAAAACCAGCGGGTTGAAAAGGCCTTGGGCGAGCTTAAGGCGATGGTTGCCACGGGCAAGATTCCCGTCGCTGGTGGGTTCGCCGATCCGGCCTTTGCCGGCGTGATCCCGCCGGACGCGGGAGAAGACAACGGCGACGACACCCAGCCGGAGTCCGACCGCTTGCGGATCGCCACGCTGAAAGTGGATCGGGGCGATCCCAAGGAAGCGTGGCTGGTGAAAACGCTGATGGCCGTCGAGCCCGACCTTCACGAGTATGAAGACGAGCCGATGGTCTTTGCCGCTTATGGGCGAGGTCGGGCACTGGAGCCCTATATCGGCAAGGGGATCACCAGCGACAATCTCGTGGACTGCGTGGCGTTCCTGTCCGGGCCTTGCTCCTGCATGGTGAAGGAGCAGAACCCGGGGGCCGACCTGCTCTTCAAGTGGGATTGGGAAGCCACCGCCGACGCCTTGGCGGCCGATGATCCCGCGATGAACGCCGATCCCTCGACCTACCAGGAATTTGCCGTCGGCCAGTCGCCCGCCGAGCAGGGCTCGTCGCCGGCAGACGCCGGCCGGGAGGACGCCGGCGCCCAGCCGCCGTCGACCGACCTGGCCCAGGCCACCGTGGAAAAGGCGGCCGAGCCGGGCAGCGAGCCGGCCGGCAGCCAACCACCGGTGAAGAGTGCGGAAGCGGAAAGCGGAGGCGAGTCGACCGAAGCGACCCTTCCCCCGCCAAGCAAACCGGCCCATCTCCCGCTGGAGGTCGCGGTGGCCGGCAAGCCGGTGGCCGCCGCGGACCCCGGCTCGTTCGCATCGCGGCAAATGCTCCTGTTTGGAGTGGGATTTGTCGCCCTGGCCGCCGTGGTGGCGCTGGCCGGCCTGTTCTTGATGGGCCGGCGGTAAGCTTTGCCCGGCGATTCCCTGGGCGGTATACTGAATTCCCCCGATGTCGTGGTGCGCGGCACGCACCCTGCACGTCTCTCCCCGGCCCAGCGCCGACGAACTCGCGATCTGTCCACGCAAATGATCCACCTGGAAGGATTGAGCAAGGTTTACCCCACGGCCAACGGACCGGTTGAGGCGTTGGCGGGCGTGGACCTCGACGTGGCCGAGGGCGAGTTCGTCGCCGTGCAGGGCCCCAGCGGCTGCGGCAAGTCGACGCTGTTGACCATCGTGGGGGCGCTGGGGACGGCCACCGCGGGCCACGTGGTCGTGGGCGGAACGGATTTGGCCGGGCTGTCGGCCTCGCAAAAGGCGCGTTTTCGGGCCAGCACGATCGGCTTCGTGTTTCAGACCTTTCACCTCTTGCCGTACTTGACGGTGGTGGACAACGTGGTCGCGGCGGCCTCGTCGGGCCACACGGCGGCCGCGAGACAACGGGCGGCCGAGATTCTCCAGCAGTTTCAACTGAGCCATCGCCTGCGGCATCGGCCCGGAGAGTTGAGCATTGGGGAGTGCCAGCGGGTGGCTATCGCCCGGGCACTGATCAACCGCCCACGACTGATCCTCGCCGACGAGCCCACCGGCAACCTCGATCCCGGCAACGCGGCCGGAGTGCTGGACCTGGTGAGCGACTTCCAGCGGGAGGGAGGGACCGTGCTGCTGGTGACCCACGACGAGTCGGCCGCCGCCCGGGCCCAGCGGACCGTCTTCTTGCGGCAGGGGCGGGTGGAATCCCGCTGATTGCCCTTTCGCCGATATTGCCGGTGATTCGGGTCGTATCGTAGGGTATCTTTTCGTAGGGTCTGCCGTGGGACCTATAGCACCGTAGGGCCGGCTGTGCCGGCCGAAACGTGGCGGACGCTGCGAAGTGCGGCAACCGGCCGGCACAGCCGGCCCTACGGCAACTCTCTCGGCGGGGTCGGGAGACCCGCGCCGAACACGGAAAGACGGAGTCGGGCAACCCGCGCCGAACGCCGCGACCACCCACCCGAACCACCCAGCGATTGCCGCCGATCCGATGAGCGCCGACTTCCAAGCCTGGTCCGATCGCGTCCGGCGGCTCGACGACGCCCTTGGCCGGGTCGAGCCGATGGCCGCTGCCGTGGGGGTTGATCCGCCGGACGAGGAGAACTGGTGCCAGCTTTTGCGCCGGAAGCTGATTCCCCAGCTTGCCCAAGAGCCGCTGTTGGTCGTGGCGATCGTGGGCGGGACGAACATCGGCAAGTCGGTGCTGTTCAACCAGTTGGCCGGCCAGGTGGCCAGTGCGGTCAGCCCGCTGGCGGCCGGCACCAAGCACCCCGTCTGTCTGGCGCCGCCCGGGATGGCGGACCCGGCACTGCTGGCCGAGGTTTTCCAGGGCTTTCGTCTGCGGCCCTGGCAGTCGGCCGAAGAGGCCCTGCAAGAGGCCGACGAAGACCGCCTTTTCTGGCGTGCCGGGCGGAACGTCCCCCCCAAGCTGTTGCTGATCGACGCCCCCGACGTCGATTCGGACGTGCGGGTCAACTGGCGTCGGGCCCGGGCCATTCGCCAGGCGGCCGACGTGCTGGTCGGCGTGTTGACGCAGCAGAAGTACAACGACGCGGCGGTCAAACAGTTCTTTCGCGAGGCCGCCGAGGCCGATAAGCCGGTGATCGTGATCTTCAACCAGTGCGATCTTGAGGCCGATCGCCCCTACTGGCCCCGCTGGCTGGAGACGTTTTGCGCCGAAACCGGGGCCCGGCCGGAACTGGTCTATGTCGTGCCCCACGACCGCGCCGGGGCCGAGGCGATGCGGCTGCCGCTTTACGATGCCGGTGCCGATGGCCCGCCCCGGGCGGCGGCCGATCTGCGCGATGAATTGGCGGCGCTGCAGTTCGACCGGATCAAGATCCGCACCTTCCGCGGAGCGCTTGCCCGGGTGCTGGACCGCGACGGCGGGGCACCGGCCTATCTGGACCGCGTTCGCCGGGCGTCGGCCGAGTTTGCCGCTGCGGCAGAGACGCTTTCGGCCTCGGAGATGGCCCGGGTGGAGTGGCCTTCGCTGCCGGTGGGGGTGCTGGTGGACGAGATTCGCGCCTGGTGGGACGCCGACCGCACAGAGTGGTCGCGACGGATTCACGGCTTCTATCGCAGCCTGGGCCGCGGCGTCACCTGGCCCGTCCGCACCGCCTGGAAGGCCGCCCGGGTGGACGGCGACGCGCTCGACCCGTTTCGCCGCGAAGAACGTGGGGCGATCGTCTCGGCGGTGGAGAAGATGCTCGACGAGTTGGAACGGCTGGCCAAGATCGGCAACGCCACGCTGCGACCCCGGCTGTTGAAACTCCTGGCCGGCGATGCCCGCGCGCATCTGCTCAAGAACGTGCGCGCCGCGCACGCACAGTTGCCGGCGGTGGACGAAGATTATCGCCGATTTCTCCGCGACGAGTTGGACGCCTGGAAGCGGAGCAATCGGCGAGTTGTCCGTTTCCTCCGCTCGATGGACCACGTGGCGGCGCTGGCGCGGCCGGCGATCACCATGACCCTGGCGATCAGCGGGTTCGTGGTGGCCGGCGACCTGGTGGGGCAGGCGGCCATGCAGGCGGCGGGCCACACGGCCGGCGAGTTGGCCACCGAGGCGGCCATCGCCGGGGGGATCACCGGCGGCGGCGAGGCGGTCGTCTCGGGGGCCGGCGAAGGTGTCCGCCAGGCGGCCGGCCGGCTGTTCTTGCGGCTCCAGTCGAAGTATGCCCAGCGCCGGGCCCAATGGCTGGCCGGCTGGCTTGAGAGGGAACTGCTGGGCGAACTCCTAAGCGACCTCCGCCGCGGCGCGGAGGTGCCCGCCACGCAGGCGTTCCTCGCTGTGGAAACGGCCCTGGAGACGTTGAAGAGCGATTGACGGCCGC
>CAYZWG010000415.1:0-5250 GCA_964481605.1 uncultured Planctomycetaceae bacterium
ATTCTTCCGCCAACCGCCCTCACCCTAACCCTCTCCCGGAGGGAGAGGGGACCTTTTCACCTGGTTCCCAAGCTCCCGCGTTTCACCTGGTTCCCAAGCTCCAGCTTGGGAACCCACCGGCGCGGTGTGTGAGTTGACCGCTGGCGAAGCAGAGCTTCGCGGAAATGCGGTCCCAAGCCGGAGCTTGGGACCGAGACTGGGTTTCGTCGCCCCAGGCCAGGACCCCATTGAAGCGACCGGCTGACAGCTCTATACTATTGCAGTATAAAGAGATACGTCTGGTTGACGCGTAACACGCCAACATCCGCTTGCTGTTAGGGACTTGCCCGTGGACTCCAGCCACGAACCCCCGGCCGAGGGCGCCGATCGTGTGGTGATCTCGGTGAACCCCAAGGCGGGGCGTCGATCGGTGGCCGACCGGACCGAGCGGCTGGCCGCCTTGCTCGGCGAGCGGGGCTTCCGCGTCGACGTGTTTACCGATTTGGACGAAGTGGCCCGAACGGCCAACGGGTATCATCGCCAGCGGCGTCTGAGGGCACTGGTTGGGATCGGCGGAGACGGGACCGCCGCGGAACTGACCAACCGGACCGAGCCCGGGGTGCCGCTGACCCTGCTGGCCGCGGGCACGGCCAACCTGTTGTCGAAGCATTTCGGGCTCAGCGGCAGGCCGGAGCGGGTTTGCCAGACGATTGCAGCCGGCAGGGCGATTTCGGTGGACGCCGGCCGCGCCGATGGGCGGATGTTCCTGGTGATGCTGGGCTGCGGCTTCGACGCCGAGGTGGTCCGCCAGGTCCACGCCCAGCGGGAGGAGGCCAGCCGCCGCGGCGGCCACATCGGCTACCTGTCCTACATCAAACCGATCTTCCGTTCGATCCGTAATTATCACTACCCGGAGATCCGAGTCTATTGCGACCCCGGGGGGGAGGACTCGTCCGATCCAGATGCCTCCCCGCTGAGGGGAAGGTGGGCGTTCGCGTTCAATTTACCCCGATATGGGTGGGGCCTCCCCTTGGCTCCCGGTGCCACCGGCCGCGACGGCGCGCTGGACGTGTGCACTTTTGCGAGAGGGTCTCTTTTGTCGGGGCTGAAGTACGCGGCGGCTGCCCAGTTGGGCGGGCAGCACCGCCGGTTGTCCGACTGCCGGATGGACAAGGCCCGCCGGGTGCGATTCGTCGCGGACGAGCCGGTGGCCTATCAACTCGACGGCGACCCCGGGGGCCTGTTGCCGGTGGAGGCGGAGATTCTGCCCGGACGGGTGACGTTGGTTGTTTCACGCCGCGAGGCGGCAAAACACGGTTTGGGTGAACCCTGAGGGCGGATGGTCAGTGGCCAAGGAGAATCCCCACCGGGCTTGCCCCGGTGGATTACGGGTTTGGAAACTAGAAGGCGCAGCCACTCCCAACGGTTCCCCATGGCTTTGCGTAGGGGGGGCGTGTGTGGGCGTGGTAGTTCTCAAACCCGTCTCCCACCGGCACGAGGCCGGCGGGGAGGAGCCCTAAGCCCAACGGCGGAAAAGGAAAGAATTTGTGCCGGAGAATCCCGTTACCATCGGTCCTTATCGTTGTGGCCGCGGTCAGCCGCTGGTGGTGATCGCCGGTCCCTGCGTGATCGAGGAAGCCGACCAGACGCTGGCGATCGCACGGCGGCTGAAGGAGATTGCCCAGCGGCTGCGGGTGCCGTTGGTTTTCAAGGCGTCGTTCGACAAGGCCAACCGCACGAGCGTCGAGGCGTACCGCGGGCCGGGGTTGTCCGGCGGATTGGAGATTCTGGCGGCGGTCAAGCGGGAAACGGGCCTGCCGGTGGTGACCGACATTCACGAGAGCGGCCAGGCGGCCGCGGCGGCGGAAATCTGTGACTTGCTCCAGATTCCCGCCTTCCTGGCCCGGCAGACCGACTTGCTGCTGGCCGCGGCGGCGACGGGGCGACCGATCCAGGTGAAGAAGGGGCAGTTCATGGCTCCGGCGGAGATGGAGCACGTGGTGGGCAAACTGGAAGCCGGCGGCTGCCGCCATATCCTCTTGTGCGAGCGGGGTACGTTTTTCGGCTACGGACACCTGGTCAACGACATGCGCTGCCTGGTCCAGATGCGGGCCCACGGCGCGCCGGTGGTGTTCGACGCCACCCACAGCGTGCAGGAGCCGGGTGGTCTGGGAACGCGCTCGGGGGGAAATCGGCGGATGGTCGAGCCGCTGGCCCGGGCCGCCACGGCGATCGGTATCGACGGACTCTTTTTGGAAACCCACCCGCAACCCGACCGGGCAGCCAGTGACGGGCCCAACATGGTGCCGCTGGCGGAGATGGAGGGCTTGCTCGGCCGGCTGCTGGCCATTCGCGAAACGATCGAGCGGTTTTGACCAATACCCGCAACCACGGTACCCAACGCTCGGCGAAGGTCTCCCGACCTCGCCGAAACCGCCGCGGCGCAGGTCTCCCCGGCACGGGATGTTATTTTCTGGGACCTGCCTTACCAGTACCCGGAACCACTAGACACGGAATCACCCATGTTCTCATTGAACGTTCCCATTCGCTGCCTTGGGCTCGTGTTGCTGGTGGCAGACCTGTTGCTTTTGGGGGGATGTCGCCCAGCGGATCCTTCCGCCGGCCAGAGCGGCAAGAGCCGGGCAGACACCTCGTCGAGGGCAGCCCATTGGCACGATCAACTGTTCGACTACGCCATCGACGCGATGCTCAATCGCAACGAGGAGTTCAACGGCGGCGAGATGCAGCGGCAGACGGTCAGCCGGCTGGACCAGTGGGTACGCAAGCAGAAGCCGCTGGAGGACTGGCGGCCCGATCCGATGCTGGCGGGCCTGTCGGAGGAGTTTGCCCGGATCAGCCGGCGGATGACGAAGCTGGTGGACCTGCTGGCCGCATTGAAACAACCGGGCGACGCGCAGCAGCTCGACAAGGCCCTGGGGGAGGCCCACGCCAAAGTGGAGCAATTGGCCCAGACCTGCACGTCGCTGGTGGCGCGGATGCCCCTGGCCGACATGGCGGAAATGGCGATCAGCCTGGGTCGTCTCGCCGAGCAGATCGAGCAGGCTCGCCAGGGCCTGGCCGACAGCGAGGAGTCGGCCGACCGGCAGGCCAAGGCGTTCTTGTCGCGGCTGGAGCCGGAGGACTTTGCCGTGCTGGGCCGGCAGTTGAAGCTGTTTGCCGACGAGCTCGACCTGGCCAAGCTCGAGTTCTCGCCCAAGGACGGGATTACCCTACAGGAACTGGTCTGGCTGAGGAGCATTTCTCAATGGGCCACGGGCCAGGAGCACGCCGATCCGCTCGAACAGGCGGGGCGACTGTTCGACTGGACGATTCGCAACATTCAGCCGCAAGACCAGGTGCTTCACGCCACGCCCAAGGGACTGGTGCAGATCAGGCAAAGCATCTGGGACACGCTCCTGCTGGGGCGCGGCACGCCCATGGATCGGGCCTGGGTTTTCGTCCTTCTGGCCAGGCAGCAAAACATCGACGCGGCGTTGTTGGCGTTGCCGGGCAAGACGGACGCTCAGAAAGGCCAGCTCCAACCGTGGGTGGTGGGAGTGTTGATCGAAGGGAAGATCTACCTTTTCGATCCGTTTCGGGGGATTCCCCTGCCGGCGGTGGATGGGATCAGGATGGAAGAGGGCCGGTTGTCGATCCGGCCGGCCACGCTCACCGAGGCCGCCACCGACCCCCGCGTGCTCGAGCAACTCGACGCCGGCGAGGAGTTTCGCTACCCGGTGCGGGCGTCCGACCTCAAGCGGGTGGTTGCCCTCGTCGAGGCGGGGCCGGCGTACTTGTCGCAGCGGATGGCGCTGGTGGAGAGCCGGCTTTCCGGCCGGGCGAAGCTCGTGTTGACGGTCGCCGCCACGCGGCAGGCAGAGCGATTCCGGCAGCATCCGCAGGTGGCCGAGGCGCAGTTGTGGGGGTTGCCTTTCCAGGTGTTGATCCACCAGATACGGCTGGGAGCGGAGAGACTCCGCTGGCAACAGTCCGTGCTGATGCCCTTTGGCGCTGGAACAGCCACCCTGCCCGTCCTCTACAAGGGCCGCGTCCATCACCTGCGGGGCCGGCTGACCGGCGATCCCAGCGCCACGTCCTTCTACCAGATGGCCCGGCGATCCGATTTCCAACTGGACTCGGCCGACCTGGACGCCGCGTCCAAGATGGTGTTTCGTCGGGCGAAGCTGGACGCCAGCTATTGGCTGGGCCTGGTGGTGGCCGTGGGCGGCAACCACCGCGCGGCCATCGACTACCTGAAAACCCGCACGCTCGATGCCGCCCCGGGAGGACCCTGGGAAAACGGTGCCATCTACAACCTCGCCCGGGCCTACGAGGCCCAGGGCAATTTCGCCCGGGCGATCGAGTTGTACCGATCGAACGACACGGCGCCGGACTACCACGGGCAGCTTCTGCGTGCCCGCTGGCTGGGCCGCTTGACCGGTTCGGCGCCGGCGACGGAGGAGGGCCAGCCGGCCAAGGAAAAGGCGGCCGGCGAATCCCCTTGACACGAGGGTGGCGCGATAGCCCGGCCCTGGGGCAACTTGACGCGAGGGTGGCCGCGATAGCCCGGCCCTGGGGCAACTTGACGCGAGGGTGGCCGCGATAGCTCTGCTATCGGGGTGCCGCAGGCACGGGAGGCGAGGATTGCGGCGTGCCGGACTGCCCAGGCACGCGCGGCGGGGTCAACAGCCCCGCGCCGAACAGACGCCTCTTGCGGCTACGCCGCCTGAGATAGGCGAGCTATCTGGGCCACCCGCGCCGAGCGAGGAAATCCCGGTCGCGGGGTACCCTTGCGGAAGTTTGGGGAAGGGGCTAAATTGAGGGGTTTCGAGGACAATCGGCTTGGGCCGCCGTGAAGAGGCCCTGCTCCCCAGAACAAGATCGAGGAAACGGCTGATGAAAGAAGGCATTCATCCCCGCTATGTCGAGACCAAAGTGACCTGCGGCTGCGGCAATTCGTTTGTCACGCGAAGCACGCGGCCCGAGTTGAAGGTCGACATCTGCAACATGTGCCACCCGTTCTACACCGGCAAGCTGAAGTACGTGGACACGGCTGGGCGGATCGAGAAGTTCAAGAACAAGTTTGCCGCCACCGGCTACGCCAGCCTCAAGCGGGGCAAAAAAAAGGCCGCGGAAAAGTAGTGATCCGTCGCATCTGAAATATGGGGAGGGCGAGGCTCCCGCCGAGCCGGGTAGTCAGGGTGAAGGCCGCACCCCCACGGCTCGGCGGGAGCCTCGCCCTAGGGTGACGAAAATGTAGCGAATCGTGGA
>CAYZWG010000416.1:0-5249 GCA_964481605.1 uncultured Planctomycetaceae bacterium
CCCCGGCCCCTCTCCCAGAGGGAGAGGGGAGGAGTTTGCAAAAGTCCAGTTTGAAATGTAGGGTCGTGGCGTTTGCGTTTTTTCAGGCCGAGCAAGCATGGAGAATGCGAGGCGCGTGGGCCGGGTCGCGACCTCCGCAGCCACGTTGGACACTCCATTTTCCTCCATCGCTGGCCGCCGTCCCCTAAGAAAAGTCCGCTGCTGCACCCCGACCTCGCGGGCTGGTGCCGTCAGGGGCTGGCCGGCGGCTTGTGGGAGTCGCTGATGCTGTCGTAGATGAACGGCACGGCGATGGCTCCGGCAACCACGCCGGCGACCCAGGCGGCGTCGGGGATGGCCGGGCCGAGCGGCCCCTTGCCTCGCACCAGCACCGGCTCGGCCGGGAAGAGAACCCGGAGGGCGGAAGCCGGGGGTGCCGAGGCGGGCGCCCAGGCGCGATAGAATCGCCTCCGCGTGCCGGCAGCAGTGTGGACCTCGACCAGAATGAGGCCGGGGGCGAGATCGCTCACGGCGAAGCGACCCTCTCGATCGGTGCGCGTTTCGGCCACCACGCGGCCTCGGCGGCGGAGGACCACCTTGATTCCGCCCAGCGAGCCGGGCAGAGCGTTGTTGCCGCCGGCCACGAGCCCTTCGAGTCGACCGCGGGGCTGCCGCAGCGCGACGTCGGCCACCGGCACTCGTACCCCGCCGGGGGCCACGCCCGGCAACCGCTTGCCGAACTCCGCCGCGCGCACGCTGCCGGCGAGCATGGAGACCAGCAGCAAGGCCATCCGAGCCCGCGCCGCCAGCCGTCGCATTCCGGGGCCGGCGTCCGTCCGCCGCCGCGAAGAGCCCTTCACCGCTTGTATCTCCCGGAAAGAGAAACTCCCGTCAGGGGCTGGCCGGCCGGCGGGAGCGGCTGTTGTGAACGGCGATCGGAATGGCAATCGCCGCGGCCACCATGGCGGTGATCACGAACGCATCGGAGGCGAAGAAATCTTCCAAGGGCATCTGGCCGCGAACCAAGCGATCGCCCACGACGAGCAAGGCCAGCGGCTTGGCCGCCGGCGGGGCGGCCTGGGTGGTCCACGCTCGAACCAGGCGACCTTGCCCGCCCGATGCGATCAGGTAGACGCCGCCGGGCAGTTTTCCGGTGGAGAATCGACCCAGGGCGTCGGTCTTGGCACGCAGGATTTCATCTCCTTTTTGCGACACGACGACCTCGACTCCGGCGGCCGGAATCCCGTGCAGGTTGACAACCACACCGCTCAAATGCCCTTGCCGGTCCAACGCCACGTCGGAAACGGGAGCCGCATCCGACTCGTGCTTGGCCAAATCGGACCAACTTCGCGGTTGCTCGACAGCTTGGGCCGCCGGAGCCGGCAGCAGCAATCCCCACAGGGCCCAGACCACGGCCCAACTCTTCAGCCACCCGTAGCGTTTCATCATCTTCGTTCGCCTCCTTGCCTTGGCGGCGCGACCTCACGGGTCGAGCTGCCGCTCCACGACTCCTGCGCAAGTTTGCCAGAGACTCCGCAATTTCCGCTCAAGACCACGTTTGCATGACGCGATCAGCAACCCCCAGGCCGGTCGGGTCAAGGGCTGGCGGGAGCCCGGTCGAGGTTGTGATTGTGGATACCCACCGGAATCGCCACCGCCGTGGCAACGATCGCCGCCACGACCCAAGGATTCGCCAGCCACGTCTTCAAGGCGGGGACGTGGCCATACTGGCCGAGGACCTGGCGCCCATCCCAGACCAGCAGGGCCACCGGTTGGGCCGCCGGCGGCGCCGTATGGGGTGCCCACAGCCGGCAGACCACCGCCGCGTCGCCGGCCACGAGCTGGTAGGTGCCCCCGCGCAGCCCGGCAAGTCGAAATGTACCCGAGCCGTCCGTCACCGTGGAAGCCGCCTGTCGGCCGCCCTGGCGGAGAGTGATGCGCACGTGCGGGCGTGCTGCTGCCTGCGGGGTGAGCAGTTGTCCCACCAGGGTGCCCCCATCCCCCAGGGCAACGTCGATGCTGCCGTCGGCCGGTATCGTCGATGTTTTCGCCGGCGTGGCCACGCCGCCGGCCAACGCGGATGCCGACAGCAACATCCCCCAACATGCCAACGCGACCGGCACGCGGCGAAACAGTTTCGACCTTTTCATGGCAGCCTCGTTCTTCCTTCTTCCGCCCATCGGATTCAGACGATTTTGGTCTCCCCGCATGATGGAGGAGCGGCGGATGCTACACAAAAGGCTTGCCCGGGGGAATAGCAACTGGCCGGGAATTCATCAGCGGATGACCCCGCCGACGCGACCCGGCATGGCAGAACGACCGGGCCAATGCGAGCCGGACCAGTCATGGTCCGGGTTACAGACTTTCGTAGGGTGGGTGCTCCGCACCCACGCGGGGCGACGGTGCATCATGAGGCGTCGGGCGTCGAGTTGCGATGGTGGCGCGTGCGTGCAAGCACCCTACTTCACTGCGAGGGAAAGGTCCCCCAGAGCCCAAGAAAAGACACCGCGAGCCGCCGTCGGCTGCCGGGGGTTGTCCCCACGGCGGTCCGACGGCGACTCGCGATACTCGCGTGGTTGGTTTTCCAGGTCGGCGGCCAGCAGCGTTGCCCGATTCAGGGACTGCTCGGCCCGCCCCCATGGTCGGCGTTGTGGATTCCGACGGGCACCGCCACGGCGGTGGCGACGATACCGGCGACAACCCACGGATTGGTGAGCCAGAACTTGAGCCGGCCGGTGGGCGGGCAGGTGGGGCCGCAGTATTGACCGCGGACCAAGTCCTGGCCGGCGACGACCATGGCGCCGGGCTGTGCCTTGGGCGGGGCCGTCCCCGGAGCCCAGAGCCGGTAGGCACCGACGCCGTCGGCGGCCATTAGCTCATAGACCCCGCCACGGATTCCCCGGAAGGCGAAATACCCGTTGGCGTCCGTCTTGGCTTCGGCAACCTCACGTTCGCTCAGCCGGAGAGACACTTTCTTGCTCGCCTGGCCGGCGCCTTGAACGTCGACGACCTGGCCCAGCAATACCCCTCCGTCGTTCAAGGCGACATCGTGGATTACCGGTGTCCGGCCTGTTTGGACCTCGGCCAGCGCCGCAGCGGGTAGGCAAAATCCCAGGCCCGCCAGACAGACGGCCAACCCTTGAAGAATTCCCACAGACTTCATGGTCTCGTTCCGTCCCCAACTAGAGTGAAGTTCTGAAAGTGATGCTCAACACCGTTTCACCGAGCGTCTTATTGACGCCTGCATGGCCAACCAGCGGAGGGCTTCCAGCGGAAGCCCGGATTCTTCGGGCAACAGCCCAAACTGATCGATTATTCGCTATGCAACCATCAATAAAGTCGCCCGGCCCCCTACGCCGTGAGGGCGCAGGCGAACAGGAAAGATCGTTGTTGCTATCGACTTGGTGGCCACGTCAACTGGAGGAAACTGGGGCGAATTCCAGCCCTTTCTCCAACAACTTTGCGCATTCATCTCACATTGGCCACCTTCACAGGCGGTTTCCATCCGCGAAAGTGCGCCAGGAACTGCTTCTCCAATCGCGGGACCCGCCGCTGGAGCCGCCGGCTGAGATATCCCGGCGGAACGCCGGAGGCGATATCGTTGAGAAAGGCGGTCAACTGGTTGTGTGCCTCCGCCGGACCGTGGAGCATGAAGTGGACCCAGGCCCAAGCGTTGCGGTAGTCGGTCCCTTTCATTTGCTCTATTGCGTTTTTTTTCTCCAGTTTGCCAAGGCTGGGCCGAATCCCCAATCGCGCGTTCCACCGCGTTTGCGAGAGGTGCGGGTTTCCGTAGGCCCGTTCCGCCGGCGCCACCTCGAAGTATTCGGCCAGCCCTTCGTCGAGCCAAAGGGGCACCATCGGCAAGGCGGCATGGAGCAGCGCGTGGGTACACTCGTGCCGCAGGTCGGTCGCCAACTGCCGGCTGCGGTAGGCCAACACGATGCCCGGCCCGCCCTGCTTCAGGTACAGCGCCCTGCGGTAGGGGATCGACGGCAGATAGTGTTTCAGGTAGGCCCGATAGGTCGGTTCGTCGCGGAAGAGATAGATCTCGATGGATTCCTTGGGCGAGGCGAGATCGAGGTATCGGGCCAGGTCGGCCTGCAACTGGGCCAGATCGCCCAGCAGGCTCTCGTAGCCGGCCAGGGAGAAATCGGCCCGGCAGACGAACGGCCCGGCCACCCTCCAGTCGGCCCAGTCGCTGCCCGCCGGTGGGGCCGCTGGGGCGACGGCGAGGCACCAACAGAGACCGATCAACGCGGCGCCGCAAAGTGCCGCCCGGGGCGACCGCTGGGGAGGAGTCTGGTCCATCAACTTGCCCTGCGACGGCGAAACCAGGAAACAATCCCACCGCCACGCGTGGGCCGTCGGCCCGGAGCGACCCGCTTTCCTTCCACCACCCGCCAGGGATTGTCGCTGCACATTTCGCAGGCGGCCTCCCAGCCGGCCAACTCGACGACGCGATCGAACGCCCGCCGCATCAAGGGTCGCCGGGCCTTGACCCCGTGGGCGTCGGTGGCCAGGAAATGGACGTACCCCTGCTGGATCAGCCGCTCGGAGAAATCCTCTATCCGGGGACCGAACGAGCCGACCACGCTGCCGGCGGTGACCTGCAGCAGGCAGCCCGCCTCGACCAGCGCGTCGAGCACCTCGGGCTGGCGCAGGATTCCCTGGTTTCTCTCCGGATGGGAGAGGATACCCACCAGTCCGGCGCGGCCCAGTTCGTCCAGCAGCCGGTCCAGCGGCATGTACAACTCGTGCGGCAGTTCGAGGAGGATATGACGCCGGCGGTCGGCCAGAGTGACCACCTCGCCCGTGCCGATCTTGCGGACCATTTCCGGTTCGATGCGAACATCGGCTCCCGGCAGCACGTCCAGGGGGACCGCCTGGGCATCGAGCAATCCCTGGAAGCGGGCCACCTGGCGGCGGATCGTTTGGCCCTGGTTGTCGCCGTAGTTGCCCAACTGGTGCGGGGTCACGATCATTGTGGAAAAGCCGTCCTGGACGGCCATCCGGGCCATCGCCAAGGCCTCGTCCCAACTGTCGGCGCCGTCGTCGAGCTCCGGAAGCAGGTGGCAGTGAATATCGACGAAGTCGGGCAGATCGGGCACAATCCCCTCCGAGGACGTATTCCCCCGTGCGGCATCTCCGGCAACAAGCCCGGGGAGTATAGCGGCAGGCCTGGGGCAGTCAAGAGAAATCCGCCCCCGGCCGGCGCCACGGGTGGCCGCGATAGCTCTGCTATCGGGGTGCCGTGAGGCACGGGAGGCGAG
>CAYZWG010000417.1:0-5220 GCA_964481605.1 uncultured Planctomycetaceae bacterium
GCCACAAGAGGTCAGGGCAAACCACTCCACCCAGCGAAGAGCACCGTAGGCCGGATCGCGATCCGGCACCGTGGCCCCGGCTCTCACGCAGGATATTGCCCCGGCGGCGCCGGATCGCGATCCGGCACCGTGGCCTGACCCCGCCGAAAGCGCCGAACGCCGAACGACGGCGGGGTCGGGAGACCCGCGCCGAACGAAGGCCCAGGTTCAAGAACCTGGGCCACCCTCGCGGCGGATCTCAAGTCCCCTCCAGAAGTACCCGCTCGTTGAGCGGCTGCACCGGGCGATTGCTCGGCCCGATCACCGACTCGAAACGCGACACCTGTTGCGGGGAAACCCCGATCGGCTCCAACATCATGATCCAGAGGACGTCCTCGCTGCACGGTGGCGTGGTGAGCGACCCGTCGTACTGGACGAAGTGGCGGTTCCCGGGCAAGAGATCGGTGGCGGAGACGCGAACGCCCGGCGGCGAGAGCGAATCACCGGCATAGGTGGGAAGATGATCCCAGACGGTGCGGATCGTCCGGGCCGGTTCGCCGGGGGCCATGAAGATTCCCACCACGGCCAGCCGCCCTTGGTCGTCCTGGTGGACCAGGTGCAACTCCATGTCGTGGTGGCGCCCCTGGACGGTGTGCTCGCTGGGGGTGTGAAAATGAAATTGCACGAGGCGAAACTGCCGCCCTCCCACGGTGATGGCGCCGCCTTGGGGGCAATCCACCTGGATCGAATGGCCGTTGTTGACAACCTGCAAAGGAACGTCGCGGTAGTCGAAAAACACGGTGGCCGCGCCGGGGTGAAACGGACCGGCCAGATCGATCGGCGATTGCCGCCGGCCGGTCTTGGCCAGTACGAATTTCGGATCCAACTCGCCCCAGTGCTGGGGGCCGGTGGGGCCCTGGTAGCTCCAGCCGCTCATCGGTGGGTCTTTCCAGAGAAGAATTATTGTTGCGAGAGTCGCTGAATATGCTCGGCCGCCTGGCGGCGGATGCGGCGGTAGTCCCGGCCGTCGAACTTTCGCGAAAGCAACACCAGCAGCGGGCTCTCCTGGTCGATGGGCTCGATTTCGGCGGGCAGCGGAGTCAGGCCGGAGCGGAGCTTGGCCAGCCAGACCCGGGCCGGGCCAGCGGCCGGCGAGTCGGGTTTTTCGGCAATCAAACCCTGCAAGGTCTTCAGATAGCGGATGTCGTCGATTCCCTCGCGAAACCCCTCCCAATGTCGCGTGGGCACCATCCGCGATGGATTGGCCGGATCGGGCACCGCGTAGGCGAAGTCGCCGCCGCCGCGGCGGGGGCCGTCCGTGGCGTCGAAGGGATTGCCCTTGTAGGAGTAGTACATCCACGGCACGTGAACCTTCAGCGGGCTGATCCAGAGGTAGAAGCCGTTGACCAGCCGCGTCCACTCCGCCGGAAAGAAAGCGCCGCGAATGTTGTGATACAACCAGGCCTCGTCGCCCGAGGCCTGAAGCTCCTTGGCCAGGTCGTCGAAACTGTTTCCGGCGCGAATGAAATTGTCCATGCAATGGCCGTTGTAGCAGCGGACGTCGACGAACGGGTCGACCTGCCGCATCATTTCGCTCACGTCGTGGCCGGGATCGTTGTGCAAGGTGATGAACACCCGCAGCGAGGGCACCTGGCGGACCGCCTGGGTGTAGCGGATAAAGGGCATCAACCGGCCGCGGCCGAAGATCTCGTCCATCTGTGTGGGCATCAACTCGAATTGGGGAAACTCCCGGTTGAGCCGCACCAGACCCTCCATGGCTTCCTTCACCACGGCAAAAAACCTCGCCCGGGCCGCCTCGTCGTCGTAGTCCTCGACCGGATCGTAGTCCAATGCCTTGGCCGCCCGGGGGCAACCGGTGAAGATCGGCAGGGGACCGTGGAAGCCGTGCTTTTTCAACAACTCCAGCCCCCGCCGAACGACGTCGAAGTGGGGCACCAGGCGGCCGTCTTCCGACACATACCGAATCGACAGACCGCACTTGACCATGTTCGCCCCGTGAGCGCGGATATCGGCCAACTCCACGTCCACGCGCGACCAGTCGCCGTCGGTCGGAGGAAAACGGTAGTAGACGCCGTACCCCTTGTCCTCCAAGGGGCGAAGCTTGATCGGCAACACCTCGAAGGCCAGGGGAAGGTCGAAGGCCGGCGCGCGAGCCGGATCGATCCGCACCTGGCCCGTATATTGGCCCGGCGCGGCATCCTCCGGCACGTGCACGATGAGGTGATACTCGCGGAACGTGCCGGCCGGGATGTCGACCGGCTGGTTGGCCAGCAGAAATCGGGAGACGACCGTGGATCGCTCGGGGGGCAGGGTATACAGATCGCGCATCAGGCGGCGCAGCACAAGCCGCACGTCGATCGCCTGGCTGGGCAGCATTTTGTCGCCGCTGCGGAGATCGGTGACCTCGACGGAGACCTGGCGGAGGTCCTCGCGGGCGTAAACGACGAAATTGACCGGCTCGTATTCGCCCGGCGCGGCAAAAGCACCGATCTCGTGTCCGATCGTCTCCTCGGCCGGGGCCCGGGTCGGATCGATCTCGTCTTCCCAATCCTTCGGCACCACCAGATAGGGCAACTCGCGGGGCGGCTGGAACCGGTAGTTGTCGGCCTCCTGCTGGCGGCGAACCATCGCCAACTCGGCGTCGCCCAACTTGCGCGACATGGCGAGGACCTCCGCCTGGGGGTCGTAAACGACCACGGGCGAAGCCCAGATGCCGTGGGCCGACAATCCGCCCGCCGTTTTGCCGCGGGTCACCAGCGCCAGTTGCTTGACGCCTGAAAGCGAAACGTCGACGTCCACCGGCGGATCGTCGGGGCCGATCGGCTCGGAGGCCAGCAGCTTGCGATCGTCGCCGTAGAGTTCGAACGCGATGCGTGTGGCGGGGGGCGAAAAAGGGCAGACGCCGACCGTGGCGCGAAACGCCGCTGCCGGCCGCTCCAGCGGCACTACGACCTTGGTGCCCACTCCACACGCCAGCCCCTTGGCGTGGCTCCGCCCACCGGCGATCAGCGGAATGGGCACGTTGCCCAGCAGCAACCGGCCATCGGCGGAAGCCTCTCCCTCGGCCGTCCAAGGCAAATCGCTGAGGTAGCGATAGGGCGGCCGCTGAGCCTGGTCAATCGAGCGCCGGGCGTCGTCGGCCGTGAACATCCGCCGGGAGATGCGAAAATCGTCCAGGGCGGCGTCGCAGCCCAGGATTTGCAGCCGCTGGGGCTGCTTGTCGGGCATCAGGGCGTCGGTGACCGGCTTCTGCCGCGGCGACTCCTGGCCGTCCAGATAGACGTGCAACTGGCCCTCGCCCCAGGCGAACGCCGCGTGGTGCCAGGTGTCGGCCTGCCAGGCGGAGATGTCGCCGTCGGCGCGGCGCCACCGCCAGGCGTCGCCCTCCCCGGCCCGAATGGCGATCCCCAGTCGCCCGCCGCCCAAGGTGTTGATGTTGATGTACCCCGTCTCCCCCGTGCGGCAAGTGAAAAAGCTGTGTTTCTCCGCCGTATTGCCGGGCCAGTGCGGCTTGATCCAGAACTCGATGGTGCCCTGGGGGGGCGAGAAATTGCCGTCGTCGCCGACCACCGCGAGGGAACTGCCCGGGGCCAGCTCCACGCCGCCGCCGAACCGCCCGCCGGAGTCGCCCGTGGTCACCAGCGAGCTATCGACCGCCGGCGAACCGACCGCGTAGTCCGCCTCGGTCGAGCGGTCGAAGTGCACCAGCAGCAGGGTATCGCCGTCGGGCACCGCTTGGGCCGTGGCCACGGCCGCCAGCAGGGCCACCCCGAGCACCAGGGCCATCGGCAAGAGGCCCGCCGCCGGGGCCGACGGCATGATCCGTCGCGGCATCATCTCTCGCGCCATCAATTCCGTCCGTTTCCTGTTGGTGTTATTGCCCGCCTGGTTCCACGCGATGGGTTTGATAGAACCGCAGCAGTTGGGCCAGGTTCACGTGCGCGTAGGGTTCGTCGCAGGCCGGCGTGTCCCGGCCGGCGTCGGCCGCCCAGAGGTCGAGCGTTTCGGGCATGAAAATGGCGTCGTGGAGGTTCGACTGCATGGCCACCGGCCGCTTGATGATCTGCATCAACAGGGGCACGTCGATCTGCCCGTGAAACTGGTGCAGCTTGCGGCTCAAGACCTTGGCCCGGTCGCCGCCGGAAATCATCACCGTGTCCTCGGGAATGGGCGGCAACTCGTCATCCTGTTGGCCGGGGCGGAGGACGCGCAGGGCTTCCGGCGTGGCCTTGACGCCGGCGAGGTTTTTCGACTTGTCGCTGAGCACGTAATAATACTCGCAGGTGCGGGGCGTGTTCTTGAGAATCTCCAGCGCCTGCTCCACGTTGTCGGCCCGCTCCATCACGTCGCGGAGGAGAAAGCTCATGGGCATCCCGTCCCAATCGCCTTCGCCGCCTCCGCCCATCTCACCGATGGCCAGGCCCTTTTCGTTCATCGCCGTCACGGTTCCCAGGAAGCCGGCGTAGCCCAGACTGATCCAGGCGTTGTATCCGTCCGGCATGAACACGACGATGATGGCCGATTCCTGTAGGCCGATATCGCGCATGTAGTCCAGCACCCGGGCGTGGATCACGCGGCCGTCGCGGCTGGCCGTGCCGCGGACGGCGACGCCGCTACAGTGAAACTTCTCGGGAAACAGATTGGCGTAGCGACCGTCGCGATCGGGGATACCGGCGGCGCGGGAGAGGGCATCGCACTCGGCCAGGAACCGCTCGGGCATGTGGGGCAACGTGCGCCGCTGGATATCGGCCATGGTGTCGAGAAACCACTTGCCCGACTGGAGACTCTCCACCCCGCCCACCAGGTAGACCACCCGCTGGACCAGCCGGCGGCACGGTTGGCGAAGCAGGCGGCCGTGGGCTGAACCCATTTCTTCCGGTGTCCCCGAAACGAGCAGGATCGTCTTGCCCTGCGAGCGGCAGAGCAGCCCATGTCCGCCCGGGTCTCGGGCGACCAACTCGATCGGCAATTCCTCGCCCCCGGCCAGGGCAGGAAGCACCAGTAGCGCCAACAAGGCGATCGACGGCCAAACGAAACGGGGGGTTCGCTGAGAACGCATTTCTCTGCTCCTGGAACAAGCATTCGTGATGGTCTTCCACCAAACCTTCCCACGGTGTGGGAAATCGGCGGGGGATTTGCAACGTTCGGCGCAGGTCTCCCGGCGTTCGGCGCAGGTCTCCTGACCTCGCCGAAACCGCCGACCGCAGGTCTCCCCGGCCC
>CAYZWG010000418.1:0-5204 GCA_964481605.1 uncultured Planctomycetaceae bacterium
CCTCACTTCGGTCGCGTGGTGGAAATCACGGCGTCTACCAGCCGTTTCATAGCCTGGTTGGTGGGGTTGTCTTGGCCGCTGGTCCAGCCGTTGAGCTGGGCGTCGTTGTAGGAAACGACCAGGTCCAGGCTGGGAATGACCCACATCGCCCGGGGTCCGCCGTGGCCGAAGGCGCCGTAGGTATCCTCGGGCGCGTCGGGCCACATCCGTGTCCCCCGCCGGTCCACGCCGTTGATCCACCAGAGCCAACTGTAGCTGCCGAAGTGGTCGGTCTGGTTGTCGGGCACGCGCCGGGAGCCGATCGACCGCTGGCCGGGGATCGTCTCGGCCGCCCGGTTGCCGGCCCGGGGGATGGAGTTCGGAAGCGGGCTGCTGGCGGCCAGGGTGGCGTGCTGCCGGCTGAGAAGTTGCCGGTCCCGCCATCGACCCTTGCGCAGGTAGAGCAGCCCGAAGCGGGCGAAGTCGCGGGGCGAGACGGCCAGGCGGCCCGGCCGATCTCGCCTGCCGAAGGCGATCATGGTGGGGTTGTCCTGGCACTGCAAGCGATCGGTCAAGAGGGGATGGAGGACCGTCCGGTCGACGTTTTCATAAGTGGCGCCGTAGACCTTCAGAAACAGCGTGTCCCAGAACAGGGCCATCTGCCAGTCGTTGTAGGCGAAGGCGGTGCCCGGTCGCTCGGCGAGTTGGTAGCACGAGATTTGGTTGGCCAGGTGTCGCCAGGTGATTTGCCGATCCTTGTGGCCAAGATTGGCGTTGATGCTGCCCAGCCGGGGCTCCCAGCGGACGACCTTCTCGTCGAGGCTTTCGATCTTGCCGTCCTCGACCGCCTTGAAGAGGAAGAACGAGTAGAACGGCTTGGCGGCCGAGGCGACGTCGCCCCGCCGGGCGGCGTCGCCCCAGGTGTAGGCCATGTAGCCGTGCCGCACGACGCATCCCCGCCCGCCCACGAATCGGCTGAACAGCGCCAGCTTCTCGGCGTTCAGCCCCACCTGGGCGGGTGTCTTGCTGGCCCAGGTTTGGGCGGGATAGACCGGCGGAGCGGCCGCGGCGAACCCCAAGGGGAAGAGGAAAGCGGCCAGGAAGCACGCCGGAAGCAGGAAAGAACCTCGCATTGGGGATATCTCCATCAGTGGGCCGGCTTGGCAGCCGCGGGCGTGGGGCTTTGAAGGGCTGCCCGTCCGGTTAAGGGAAATGAGCCGACGGCCACGGCCCAATCGGACGACCGGGGGAGCCGGATGGTCTGCTCGGCCGGCTGAAGGGTGCCCAGGTCGATCTCGGCGTAGGCCGTCCGCGTGTCGACGGCCACCGCCGGCTGGGGGCCGCGCATGCCGGAGAGATCAATGGGGATCGTGTTGCTCGTTTCCCCATAGAGGACGTATCGCGTCCGGTCGCCGCTGCGGAGAACGGCCACCCCGTGGGACGAAAGCCCGGCCGCCCGGTCCATCTCCAAGCCGAAGCGTCGATGCGTGTGCCAGAACGTGTAGTGGGTACGGAGTTGCTCGGGGCGAGGATAGGGGTGGCCGCCGAAGGCCGACGAGCCGGCCGGATAGAAGCCGATGAATCCGCCCATTCCGCCGGCCATCGCCTCCCACCACAAGAGCCGTCGCGTGCCGTCCATATCGAGTTGAAACCCGGGCCGACGATAGGTGTGGCGCTCCTCGTAGAGGTGGGGTGTATTCTGGTTGCTGCTGAGGTGCGAAACCACCTCCCGGAGGCTTTTGGGTCCGCCCCGGGAACTGTGCAGCGGCACGTCGCGGCCGAAGCCGTCGTAGGAATTGATGTTGTCGGGGCCCGCCAGGGGGAAGCCCCGCGCGGCCAGCAGGTGTTGCCAGCCGAATTGGCCGTGCAGGTACTCCGCCCAGCGGTTCAACTGCTCGCCGGTGGTCCATTCGTGCAGATCGAAGCCGTAGCCCATCGTCCAGCCCGGCAAGGGTCCCAGCCGCGCGGCGATATAGCGTTGCAGGCGGCGGTCCGCCTTGCCGTTGATTCCGCCGGGGAGTCCCACGGGCGTCCATTTCCGACTCTCGTCGCCCCACATCCAGAGGTGCACGCGCCCGCCCGAACGATGGGCCGTGGCGATGATCGTCTCCAGCACGCGAAAGGAGACGGGGTCAGGGTTCTCGCGCTGATGCTGGGTGTAGGCCCGGGTACCGAATTTCAGCCAGTTGTGGTTGACGTGCACAAAGATGATCTCGCACCCGTTACGCATCGCCTCGGCCAGGTAGCGTTCGGTTTTGTCCTCGATCCTTGCGTGGTCCGTGCCGAAGCTCTCCAGGTAGGAATCGAAGTTGACCCGGTCCATGTAGACGGTGAACAAGTAGCCGTCCAGCGTTTCGTCGCGGGGGATGGCGTACTTGTTGCCCCGATGGGTGAGAAAACCCTTGATGCGGGGATTCGGGTTGGGGCCGATCGTGACGGTGCCCTCGCGGCCGTCCAGATCGGGGTCGCTGCTGGAGGTGGTGAACGTCCAGCGGCCCGTTTGCGTGCCCGTGAAACGAAACTTCCAGGTGTCGTCGCCGTCGTAGAACATCGCCGTGGTGTGGCGGCGGCCGCTTTGCTGGTGGACAAACGTGGCCGTGGCCGACAGGTCGAAGGGGTTGCCGGCATAGGTGGCGTTTTTCAACTCCCATTCCAGCGGCGGGGCCCACTGCGTGCCCGTGCGATCCCACGGGCTCTCCGCCGCGGTAGCCGGCCACGGGGCAATGCCGCCGATCAGGCCGAGGCCCGCGGCCAGCATCGTGCCCAGGGCCAACGAAGCCTTCGCCTGCATGTTTCGTCTCCTTGCTGCCTGGAGGAGGTCTTGCCGGCGGGCCGACGGGCGTGTCGTTGACCCCGGCGAGGCCACCTGGGAGAATAGCACGTGGGAGAGGGCAGGAAAAGTCCGCAGGCGGCGTGTCCGCGGCCACGGCGGAGTGAGGCACGCGGAAACCGGCCGCGGCCCGCGCAGCGGAACAAGAGTGGCACTGTGCGTTTTTGCGTCGCGGAAGAGGCGTTCGGTCCGGGTGCATTGATGAAGGAACCTGCGATGAAACGGTCCGTTTTTCCGCTGGTCGCGTTTCTGCTTTGGGGTGTCACCCTGCGGGCCGGCGAGCCCGATCTGGTGATCGCGGACTTCGAGGGTGCCGACTACGGCGATTGGAAGGCGACCGGCGAGGCCTTCGGACCCGGGCCCGCCCAGGGCACGCTGCCCGACCAGATGCCGGTCTCCGGATTCCAGGGCAAGGGGCTGGTCAACAGCTACTACCACGGCGACGGCACCACTGGCACGCTCACCTCGCCCGCCTTCACCATCCAGCGGAAATACATCAATTTCCTCATCGGCGGCGGGGGCTACGCCCGGACCACCTGCGTCAACCTGCTGGTCGACGGTCGCGTGGTGCGCACCGCCACCGGTCCCAACACCCGACCCGGCGGCAGCGAAGCGCTCGAGTGGGACTCGTGGGACGTGGCCGACCTGGCGGGCAAGCAGGCGGTGATCCGCATCGTCGACCAGCGGACCGGCGGCTGGGGCCATATCAACGTCGACCAGATCGTGCAGTCCGAGCGAAAGATCGCCTCCGTCACGCTGGATCGGGAACTCGCCGTCGACCGGCCCTACTTGCACCTGCCGGTCAAGAATGGGGCGCGAAAACGCCTCATGCGGCTGCTGGTCGACGGCCGCATGGTCCGCCAGTTCGAGATCGAGTTGGCCGAAGGGAAGCCCGACTTCTGGACCTACACCGACGTTGGCTTGTGGCGGGGCAAGACGCTGCGGATCGAAGTCGAGCGGATGCGGGAGGACTCGCGGGCCTTGGACGCGCTGGTGACCTCCGACCGGCTGCCCGGCACCGAAGGGCTCTACCACGAAGCGCTGCGGCCCCAGTTTCATTTCTCTCCGGCCCGGGGTTGGACCAATGACCCCAACGGCCTGGTCTACCACGAGGGCCGGTATCATCTCTTCTTCCAGCACAATCCTTACGGCACGAAGTGGGGCAACATGACCTGGGGCCACGCGGTCAGCCGCGACCTGGTCCACTGGGAGCAACGGCCCGACGCGATCCACCCGGACCGCCTGGGCACGATCTTTTCCGGCTCGGCCGTGGTCGACGAGGGCAACACGGCGGGCTTTTCCAGCGGCCGGGAGAAGGCGATCGTCTGTTTCTACACCTCGGCCGGCGGCACCAATGCCCAGTCGCAGGGGCAGCCCTTCGCCCAGTCGATGGCCTACTCCACCGACGGCGGCCGAAGCTGGACCAAGTATGCCGGCAATCCCGTGCTGAAACACATCGTGGGCAACAACCGCGACCCCAAGGTCTTTTGGCATCGGCCCAGCCGGCAATGGATCATGGCCCTGTTCCTCGACCAGGAGCAATACGCGCTGTTCGCCTCGCCCAACCTGAAACAGTGGGCACGGCTGAGCGACGTTCCCAAGCTGGGTTGCGGCGAGTGTCCCGACATGTTCGAGTTGCCCGTCGACGGCGACCCCGGCAACAGGCGCTGGGTCTTCTGGGGCGGAAGCGGCAACTACCTGGTGGGCACCTTTGACGGAAAGCGTTTCACCCGGCAGAGCGGGCCGCACTCGGCGCGGTTCGGCGCCAACGACTACGCCGCGCAGACCTACAGCGATATTCCGGCGAAGGACGGCCGCCGGATCCAGTTGGCCTGGATGGCCGGCGGCCGTTATCCCGGGATGCCCTTCAACCAGCAAATGACCGCTCCCCGAGTGCTCACGCTACGGACCACACCGGAGGGAATCCGCCTGTTTATCGAGCCCGTCGAGGAACTCAAGTCGCTTCGCGATGAGGCCCACTCCTTTCGTGCCGCAACCCTGGCCCCCGGCGAAAACCCCCTGGCCGAGTTGACCGGCCGATTGTGGGACATCGAGGCGGAGATCGAACCGGGCGAGGCGGAGCGGGTCGGCTTCGAGGTGCGGGGACACAAAATCGAGTACGTGGTCGGCGAGAAGAAGCTGGTCGCCCTGGGTCGCACCGCGCCCGTGGCGCTGGTCGACGGCCGCCTCAAGCTGCGGCTGCTGGTGGATCGCGCCTCGGTCGAGGTCTTCGCCGGCGATGGCCGCGTTTCCATGGCGACCTGCTTTCTGCCGGAGGAGAACAACCAGAGTCTGGGTGTTTACGCCGCGGGCGGAAAGGCAAGGGTCGCCTCGCTCGTCGTGTGGAAAATGAAGTCGATCTGGGACAGCCCGTAGTCGTGTGGCCGCGTGGCGG
>CAYZWG010000419.1:0-5202 GCA_964481605.1 uncultured Planctomycetaceae bacterium
CTCCTTTTCTGACTATAATAGGTGTTTATAAAGCCTTCCCGGTGCCTGGGCAAGTGTTGGATATGGAAATCCACATGAGTGGTATTCCTGGGTCTGCCGTGCAGGGTGAGTCATCGGCACACAATCAGAGAGCCAGCGATGCGCAGGTCGATCTTGTTGGCCTTGCCGAGCGTGTTTGCAACGTGGTTCCGATGGGCCTGCTTGATGGCCGGTTGCGTGAGCCTTGCTGTAACTGTCTGGGGGTGTGCGCCGGCGCCCGATACCCCCGCATCTCCCCCCGCAACACCGCTGCCGTCGGTCGCCGTGGCAACAGTCCAGAAGCGCCCGGTGCTGCTCGAGCAAACTTACGTGGGAACGGTCACACCGGTCCGCACCAGCACGGTTGGCAGTCCGGTGGAAGACCGAGTCGTTGAGTGTCTGATCGAAGAAGGGGATTTCGTGAGGGCGAACCGTGGCGACGGAGTGTTTCCGCTTGTCAGGTTGCGAAGGGAACGGGCGGAAATCAAACTTGCGGCTGCCGAAGCCGAACTGAAAGCTCGCAAGCACAAACTGGAGGAACTCACACTCTCGGCCCCCAAGGAAATTGAACAGGCCAAAGCGAGGAAGGAGGCAGCCGAGGCGCTGATGGAGTTTACTCGGTCGAGTCTCGAACGGGCAGAGGAACTCTATGGACAAGGCGCGGTCAGCAGCGAAGAATTGGAAGACCATCGATCGGCTGCGAAAGGAGCCCAAAGCGTCTACCTGGAACGGAAGGCAGGTTGGGAGTTGGCCAGCTCGGGACTCTGGGCGGACAAGATCAAGCAGGCCGAGGCCAGCGTCGAAGTGCAGAAGCAGACCATCCGTCAGTTGAGAGACGATTTGGCTCAACGCGAGATTGTCGCTCCCTTCGACGGATACGTGACCAAGAAGTATGTTGAAGTCGGGCAGTGGGTGGCCGAGGGTGATCCGATTGCCGAAGTGGTGGAGCTAGACGACGTGTACGTGGAAGTGCCCGTGTCGCAGGACTACGTTTCGCGGTTGCGGCAGCCGCTGCTGGTGTTTCATCTCGCGCCAGGCTTCCAGAACGATCTGGAAAAGGGCGTTCTTTCCAAAGAACTCCAGCAGGAATTCGAGAAGCATGGGATCGTGTTTGCGGCGAACCATGCGGACGACGACAGGAACGACGTCGTCATCACCACGGAAAAGAAAGGCAACCGGTGGCGGATCGCTCGCCAGGTGGGGCAGGATTCGACCCTCCAGGAGGAACAGAGCTACACGGTGATTCGAGGCGACGTGCTGGACGTTTTCAGGTCGGGAACAACGGCCCGGGTGGCGATCGCCGCATTACCGGGGCGCGTTTTTCGCGGCGAAGTGGTCGCCGTGGTGCCAAAGGCCGACCTCTGTTCTCGCTGTTTTCCGGTGAAACTGCGGTTGAAGAATCCCGAGAATCCCTCGGACCCCGGCGAGCTGCTGTTCAAGCCCGGCATGTTCGTCCATGTCAGCTTGCCGGTCGGTAAGAGAATGAGGCTGCTGGTACCCAAAGACAGCCTGGTGCTTGGAGGGGCCTTGCCCACCGTGTGGGTGGCCGAGCCGGAATCGGGCGAGAAGGTATTGGGACCGGCCAAGGTCAAGAGAATCACGGTCGAGGTGGAACTGCGGGCGTCGGACCAGCGGTGGATTGAGATTTTGGGTCCGGTAGACGGCAACGGCTCGTTGCCTCTCGAGCCAGGCCAACTGGTCATCGTGGAGGGGAATGAGCGACTCGTCCTGGGGCACCCCGTGAATGTTGTGAAGAGATGGCACTGATCGAAGCATTCGTGCGCAATCCGGTGAAGGTGGCCGTCGGCGTGCTGCTGGTGCTGCTGTTCGGCTTGATTGCGCTGCTGCGGATGCCGATGCAACTGGCGCCGGAAGTGCAGCACCCGAAAATCTCTATCGAAACCCGTTGGCCGGGCGCCAGCCCGCAGGAAATCGAACGGGAAATCATTCAGCAGCAAGAGGACCCGCTCCAGGGTGTCGAGGGCGTGACCAAGATGTCTGCCGAGTGCAGCGACTCGCGCGGAGCGATCACGCTGGAGTTCGCGGTCGGCACGAACATGAGCGAAGCCCTGCTGAGAGTCGATTCCCGACTCCGCCAGGTGCCCGAATACCCCGAAGAGGCCGACGAGCCGGTCATCACCACTTCGAGTTCCTCGGACCAGTTCATGGCCCTTTTCATTCTGCGGCCGCGGACGGCCTCGCTCGCGGAAATCGCCGCATTCTTGAGCCGTCCGCAGAACGTGGACCTGAGGCAGTTGCTGGAGCCGGTCGAGCGGGCTCAGAATGCCGCCTTGGCGGCGTACCGACTCAGGAAGCTGGTGGAACAACACCCGGAAATCGAAGAGCGCGTCGAGGAGTTGTTGCCGCCGAATCTGCAGGTGTTCAAGTTTCGCGAGTTTGCCGAGGACTTCATCGAAGCCCGTTTCCAACGCGTGCCGGGAGTCGCCGACGCGAACGTTTTCGGCGGCCGTGAAAGAGAGATGCAGGTGATCGTCGATCCGCAGCGGCTGGCGGCCCACGGGTTGACCATGATGGACTTGCGACGTGCGCTGCGGCAGGAAAACCGCGACGTTTCGGCGGGCGATCTGCGGGAAGGGAAACGACGCTACGTGGTCCGCACCCTGGGTCGTTTCTCCACCGAGCAGCAGGTGGCCGAGGTGATCGTGGCCCATGGCGACGACGGGGCGCCCCTCCAGGTTCGCGACGTGGCCGACGTGCGGCTGGGATACAAGAAACCGCCGGGCATCGTGCGGAACTTCGGCACGGAGTGCCTCACCGTCGGCTGCCGACGCAAGGTGGGAGCCAATGTGCTGGACACGATGGAGCGTATCCGCCAGATCGCGGCCGAGCTGAACCGCGGCGTGCTCAAGGAGCGTGGTCTCGAACTGGTTCAAATGTACGATGAAAGCGATTACGTCTACTCGGCCATCGGCCTGGTGGATTGGAACATGGTCATCGGGGGCCTGTTGACCGTGGCCGTGCTGCTCTTATTCCTTCGCAGCGGCCGCTCCACGATCGTCATTGCCCTGGCTATTCCCACCAGCATCATCGGCACGTTTCTGATGCTCGACCTGATGGGCCGTTCGCTGAACGTCATCAGCCTGGCGGGGTTGGCGTTCGCGGTAGGGATGCTGGTGGACAACGCCGTCGTCGTGCTGGAAAACATCTTCCGGCATTACCAGGCGGGCGAGGATCCGTTCCTCGCTGCGGTTGGCGGCACGAAGGAGGTCTGGGGCGCGGTGGTCGCCTCGACGCTGACGACCCTGGCCGTGTTTCTGCCCGTGCTGTTTGTCGAAGAGGAAGCAGGGCAACTATTCCGCGACATTGCCTTGGCGATCAGCTCGGCGGTGGGATTGTCCCTGATCGTTTCTGTCACCGTGATTCCGACCGCGGCGAGTCGCATCCTCCGACGTCGCGGAGAACCGACGCCGCCCGAAGGACGTCCGCCCGCTCGATCGCGATTGCAGCCTCTGGACACACTGGCCCAGTTCGTGGTCCACCGCGTCGTAGCCATCAACGCCGTATTGCAGCGCAGCATCTTGCTGCGGTTGGCAATCGTGGTTCTGTTTGTGGGCGGATCGTTGGGAATAAGCTGGCTGATGATGCCCAGCGTTGAATACCTGCCGGCAGGCAACCGCAACTCTGTGATAGGAACGTTTCAGCCGCCGGCCGGCTACGATATCGAGCGTCTGTTGGAACTCGGCAAGAAACTCGAGCAGGACACCAAGCCCTACTGGGATGTCGACAAAGGGGACCCGGCCAACGAACGACTCGATTTTCCTCCGCTGGAGAACTACTTCGTCTTCCCCACCAAGGATCGTCTTTACTTCGGCGTGCGTGCGGTCGATCCGATGCGGGCGGGAGAGCTGGTTCCCCTGGTACAGAAGCTCGGTGCGCAGTTCCCCGGCATGATTACCTTCGCCAGCCAGCAGAGTGTGTTCTCCTTCGGCCTCAGTGGAGGCCGCATCGTGGACGTTGAGATTACCGGCCCGGATCTGCCCAAGCTGGTGGAATTGGGCCGGCGGATCTTCGGCCAGGGCGAGCGGCCCGAGGATCAGCGTCTCGATGTCCACCAGGTCGTCCCCGGCTGTCTTGCATTTCCCTCGCCGAGCCTCGACCTGAGCACGCCGGAATTGCATCTGGTCCGCAAACGGGAACAGGCGGCGGAGATGGGGATCAGCACCGAGGAGTTGGGCTACACGGTCGATGCCCTGATTGACGGCGCCTACGCCACCGACTACTACCTTGCCGGCAACAAGATCGATCTGACGCTCATCGGAGGCGGTCAGTTCGTTGAGTACACGCAGGATGTGCCCGGTCTGATTATCAACACTCCCTCGGGAAAACTCGCTCGCTTGGAGTCGCTGGCCGACGTGCGGTTGGCCGGTGGTCCGGAGCAGATCAACCGGCGGGAGCGGCAGCGAGCGATCACGATCTCCGTGGTGCCGCCGCGGGAAATGCCGCTGGAACGGGCAGTCGATTTGATTGACATCCAGATCATCGAACCGCTGCGGGAATCGGGCGAAATCGGCGGAGCGTATCAAATCCGCTTAAGCGGTACCGCCGACAAGCTTCGCACCACCTGGCGGGCCTTGAAGTGGAACTTCCTCCTGGCGCTGTTGATCACCTACCTGCTCATGGCCGCGCTGTTCGAGTCATGGCTTTACCCGCTGGTGATCATCCTCAGCGTGCCCTTGGGCGCCGTGGGCGGGTTCCTCGGATTGACCGCGCTGAACTGGTATCTCAGCTTGCAGCCGCATAGTACACCGCAGTCGCTCGATGTGCTGACCATGCTTGGCTTCGTCATCCTGATCGGCACCGTGGTGAACAATCCGATCTTGATTGTCCACCAGTCGTTGAACCACATGCGTGATGATGGGATGCGCCCGGGCGACGCGATCCTGGCCAGCGTACGAACACGCATCCGCCCGATCTTCATGACGACCGCCACCACGGTACTCGGGCTTTCACCTCTGGTCCTGCTCCCCGGACAAGGTAGCGAGTTGTACCGGGGTCTGGGCGCGGTGGTGCTGGGCGGTCTGGTTGTTTCAACCCTCTTCACCCTCGTGCTGGTCCCCACGCTGTTCAGTCTGATGATGGAAGCCAGAGCCGGCCTGCTGAGGTGGACCCCGGAAACTGGACAGCCTGATAAGGTGTAACTGGACTTTTGCAGAATGGCGACAC
>CAYZWG010000420.1:0-3343 GCA_964481605.1 uncultured Planctomycetaceae bacterium
TCGACCACCGCGGTTGTGCCGGCGTTGCTGGGCACGTTGTTGGCCGCCGCCGTGGCCTTGCCCGCCGAGCCGGGTCCCATCGCCCTCCATCCGGAGAATCCCCACTACTTTCTCTGGCGAGGAAAACCGACGATCCTGGTCACCTCGGGCGAACACTATGGGGCCCTGCTGAACCTGGACTTCGATTTCGCTCGCTACTTCGAGGCCCTGGCGGAGGAGGGACTCAACCACACGCGGCTCTTTTCCGGCACCTATCGCGAGGTCGGCAGCTCGTTCGGCATCACCGACAACCCGCTGGCCCCCAAGCCGGGACGCTACGCCTGTCCCTGGGCCCGCGGCGACACCCCCGGCTACTTCGACGGCGGCAACAAGTTCGACCTGACCCGCTGGGACCCGGCCTATTTTCAGCGGCTCGAGCGGCTTCTCAGCGCCGCCCGGCAGCATGGCGTGGTGGTCGAGTTGAACCTCTTCTGTCCCCTCTATCGCGACGAGTTGTGGCAGGCGTCGCCGATGAACGTTGCCAACAACACCAGCGGCGTGGGCGACTGCCCGCGGACCGAGGTGTTCACCCTGCGGCATCCCCGGCTGGTGGAAATCCAACGCGCCTTCACCCGAAAGATTGTTGGCCAGGTGAACGCCTTCGACAATTTGTATTTCGAGGTCTGCAACGAGCCGTATTTCGGCGGGGTGACGACCGAGTGGCAGCGGGCCATCGCCGACGAAATCGTGGCCACCGAGAGCCGGCTGCCCAACCGGCACCTGATCTCCTGGAACATCGCCAACGGCAGCAAGAAGGTGGTCGATCCGCCGGCGGCGGTGAGCATCTTCAATTTCCACTATTGCGTACCCCCTCGGACCGTGGCCCTGAACTACCATCTCGACAAGGTGATCGGCGAAAACGAGACCGGGTTCCGCGGCCGCCACGATTTTCTCTACCGCAGCGAAGGCTGGGATTTTCTCCTCGCCGGCGGCGGGCTGTACAACAACCTGGACTACTCGTTCACCCCCGCGCACCCCGACGGCACCTTCCTCGACTATCATTCGCCCGGCGGCGGAAGCCCCGCCTTGCGCAAACAATTGGGCATCCTCAAGCAGTTTCTGGAAGACCTGGATTTCATCCACATGAAGCCCGACCCTTCCGTCGTGCGTCATGTCTCGGGCGGCTTCTCCACCCGCGCGCTGGTCGCCCCGGGCAGGACCTATGCCATCTACCTGCACGTCGACCTTCCCAAGAAACCGAAACCGATCGAGCACTACCTGCGACCAAACGTTCACGCCACGCTCACCCTCGACCTGCCGTCGGGCTCGTACCGGGCCGAGTGGGTCGACACGAAGACCGGCCGCGTGGCCAAGGAGGAGACCTTCAAGCATCCGGGCAAGGCCAGGCGGCTGGACTCGCCCCAGTTCGACAACGATATCGCGCTGCGTCTGCTGGCGGCCGCCGGCCGGTAGACCGCGATCGGGCCAAAGGAGGTTCCGCCGCCGGGCGATTTGCCCGCCAACTCGGCTTGCGGTAGAATCACGGCCCGCGGCTCGATTCGGACCGGCCGCTCGGCGCGAGGCTGGCGACCCCCTGTTCGGCGCGAGTCTCCCGACCCCGCCGCGCGTGGGTGGCCCTGATAGCTCGTCTCTCAGGGCGGCGTAGCCGCAAGAGGCACCGATTCGGCGAGAGAAGACCCGCGCCCAACGCAGTGGACAAAACAACTGGACTTATTCCCAGGAGGCAACGACATGTTTCTCAAGAAGAACCGTCCTCAAGCGATGGCCAGCATTTTGGTCTTGTGCTGCTTGTTTTCCGCCGCCGTGCTGTTTGCTCCGGCGGCGGCCCGGGCCGACGACGAGGCCGGCTTCAAGCCGATCTTCGACGGCAAGACGCTAAACGGCTGGGACGGCAATCCCAAGCTCTGGTCGGTCCGGGACGGGGTCATCACCGGCAAGACCTCCGACAAGGACCCGATTCACATCAACCAGTTTCTCATCTGGCGGCAGGGTAAGCTCGACGATTTCGTGTTGCGGTTCCAGTACCGGCTGCTGGGCGGCAACTCGGGCGTGCAGTACCGCAGTTGGGAAGACCCCCAGGGATGGGGCAAGTGGGTGGTGGGCGGCTACCAGGCCGATTTCGCCTCCAACGAAAAATACACCGGCATCCTCTACGGCGAGCGCTACCGCGGCATTCTCGCCCTGCGGGGCCAAAGCGTCACGATCGGCGACGATCACAAGCCCAAGGTCGTCCAGCGGTTTGCCGACGAGATGGAGCTGCAAAAGTACATCAAGATGGAGGATTGGAACGACTACGAGGTGACCTGCCGCGGTTACAAGATGACCCACGTGATCAACGGCCACAAGATGATCGAGGCGGTCGACGAGGACCACCAGATGCGCCGTCGCAGCGGCATCCTCGCCTTCCAGGTCCACCATGGTCCCGCCATGATGGTCCAGATTCGCAACGTCCGCCTGAAGCGATTGCCCATGGAAGATAAGAAGAAGATCGTCTTCCTGGCCGGTCCCCAGAGCCACAACTACATGGCCCACGAGTACAACGCCGGCTGCCTGCTGTTGGCCAAGCGGATCAACGAGTGCGTGCCCCAGGCGCACGCGGTGGTCTACTCGGGCGGCTGGCCCCAGGACCCCACCGCCCTGGACAACGCCGACGCGATCGTGATCTCCTGTGACGGCGGCCCCCGCCATCTGGCCATGGACCACCTGGAACAACTCGACGCGCTGATGAAAAAGGGCGTCGGCCTGAGCTGCCTGCACTACGCCGTGGAAATCCCCAAGGGCGTTCCCGGCGATCACCTGCTAAGCTGGATCGGCGGCTACTACGAGGCCAATTGGTCGGTCAACCCATTCTGGAACGCCCAGTTCAAGCAGTTCCCCCAGCACCCCATCACCCGGGGCCTGAAACCGTTTGCCATCGAGGACGAGTGGTACTACCACATGCGGTTTCCCCAGGGGATGAAGGGGGTCACGCCGATCCTCACGGCGATTCCGCCCGACAGCACCCGCCAGCGTCCCGACGGGCCCCACGGCAACAACCCCGCGGTTCGCGCCGGCAAGGGCAATCCGGAGCACGTCGCCTGGGCGTGCCAGCGTGCCGACGGCGGCCGCGGCTTCGGCTTCACCGGCGCCCACTGGCACTGGAACTGGGCCAACGACAACTTCCGCATGGTGGTCGTCAACGGCATTCTCTGGACGGCCAGGATCGAGATTCCCCCGGGGGGAGTGAAGACCCCCACGCCGACCATGGAGGAACTGGAGCCGAACCAGGACGAAAAGCCGAACTGGAAAGGGACGCGGCGCGAGGAAGTGGTCAAGATGATCCAGCAGTGGAACAAGTAGCCCC
>CAYZWG010000420.1:3443-5199 GCA_964481605.1 uncultured Planctomycetaceae bacterium
GATCGGCGGCTTGCCCACGTAGAGCTGGAGCACCTGGCTTTGGACCTTGATGGCTCGGATCAGGGTCCAGACCTGCTCCATCGTGAATGTGGACGGATCGCGCCGGGCCAGGCTCTCAAGTTCTTCCGTCATCGCGGCGTGCTGGTCGGTGGCCGCCTGAAGCCGGATGCCCATCTCGCTCCATGCGCGGGAGAGATTCTCCGCGTCGTCCAGATGCTCGATGTCGTCGACATAATTGGTCAACAGCAGACACAGCCGGGCGATGTCCGCGGGGACCGCGTGGGGCTGAATCTGTTCGATTCGGGTGGCCAGCTCGTGGCAGGTCATGCTCATGGTGGTTACTCGACGGGGTGCTGCTCCGGAGACGGCGATATCGGCCACCGGGAGTGAGCACAAAGGGAACGGGTGTGCGAGGGAGATCGACGCGGGCGGCAGCCCTCGACCGTCTGCCGCTGAAAAAAGGGGGGGGACGAAACGCCTGTCGGCGCGGCGCCCGCTTCGTTCTGCATTAGACGAGGCCCCCCGGTAGCGCCGGCCGCGGCGGAACCGAGGGTCACCAAAACTTTAGCATATTCCAGCAAAAGACCGGAAAAGACGCGCTCGGCGCAAACCGTCCCTCGAGTCGACCGGGGCGGTTGAAAGGATTCTCGCGATTGGGTCGCCAGGTTGAAGGGAATCGGCCCGCGGATATAATCGTGGCGTGAAGTCCGTTGGAGCCTTCGTCCCTGGTGCCTGAAACCACCGCCGGCTTGCCCGGCAGTGCGAGTGGCAACTCGGTCCATCGACCTTGCTCCTGCTGGGCAAGCCGGCAAGGGGCTCTCGCCGCGGGAGGTTTTTTCAGATGGACGAAAAAGAAAACGCGACCGAGGTTCAGACCCTCGTCCAGCAGCTTGCCGACCCCCGCCAGCGGCGGCGGGCGCGGCGGGCGCTGGTCGCCGCCGGGGCTGCCGGTCCGCTGCTGGAGTGTCTTGATTCGGTCAACGAATCGGTGGTCTGGGCGGCCGTGGAATCGCTGGGCGAATTGCGGGCCGTTGAGGCGATTGAGCCCCTGGTGGAACTGCTTGAGCGGGGACGGCTCGCTTTGGACGTGGCCGAGGCGTTGACTTTGATTACCGGCCAGGATTTCGGCGTCGACCCGCGAAAATGGCGCCGCTGGCTGGCCGAGACGCCGCAAGGACCTTCGCGCACGGCCGGCATCGACGCCGCTCGATGTGTCCACCAGGTGGCAGAACTGCTGGGCGTCGAAGCGACCGCCGCGGGAGACCACACCCATTGGTTTCGACTCCCCCTCGCCGGAGGGCGGACGCAGAAGGTGGCCGTGATCTTCGGCCGCACCGACCACGAGGGCCAACCGCTAGTGACGATCTACAGCGAGTGTGGACCGGCGGACCCGAAACTCTACGAGGCGGTGCTGCGAAAGAACCTCACGATCCCCTCCGGTGCGTTTGCCGTTCGGGATATCGACGGCCGGCCCAACCTGGTGATGGTTGCCAACCGGGTGGCGGCGGCGGTGACGCCCAGGATTCTGGCCAGGTGTATCGAGAACATCGCCGCTCGAAGCGATCGCTTGGAGAAGGGGTTGGCCGGCGAGGATCGCCGGTAGCGACCCGGGAAGGTTGATGACCATCGTGTCCGGACCCGGTGCCCCGGCCGGGCCGTCGAACGCGTCCTCTTCCCCCCTGAGGCGGCCCTCCCGCCGCGAAACGATGGATGGCCATGCCCCGGCTTGCGATTCTCTGTGAATACGCCACGCTCC
>CAYZWG010000421.1:0-5157 GCA_964481605.1 uncultured Planctomycetaceae bacterium
CTGGTTCCCAAGCTCCAGCTTGGGGACCCACCGCCCGCCTCTCGGCAACCTTCCCACCTGGTTCCCAAGCTCCAGCTTGGGAACCCACCGCCCGCCTCTCGGCAACCAGCACTATTTGACTTTTTGATGATGGTGAATCGGCTGCACGTCGGCCACGCTGACGAAACCGCTGTGGTGCGGCAGCGGCAATTCGTCGTCCACCTTCGTGCCCGGCTGTCCCCACCCTCGCAGCCAACTCAGCCAGCCGGTCCGGCCGCTCGGTCGCCGCGCGATCCGGTGCCCCTTGATCTTGTCTTGCAGTCGCATCAAGCCTTCCAGCAACGCCTCCGGCCGCGGTGGGCAGCCGGGCACGTAGACGTCGACCGGCACCACCAAATCCACCCCCTTGACCACGTGGTAGCCCCACTCGAAATAGGGACCGCCCCCGATCGTGCAAGCGCCCATCGCCATCACGTATTTCGGCTCCGGCATCAGGTCGTACAGGCGGCGGACCCGGCTGGCCATTTTGTAGGTCACCGTGCCGGCCACGATCATCAGGTCCGCCTGCCGCGGTGTGGCCCGAAACGCCCCCGCGCCAAACCGATCGATATCGAACCGGGGCGCCCCGGTGGCCATCATCTCGATGGCGCAGCAGGCCAATCCAAACGTCATCGGCCAGACGCTCCCCTGGCGGGCCCAGTTGATCGCCTGCTCGATCGTGGTCGTGGCCACGCTCTCTTCCAATCGCCCTTCAATCCACGGCTGTGTCATCTCGTCGTCCCGCTGTTGTCTTCGACCGAGTGTCCCGGCGCGCCATTTCGCCAAACTCGGAAGTATACCAACAGCTCAAGTCACCTGGAACCGGCACCGGCAGGCCTCGCCCTGGCGGCTCGCCGTGACCTCCACCTCCTTCCCCAACAACCGCGAAAAAAGCCGCTGCTCCAGCACGCAAATGCTCGAATCCGACTCGGCCAGGTCGGGGTAAGGGCAGGCGTGCGCCGTCAGCACGGGGGCTCCCCCGGAGTTGCCCACCGAGAACGGCACCCCGCGCTGGGCCAGCAGTTCCCTCAACGACTCCATCCGCTCGGCAACCGTGCTGCCCTGAACCTGCTTGGCGTAGCCTTCCGCCAATGCCGCCGTCACCCGCTCCGTCAACGCTTCGCGTGTCGCCGCATCCTCGATCGTGCTGAGTTGGGTCCACATGGCCAGCGCCAGATCGGTAAAATTCGAGCCGGTCAGCCGCAGCCCCTTCTTTGTCAACGTGTATCGATGCCGAGGTCGTCCGCGGCCCTCCCGCACCGCCTCCCGCTCGACCAACCCCTGGGCCAGCACCCGGCCCAATCGCTGTCGCACGGCCGTCGACGTAACCCCAAGCGTCCTGGACATTTCCATCACGTCCATGGACCCCTGGGATCGCAGCAAGTCGAGCAGGTCGCCGTCGGCCGTGGACGAGGTGGTCCCCATCGATTTCTCCCTCGGCAAGCCTCGTGTCTCATAGCAACGCACGCTGTGCGCGGGTCTCCCGACCCCGCACTTTCGCGCGCTGTGCGCGGGTCTCCCGACCCCGCACTGAATCAAAAATAATCCACGGGCTCTGCCGTTTCCCGCGAGAATCCTCCATGTTTTTCACCACGGATGACACGGATATCTCGGATAAACTCGATCATCTTCCCGCGAGAATCCTCCATGTTTTTCACCACGGATGACACGGATATCTCGGATAAACTCGATCATCAAAGTGATTCGCCATGTGGTCCTATCCGATCCGTGTCATCCGTGGTTTCACACAATGGATGTATGCGACCGACGGCCTCCCACATCAGGCGGGGTCGGCAGACCCGCGCCAAACGCTTGTTTCAACCTCGCTAGATCATAGCAACATAATAACAATTTGACAAGCTATAATAGTCAAAAATCGGTTCCACGTCCTCTCTGATTGCCACAAATCCCGCAATACACTACGATTCCGCTTCGCGGCCGGTGGTCGCGAAAACGGCGGACACCATCCCGGATCGAGCCCCTTGGGGCGACTTTCTCGCCGGTGCGCCCCGGTGCAGGCCTGTCGCGCCCACGCCGATCGACCGGTACCCCTCATTTCAGGGAGCATACCAGGAACTCATGGCATCACGATCCTCCCCCCCGCCGTCGGCGTGTTTCCCACCGGCCAACCGTTTTTCCGTGGCAGCGCTGGTGCTCCTGCTTGTCGTGGCGGCACAACCCGTGCTGGCCCAGCCTCCTCCTCCGCCGGCAGCCGGCGGCCCTTCCGCCGCGTCGCCAACCCGGCCGCCCGACTGGACGACCAAGGTGGACGAAGCCTTCGGCAAGTACCTGGTGAAACCCGTGGCGGGGGTCCTGTTCTTTGATTTTGGTACCTCGAAATGGTTGGGGACCAGTGTTCCGCTGGTCATCGTGTGGCTTTTCGCCGGGGCCGTGTTCTTCACCCTGCGGATGAGTTTCATCAACCTGCGGGGGTTCTGGCACGCGATTCGGGTCACCCGCGGTGATTACGACAATCCGGACGACCAGGGCGAGGTCTCCCATTTCCAGGCCCTCGCTTCGGCGCTTTCCGCCACGGTCGGACTGGGCAACATCGCCGGCGTGGCCATCGCCGTCAGCGTGGGCGGCCCCGGGGCCATTTTCTGGCTCATTCTGGCCGGCATCTTCGGCATGAGCACCAAGTTCGCCGAATGCACCCTCGGCCAGCTCTACCGCAAGGTCGACCCCGACGGCACCGTTTCCGGCGGGCCCATGCACTACCTCTACGAGGGCATGAGCGACCTCGGGCTGAGACCGCTGGGACTCGTCCTGGCCACCGTTTTCGCCGTCGTCTGCATGGGCGGATCGTTCGGCGGCGGGTGCGTCTTCCAGATTTCCCAGTCGCTCGAGGCCCTGCGGGCCCAGGTCCCCGTCCTCGACCACTTTCCCTGGCTCTACGGCGTCGTGATGGTGTTCCTGGTGGGCATCGTGATCATCGGAGGCATCCGCAGAATCGCCGCCACGGCCGAAAAAATCGTCCCCCTCATGTGCGGCATCTACGTGGCCACCGCCGTCTACATCCTCCTGGCCAACTACCACCACATCCTCCCCGCCCTGGCCCTCATCGTGGAAAGGGCCTTCACCGGCAACGCCGTCTATGGCGGATTCCTGGGCGTGATGGTGACCGGCATCAAGCGGGCTGCCTTCTCCAACGAGGCCGGCCTCGGCTCGGCCTCGATTGCCCACGCCGCCGCCAAAACCAACGAGCCGGTCAGCGAGGGCATCGTCGCCCTGCTCGAGCCGTTCATCGACACGGTCGTCGTCTGCACGATGACCGGGTTGGTGATCGTGATTACCGGGGTCTACAACAATCCCGACCCGCTGCTGCAGGACTACGTTCTCCACGACAAGGGCGCCCCTCTCACCGCCGCCGCTTTCGCCACGGCGATCTGGTGGTTCCCTTACATTCTTTCCGTGGCCGTCTGCCTCTTCGCCTATTCCACGCTGATCTCCTGGTCCTATTACGGCGAGCGCTGTTGGTCCTACCTTTTCGGCCGCCGCACCGCCATGCTCTATAAACTCCTTTTCCTCGGCTTCGTGTTCCTCGGCTCGATCGTCACCGCCAGCAACCTGAAGGATTTTTCCGACCTGATGATCCTCTCCATGGCCTTTCCCAATATCCTCGGCGTGGCCCTCTTGAGCGGAAAGATTCGCGCCGCGCTGGACGACTATTGGACCCGCCTCAAGCGAGGCGAGTTGGACCCCCGGCCCCCTGCCCACCCCGCCTGGCAACCGGCCGACACCACCAAGGGCGAATCGACTAGCAAGGAAGGAACCCCGTGATGACCTGGCTGCCTCGCAAGACGGTCGTCGTGCCGATCGACTTCTCCGACGACTCCTTCGCCGCCTTGGATACCGCCGCGGAACTGGTCGCCGATCCCAGCCAGGTCCGCGTGGTCCACGTGCTGCCCGAGTTGGAGTCGACCGATCCCGGCGTGATCTGGCAGACCATCGACGACGCCGGCCGCTCGCGGCACGCCGCCGGGGCCTTGGCCGCCGAACTGGAAAAACACGGCCACGCCGGCCTCCCCGTGGACGTCCGCTTCGGCGACCCGGGCCACCAGATTGCCCAGTTCGCCGAGGAGGTGGACGCCCGCCTGGTGGTGCTCCCCAGCCACGGCCGCACCGCCCTGAAGCGCCTCCTCATCGGCTCCGTGGCCGACCGCGTGGTGCGGCTGGCCCATTGCCCCGTGCTGGTGCTCAAGGGTTGATTCACGTTCTGGCGGGTGACCCATGTTCGGCGAGGGTCTCCCCACCCCGCCGCGCCGAGACTCCCCCGCCGCGGGGCTAGCTTGGGCCTGCATCGCGGAGCGGAAACCCGCGTTCAGGCCCAGTCGGATACCGAACCCGCCATTCAGGGGTTGTCAAAAACCTCGGCTTGAACCCCTGCTCCACCGCGCGATAGGCTGCCGTGCGAAGCGTGGGCCGAACCGCCTAGTGCGTGGCACGGAGTGAGAGAATCATGTCTGCCGGTAGACGCGGTCCGAGGAAACGTCGTCGCCGAAAGGCTTTCGGGCGAGAGTGCCGTCGTGGAAGGGCTCTAGCAAAGGCCACCACGGTACAAACGCTGGAAGCACTGCTCAAGCAGAACAGCAAGGGACTCGGCAAGGTCGACGTGGCCCTGCTGAACCTGATCTGTGCGGTGGGTCTGCCGGGCGCCGAAGGCATGGACGCTGACGAAATCCTCCAAACGCTTGACAACTGGGCTCGGGAGGTCCGGATCAAGACCCGAGAGAACTACGACCGGCTGCTCCATTCACCTGGCCGCTTCCGCAATTCGCAGGCGTACTTCTGCGTGGTCTACCTCGTTACGGTCTTGCAGGAGCAGTTCGGGGTCCGCTACAACCCCCGGTGGCAAGGGATCACGCCGGACCAACCCGTGCCGCGGGACTTTGGCAAGGATGCCAGGGACCTCTTCCTCCACGCGATCACCGAGGGCACCGGGGGGACGTGTGGATCGTTGCCCGTTCTCTACACGGCCGTGGGGCGCCGCCTGGGCTATCCGCTCAAGCTTGTCAAAGCCGACCGGCATCTCTTTCTGCGGTGGGACGACCCCCAGGGCAAGCATTGGTTCCATCCCGAGCGGTTCAACATCGAGGTGACCACGCCGGGCATCCATTGCCTGCCCGATGCGCACTACAA
>CAYZWG010000422.1:0-5114 GCA_964481605.1 uncultured Planctomycetaceae bacterium
GGTCGGCAGCACGAAGCTCCCTCGCGGCAATTTATCGGCGGCCGACAATGAACTTACCGATTTGCCGGGCCGCGTTTCACGGCCGCCCCCGGTTTTCGAAATCGAAACCGGTAAGTTGTTTTTCGGCCGGCCCTACTTGGTTTCTTCCGTCCTCGGTGCCAAGAACTCCCGCCCCGGGGCGAATAGCCGGCTGAAGACCAACCGTCCTCCGGGTGGCCGGAACCCGGAAGGGGGGGATCCACTGCCACCGGTTCCATTTCGGGAGGTGAAACCATGTTGCGAGCCACCCTCTTGGCCTCCGTTCTGTCCAGCGTTTTTCTTTTCGGCCCCCCACCCCTGGCGGCGGCCGATCTGCTGGAGATCGTTCCCGGCGATGCCCTGGGGTTCGTGGTGGTCAACGGGCTGGCCGCCACGGACGCCAAGATCGGCAACCTGGGCGAGAAGCTGCAACTGCCCCTGCCGCGGCCGCTGGCACTGCTGAAGGCGAGCGCCGGTCTCGGCCCCGGCTTCGACGAAACCGGTCGGTCGGCCGTGGTGATCCTGCCCGGGCCCGACGCCGACTCGATGCCGGTGCCGCTTTGGTACGTGCCGATCAGCGATTTCGGCAAGTTCGCCGCGTCGCTGGGAGCCGAGCAGACGGAGAAAAAAATCGTCCCGGTTCGCCTCCAGGGCAAATCGCTGCTGGCCGGCCAGAGGGCCGGTTTCGCCGTGCTGGTCCGAGAGACGCATGGCGACCTGCTGGAGAAGGCCCTGGCGTCGAAAACCACCTTGCCCGATGCGGTCCGCAAGCTGCAACCGTGGATCGGCAAGAAAGACGCCGCCGTGGTGGTCACCACCAAGGGCGTCAAGCTCATCACCGCCAAGTTGCAAGAGGGCCTGGCCACGGTGCGTCGCGCCGCCCGGCAGCACGCCGGGGACCAGGTGAATCCGGCCATCGAGGCCCTGAAGATGTACGACAAACTCTTCGAGGTCGTCGGCAGCGACGTCTCGCTGGTGGGCGTGGGGCTGCAATTGGACTCCTCGGGCGATGTCCGCATTAGCAAGTGGGTCGGGCTGCGACCCGGCGGTTCGATCGCCAAGGCGGTCGAGGGCAAGACGCTTCCGACCGGCGAGCTGCTGGCCGGGTTGCCTGGCGAGCCGTTCGTCTTCGCCGTCGGCGGAGTGATCTCGCCGGCGGCGGTGGAGTCGCTGATGGGGTTCTCCACGGAGATGATGAAGGCGGCGTCCGAGCTGTACGGCCTCAGCCCCGAGCAGGTCGAGGGAATGATGAAGGCGGCCGGTCCGATGATGCGCCGAACGAGCGGAATGTCGATGCTCTTCGCGGTGGGCACCCCGGGTGAAGCGATCTACAGCAAGATGCTGGCCGCAATGCGCGTGGGCGATGCGAAAAAGTTCATCCAGGACTATTCGGCCTACGTCGAAAACATCCGCAAGTTGGTCGAGGGCAACAAGCAATCGTTGTTCACGGGCATGGAGTCCAAGCCGATCGAGATCGGCGGCCGGCCCGGGCTGGAAGTGCGGATGGATATGCCCTCCCCTCCCATGATGAAGCAGGTTCCGCAGTACGACGAGATGATGGAAAAAATGGTCGGACCGGGCGGAAAAATCCGCGTCTACCTGGTCGCCGCCGACAAGCACCTTGTGCTGGCGGGATACACCAACCAGAATCTGCTCAAGCGGGCGCTGGCCGCGTTGCCAGGGTCGAGCCAGACCCTTGCCCGGCAGCCCGGGATTCGCCAGGTCGCCAAGAAGCTTCCCGCCGAGGGGCTCGCCGTGGGCTACCTCAGCCCCGGCGGCATGGTGGCGTTTGCCGACCAGATGATCGGCCTCTTCGCCGCGGCGGAGAAAAAGCCATTCACCTTGCCGAAGTTTCCCGCCACGCCGCCGGTCGGTTGGGTCATCAGCCCACGGCAAAACGCCATCGAGGCGGAAGCCGTCTTGCCGGTGGAGGTGATCTCGGCCGTGATGGCCTACGTGCCCCAAGTGAAGCAGGCCGTCACGTCCCCATAGGCAAGGCCGCCGGGTGGCCCGGCATGGACCGGGGAACGACTTTCGTTGGGCAGCGCTGCTTTGGGCTCCCCCCCACCGGCCCTGTGGGGAGTGGGAGAGGGGTTTGAGAACTACCACGCGCACGCGAAGCCACGGGGAACCGTTGGGGGGTGGGCGTGGCGGGTAGTTTCCAAACCCGCAATCCACCGGCACGGGGCCGGTGGGGGTAACACCTGAAACCCAAAGGCGTTACGTTTTTCGACCTCTGCAAAGTGACGCCGTCCAATTAGCGTTTCTCCCCCCCGGACCGAAGCTGCCGGGCCGCCTGGGCAAACGCCACCACGTTTGCCCAGGGCGTCTCGGGCTGGATCACGTTGGACGGACACACCAGGGCCCGGCGGTCCCCTCCCACCACGTCGGCCAGCCGGTCCACCTCGCGGCGAACGTCCTCGGGCGTGCCGAAGGGAAACGTTTTCTGCGACGAAACCGTGGCCGTCAACACGATCCGACGGCCGAAACGCCGATGGATTTCGGCAAAGTCCATGCACTCCGGCTGCACGGGGTGAAGCACGTGGAATCCCAGTTCCACGATGTCGGCCACGATCGGCTGGACGGCGCCGCAGGTGTGAAGAAAAAACCGCGCCTTGGGGCATTCACTTCGCACCGCGTCCAGCACCCCCTGCCACGCCGGCTTCACGTGGCGACGCCAGAGCCGGGGCGAAATCTGCATCCCCGTCTGCATTCCCGCGTCGTCATAAAAGCAGAGCACGTCGACGCCCGCCCGGGCCGTGGCCAGGGCCAGCCGCGTGGTGTGCGCGGCGACCTTCCGCAGCACCGCCTGGGCCATCCCCGAACCGTCCACCAGGTCGACCATGAACTGCTCCATCCCACGAATCCACCACGACCATTCGTAGATGCTTCCGCCGTAGCCGAAGACCGGGTAGCCCGCCCGGTGAAAGGCGTCCACCGCCGAGGTGTCGACCGTGTCGGCGACCCGCGGCGAGGGAAGCGCCTCGAGCTGGCCGACCGTTTCGATTGCAGCCGCCACCGGGTAGGTGCGGTCGACCGTGCCCTCCTGCCCGCCCGCCCAATGGGCGTTGCCCCATTCGTCGAAGGTGGTGCCTTGCGGCAGATCGCCGTGCAACGCGGCCGGGTCGTCGCCGCCGAAGGAAGAGGGGATCGAAAACGAGCGTGTGTCGGCAGCGAAGTAGTCGGCCGGATCGTCGCCGCCGGTGGCCTCCCGGAACGCCCGCAAAACCGGCTCGGTAAAGCCCGGCTGCGAACCGACGTCGAGCGAAAAGGGAATCCACTGGCCCGCTTCGCCGTCCAACAGCGATAAAAGATTCTCTCGCGGTGTCTTCATGGTCAACCAGTCGGTTTCGCAGGGTCCAATCCCGCCGGTCGGTTCCCAAGCTCCAGCTTGGGAACCAGGTGGTTAGCTGGAGCTTGGGAACCATTTGCCTCGGTCCCAAGCTCCAGCTTGGGACCGCACTTCCGCAGGTTTCTTCTTCGTCCCCCCTGCCGATACTCTCCGCCGGTGGGTTCCCAAGCAGGAGCTTGGGAACCAGGTGGCGGGGGAACCCGGCGACGGTGCGCGCTCGAACGTCTTCACGAACCGAGCCCATTCTGACACGGTCAGCCGGTGAAATTCAAGGGGACCGTTTTTCGGTTTCGGACCGCGTCCGGCCGTTGGCTGTTCCGCCCGATGGCTTCCGCGTGGGGAAAACCATGCCCGCCCCAGTTCGGGGTGGAAAGGGACGGGGGGAGGCGTTTGAGGCCGGCCGGTCCCATGCCCGGCAGCACCGCGGCGGCGGGCAATGCCCCGGGCGCGCGAGAGACGGCCAACGCCAGGGCGAAGTAGATCGGCGGAAAGTACATGGCCGCGAAGGTCGTCATGCAATAGAGCTCGACGATCAACAGGCACAGCGCCGTTTGAGTCACCTCGTCGTGTCGGCGTTTGGAGAGGGATAACCGGAGAAAGACCCACAGGAAGGGGAAGTAATAGGTCAATGTACCCACCAGCCCCCGCTCGATCAGCACCACCGTATAGACGTGCGAGATGACGTTCTCGGGGGCAACCTTCTTGACCGAACCGATCCCGTGGCCCAGCCAGGGGTTTTCGTAGAACACCTCCATGTTCTTGTGGCGGTCGCGAAACCGTCCGGCCCGGTCCAAGTAGCCTTGGCGGTCTTGCAGGATCATCGCCACGCGGTCGCCCAGTGCCCGGCCGATGTTGGGGGAGAAATAGAGTATACTGCAAGCGACCGTGCCGAGCAGCACCGCTTGAACCACGCACTCCCGCAGATTACGCCTGAGGAGGGTCGCCGTGGCCACCAGCACCGCCACGCCCACCACCGCGCCTAGAGACTGGGAGACGAGGATTCCGGCGATGCCCACGCAGGATAGTGCGATCTTCAGTCGCCGCTCCCGGCAGGCGTAGCCGAAGGCATAGACCCAGAGCATGAATCGCCCCATATCGGACGGTTCCGCGAAGAGGCTCGACACCCGCGTAAATGCGTGGGCACCCAAGTAAAAGGTGCTGTAGCCTCGCTGGAACCCCTCGTCGGCACCGAGCTGCAGATTGGTAATCGGCAGAAAAGCATAGGGCAGGTCGGCCACGCGAGCGATGAACTGGTATCCCCCATAGACCAGTGCGACCGCACCCAGAACGAGGATCAGGCGTCGCAGCCAGGCGAACTGCCGATTCATGTCGATTTCCAGGCAGCCCATGAAAACCCCCAGGCAGATGACATACTGCACCAGGTGCGAGATGGTCTTGCCGTGGTCCTGGTAGTTGGCCAGCGAGACGGCCACAGCGAGCACGCCCGAGACCACCAGGCTGGCCACCAGAATCGGCGATCGGAAGTTGATTCGGAACAGCAGCAGGGATGCGATCAGCATCAACGTGACGGAATAGGGGCCCACGTTGACCAGCGCGAAGCTGTAGGTAACCCAGCCCAGGAAAAACAGCAGTAGTCGTGTTCTCTCGCTCATTGCTGCCGAAGTACCTTTCACCTGCGGTTCGGCCGGAAGCCTCGGTCTCGGGTCCGGGAGGAGTAGGAATCTTGTCTCTGGACTTTTGCAGAATGGCGACACAAGGTCCCCTCTCCCTCCGGGAGAGGGTT
>CAYZWG010000423.1:0-5108 GCA_964481605.1 uncultured Planctomycetaceae bacterium
TGCGGTGGGCCGTTTCGGCGAGGTCGGGAGACCTGCGCCGAACTTTGCGGTGGGCCGTTTCGGCGAGGTCGGGAGACCTGCGCCGAACGCCGGGTGGAAACGACCGGTCACGGTGAAATTCCTTTCAGGAGCGACTTTCCATGAAACGTTTTGCGATCCTGCTGTCCGTTGTCGTGCTTGCCTTTTTCGGGGCTCGTTGCCGGGTGGCGGAATCGGCCGAGGTCTCGGGACGAAAACCCAACTTCCTTTTCGTGCTGGTCGACGACTGGGGCTGGAGCGACGTGGCCTACAACGGCAGCACGTTTTACCGGACGCCCAACATCGACCGGCTGGCCTCCCAGGGGATGGTGTTCACCGACGGCTATGCGGCGGCGCCGCTCTGCTCGGCCACCCGGGCGGGGATCATGTCCGGCCAGGACCCGGGGCGAGTCCATATCACCGGCGCGTTCACCTATGGCCGACGGCCCGAGCCGGGGCCCGACGCCCGGCCGGTGCCGAATCCGCCGGTTCGCCGGCCGGCCACGGGTCCGCCCTGGCAAAAGGTGACCGCCGGCGGCCAGGTGGGTTACCTGCCGTTGGAGGTCCGCACCCTGGCCGAGGTGCTCAAGTCGGCCGGCTACGCCTGTGGCCACGTGGGCAAGTGGCACCTGGGCGAGCGACCCTACTATCCCGAGCACCAGGGCTTCGACCTGAACTTCGGCGGATATCGCGAAGGCTGGACGCGGAGCCATTTCTATCCCTACCACATCCCCAACATCACCCAGGGCGTGAAAGGCGAGTACCTGGCCGATCGGCTCACCGACGAGGCGATCAAGTTCATCGAAGCCCATCGTGACGGGCCGTTTTATTTGCAGCTTTGGCACTACGCGGTGCATACGCCCATCCAGGCCAAGGAGGAGTTCATTGCCCACTACAAGAAGAAGGTCGATCCCCACGCGCCGCAGCACAACCCGGTCTACGCCGGGATGATCGAGAGCGCCGACCAGAGCGTGGGCCGGCTGATGGAGGCGCTGGATCGGCTCAACTTGGCCGACAACACGATCGTGGTGGTGACCGGCGACAACGGCGGGCTGTTGACGTTGCCCAACTCGGACGAGCGGATCACCAGCAACGCGCCCCTGCGAGGCGGCAAGGCGATGCTCTGGGAGGGCGGCATCCGCGTGCCCTGGGTGGTTCGCTGGCCGGGGGTGATTGCCGCGGGGAGCACCTGCCACGAGCCGATCACCTCGGTCGACCTCTACCCCACGTTCGCCGAACTGGCCGGGGCCAAGTTGGAGCCGGATCAGCCGGTCGACGGCGAGAGCCTGGTGCCGCTCTGGAAAGGGACCGGCCACCTCGAGCGGGAGGCCATCTACTGGCATTTTCCCCACTACATTCCGGTCTTTCGCGGCTACCACGTGACCCCCGCCAGCGCGGTCCGCCGCGGCGACTTCAAGCTGATCAAGTCGTTCGATACCGGCCTGGAACTCTACAACTTGAAGGACGACCTGGGCGAGACGACCAACCTGGCGGAGACGATGCCGGGCAAGGCGGCGGAGCTGGAAAAGATGCTCGACACGTGGCTGGCGGAGGTCGGCGCCAGTCTGCCCCAGCCCAACCCCAACTACGACCCGGCGGCCCGGCGGCCGGGCGAATTGGACGCCTTCGATCCGGCCGGGGCCACGCTCCTCGACGAGTGGACGTTCGACCGCGACAGCGGCGGCTGGAAACCCAACGGCCAATGCCGGCTGGCGGTCCGGGACGGCCTCCTGGCGGTGACCGCCAGCGGCGGCGATCCGTTCATCACCACGAAAATTCACGCCAAGGGGGGCTACCTGGTGGTGGCCATCCGCTATCGGGCGGCGGCCTCCGGCAGCGGCCAGGTCTTGTGGGGCATTGCCCAGGCGCCGCGGTTCGAGCGGGCCCGGCGGGTCGGCTATCGCGTCAAGCACGACGGGGCGTGGCACACGGCGGCGATGCGGATTCGGGCCAACGGGCCGCTGGTCCAGTTGCGAATCGACCCGGCCTCGGGCAAGGGGACGGTCGAGATCGACTGGGTTCGCGTTTATCGCGAGCCATGAGATGAATCGGCGGTCGGCCATCGCCCCCTTGGGGTTGCCGTGGCGTTTCGGGCTCTTGGAGGCTTTTTGCGGGCTGCGGCCGGGGAGCGAGTTCGCCTGTGCCGATTCTCGCCCGTCGGCTATACTCGACGGCATAATCTGGTTCCCGGACAAGCTGGTTCCCAAACAACCTGGTGCCCGGATAACCCCTGGTTCCCAAGCTCCAGCTTGGGAACCCGCCCCGTAGGGCCGGCTGTGCCGGCCGAAACGTGGCCGCGCCGGCGAACGCGGCAACTACGCGGCGGGCGAAGCGGAGCTTCGCGGAAGTGCGTTCCCAAGCTGGAGCTTGGGAACGAGAGAAAAGATAACCTGGTTCCCAAACAACCTGGTGCCCGGATAACCCCTGGTTCCCAAGCTCCAGCTTGGGAACCCGCCCCGTAGGGCCGGCTGTGCCGGCCGAAACGTGGGCGCGCCGGCGAACCCGGCAACTACGCCGCGGGCGAAGCGGAGCCAGCGCGGAAGTGCGTTCCCAAGCTGGAGCTTGGGAACGAGATATAGAAGCCATTCATCCATGCGCCAAATCCTGTTTTATATTCCCCGCCAGATCGGCGGCGTGCCGATCTTCAGTTCCGCCCAGCAGCCGTGGGGCCTGCTCTTGATCGTTTGGGCGGTGGGCGCGGTGGCGCTGGTGGTCTGGCACCTCCGCCGGCAGGGATGGTCCGGCGAGATGCTGGGCGACATCGCCGTGCTGCTGGTGATCGGCGGGCTGATCCGCTATGTGCTTCCCCATATCTGCAAGCCAGCGGGGCTGCCGATTCCCGGCTACGGCGTGATGCTGTTGATCGCCGTGCTCTCGGCGGTGGGAATGGCGGTCTACCGAGGGCGGCGGCTGGGGCTGGAGCCCGACCTGGTGGTGATGCTCTGTTTCTGGATCGTGCTGCCGGGGATTCTCGGCGCGCGGGTGTTTTACGTGATCGAGTATTGGCAGACGTTCCAGCGGGCCACGCTGGGCGCCACCCTGGTGGAGTTGATCAACTTCACCGAGGGCGGGATCGTGGTCTACGGCGCGCTGATTGGGGGCGTGGTGGGGATGGTTGCGTTCATTGCCCGGCACAAGCTGCCGCCGCTGGCCACCTTCGACCTGATGGCGCCGAGCCTGCTCCTGGGGCTGGCGATTGGCCGGATTGGCTGCCTGTTGAACGGCTGCTGCTTCGGCGGCACTTGCGATCTGCCCTGGGCGGTGACCTTTCCGGCCGGCAGCCCAGCCTACGTATCCCAAGTCGAGCGGGGCGAGGTGTTTCTCCAGGGTCTCAAGCTGGAGGGCCAGCCGAGCGATCCGCCGCGGATTGCCCGGGTCGAGCCGGGGTCCCAGGCCCAGCGGCAAGGGCTGGCCCCGGGCGACCGGATCGTGTCGGTCGATTCGCTGCCGGTGGGGACGGTGGAGGAGGCCCGCTGGGCGTTGATGAGCACGTTGGCGGCGGGCTCGGAAGTTACCCTGCAAACCACCGGCGGCAAGACGGCCCACTGGAGCGTTTCCGCCGTGCCCCGCAGCCGGCCGGTCCACCCCACCCAGGTTTACAGCTCGATCAACGCCGCCCTTCTCTGCCTCCTGCTGTTGGCCTATGCCCCGTTTCGGCGGCGCGACGGCGAGGTTTGGGCGTTGCTGTTGACGCTCTACCCGCTCACGCGGATTCTGCTGGAATTCATCCGCACCGACGAGCCGGGCAAGCTGGGCACGCCCTGGACGATCTCGCAACTGCTCAGTCTGGCCTTGCTGAGTTGCGTGGCCGGGTTCTGGATCTATCTTTTGCAGCGGCCGCGGGGGACGGCGTTTCCCAAGTACGAAGTGCCGGCGACCGGGTAGTCCGTAGGGCCGACCGCCGTCAAGAACTTCTCGTAGGGCCGGCTGTGCCGGCCGGCAACACTTTGGCCATCTCGATCAAGAACAGCCGGCGGACGCAATCGTAGCCGCGCTGGTTGGGGTCTTCCAGGTTGGCACCGTACCAATAGGACGGGTCTTCGCCGCGGTAATGCTCGCTCCACCATTGCGTGCAGTGAATGCCGTGTCCCAGGAAAGCGTCGTGCATGGGCACCAGGTGGACGTTGGCCCGCTGGTGGGCAGCGTGGCCGATGATCTTGTTGTAGGCGGCCAGGATCCTTAGCCCGTCGTCCCAGCGGGGCAGGCCGGCCCGGGTCGCGTCGCCCACGCCGTCCGTGGGGTCGTAGATATCGGCCAGGAATATCTCGCAGCCGCCGGGAAAATGCTGGGTGAGGAGATCGAGCATCTCGTTCAAACGTTGATCGAAATTTTCGATCCACGGTCGCGCTTGTTCGAGGCTGGCCCCGTACATGGCGCCTTCGCGAGGCGGCGATCGGCCGTAGTCGTGGATGAGATCGTTTCCGCCGGTAGTCATCACCACGATGGCCCAGGCCTGCTCGTTTTCGACCGGCAGCTTCTCCCGGAGAATCCTCAGATGATCGATCGAGGTGCTGCCGGAGGCGGCCAGGTTCTCGACCCGCAGGTTCGGCAGCACCCTGGTAAGGCAAATGCCGTCCATGTCGGGGAACTCGTCCGGCGGATTGGCGACCAGCCGGCCGAGGTAGCTGTGGGAATGAGCAACGCCGAAGCCGGCGGTGACGCTGTCGCCCACGCCCAGCAAGAGCACGTCCCGCCGGGTCCACACCCGTGAGAAGGGCTCGCTGGAAACCGGCGGTCCGGCGGGACCTTCGCCCAAGGGTCGGGCGAAGTGGACGTAGCGATAGGTCAAGACGCCGCCGGCGGCCGCAGCGCCCAGGATCAGCAGTACCACAAGACGCCACGCCTTCATCGCACGGCCCTCCCGGGAACGCCCCGCAATCCCCACGTGCTTTTTCAACCCTGTCTTCAGGCTAGCAGGATATGACCAGGAGGACAATTTCCCGGCCACTGAAAACGGGCGAACGGGTGCAGGAACAGACTTCCGGAGGTGGTTCGAGGTGGCGGTTTCAGAGGGGAGATTCTGAGAGCTGTAGGTCGGGTCGCGCTGCCGGCATCGTAGAACTGGTTCTAGAAGTAGCGCAGGTAGCGTG
>CAYZWG010000424.1:0-5052 GCA_964481605.1 uncultured Planctomycetaceae bacterium
TTTCTATCGCCCCCGGCCGTTGCGACCGTTGCGGCCGTTGCGGCCGCGAAGGGGCGTGGGCAGCAGCTTGAAGTTTCCCGGACCCAAAAGCGTTTCCACCCGGTTCCACATCTCCCGGTTGATCTCGACCCCCATCCCCTTGGCGACCATCGGCACCCGGCTGCCGTCGGCCAGGTAGATCACCAGTTGCAACTCGCCGGGGCCGGGATAGCCGCGAACGATCTCGTAAAGCTGCTCCAGCTTCTCCTGGCCGTGGTCCGTCTCCGAAACGCGGACCTTCACCCCCCGCGTGTAGCGCGACTGCAAATCGTCCAGCGAGATCAACTCGTTGACGATCAGGTTGGCCTCGTCGGAGTCGCCCCGCTTGTCGATCGTTCCCAGTGCCACCAGGATTGCGTCGGGCTGGACCAGTTGGCCGTAGGCGGCGAACTGCTCCGGCCAGACAATACAGCGGATCGAGCCCTCCATGTCCTCCAGGTCGAACATGGCGTAGCGGCTGGGATTGCCGGGGCGAGGGTTTTTCGTGTGGGACAGCTTGATCGCCGAGAGCATCCCGCCCAGCATCACCTCGGTGCGATGCTTGAGGGCGGCCGCCTCGGTGGTCGTGTGGGAGCAGTAGGTGGAGAGCGTCTGCTGATACTCGGCCAGCGGATGGCTGGAGAGGTAAAAGCCCAGCACCTCTTTCTCCTTGGCCAGCTTGTCGCGCTCATCCCACTCGGGCACGTCGGGCAGTGCCGCGGCGGCTGTGTCCTGCTGGTCTTCGTCCTGCTGAAAATCGAACAGTCCTTTCTGGCCGTGGCGGCGGTCCTCGGCGGCTGCCGCGCCGGCCTGCACGGCCCGATCGATCACCGCGAAGAGCTGGGCCCGACGCGCCCCCAGCCAGTCGAACGCCCCGGCCTTGATAAGGGTCTCGATGGCCGCCCGGTTGACCACCCGCGGGTCGACCCGCTGGCAGAAGTCGAACAGGTCGCGAAACGCCCCCGCCGATTTTCTCGCCGCGGCAATGGCGTCCGCCGCCGGGCCGCCGCAGCCCTTGATTGCCGAGAGGCCAAAGTGAATCTTTCCCTCGTGGACGGTGTAGTCGCGGGCCGAGCGGTTGACGTCCGGGGGGACGACCTCCACCCCCATCCGCTGGCAGTCTTCCAGGTGTTCGACGGTGGAGTCCTTCTTGGTGAAGTTGCGGTTGGGGATATCGCCGGAGAGCAGCGCCGCCATGAACTCCACCGGGTAGTGGGTTTTCAGGTAGGCCGTAAGGTAGGCGATCAGCGCGTAGGCGGTGGAGTGGCTCTTGTTGAACCCGTAGCCGGCAAATTTTTCGATCATCCCCCAAAGTTCCTCGGCCGCCGCCTTGGCCATCCCCTGGGCTTGCGAGCCGGCCAGGAACTGCTCCCGGAACCTGGCGATGATGGGCAGCTTCTTCTTGCTGATCGCCTTGATGCACTTGTAGGCGTCGGCCAGCTCGATCCCCCCCAGCCGGTTGAGGATCCGCATCACCTGTTCCTGGTAGACCATCACGCCGTAGGTCTCTTCCAGCACCTCCTTCATCACCGGATGCTTGTAGACGGCCGGTTTGCGGCCGTGCTTGACTTGGATGTAATCGTCGACCATGCCGCCCTCCAGCGGCCCCGGGCGGTAGAGGGCGTTGGTGGCGATCACGTCGCGGAAGCAGTCGGGCTTCATTCGCTGCAAGAGATCGCGAATGCCGCCGCTTTCGAGTTGGAAAATCCCTTTCGTCTCGCCGCGGCAGAGAAGCGCGTAGGTCTCCTGGTCGTCGAGAGGAAACGCGTAGGGGTCGACCCGCTTGCCGGTGGTCTCCTCGATCAGGTCGACCACCTTGGCCAAGATGGTGAGGTTGCGCAAACCGAGGAAGTCCATCTTCAGCAGGCCGGTGGCTTCCACGTCACCCATGGCCCACTGGGTGATGATTTCCTCCTTGCCCTGCACGTGGCAGAGGGGGACATAGTCGGTCAGGGGCCGATCGGCGATCACCACGGCCGCCGCGTGCGTGCCCACGTTCCTGGCCAGCCCCTCGATCCGCATGGCCAGGTTCAACAGTTCGCGCACCTCGCCGTCGGTGTCGTAGGCCTTTTTCAACTCGTCGCTCTGTTCCAGCGCCTTGGCGAGCGTGATTCCCAGTTGCTTGGGCACCTTGGCGACCACCTCGTTGACGCGGGGAATCGAAAGCCCCAGCACCCGGCCCACGTCGCGAATGGCGGCCCGGGCGGCCATCGTGCCGAAGGTGCCGATCTGGGCCACGTTCTCGGTGCCGTACTTGTCCTTCACATACTGGATGATTTCGCCCCGCCGCTGCTGGCAGAAGTCGATGTCGATATCCGGCGCTTCCAGCCGATTCTCGTCGAGAAACCGCTCGAACAGGAGGTCGTAGTCGAGGGGGCAGACGTGGCTCATGCCCAGCGCGTAGCAGACCAGGGCCCCCACCCCGGAACCACGCGCGGTGGCCTCGATCCCCCGCTGCCGTGCTTCCCGGACAAAATCCCAGACGATCAAGAAATAGTTGGGAAAACCCAGTTTTCCGATCACCCCCAATTCGCGATCCAACCGATCCATCACCTCCCGCGAGAGTTCGCCGTGGGAGAATCGCCGGGGCTTGTCGCGGTAACGCCGCTTCAGCCCTTCCAGGCATAGCTCCCGCAGGTAGTCTTCCGACGTCTTTCCCTCCGGCGGAGTGTAGATGGGGAAGTGCCGCTTGCCCAGTTCCAACTCGATCTCGATACCATCGGCAATCTCTTGCGACCGCTTGAGGGCCTCCTCGTGCCCGGCCAGCGCCTGGTACATCTCCTCCGGGCTGCGGAGGTAGAACTCGTTGGATTCCATCCGCATCCGCTTCGTGTCGGTGCGGAACTTGCCCGTGTTGATGCAGAGTAGAATGTCCTGCGCCTCGGCGTCCTCGGCGTTGACGTAGTGCACATCGCTGGTGGCCACCAGGGGAATCCCCATCCGCCCGGCCACCTCGACCGCCCCTTCCGTCGCCTGGCGCTGGATTTCCAGCCCGTTGTTCTGAATCTCGATGAAATAGTCGTCCCCGAAGACCTGGCGAAACCAGGCCGCGATTTGGCAGGCCTTCTCCAGGTCGGGCTGGTTGCCGCCCAGCAGCGTGCGGTTGAGCTCGCTGGAGACGCAGCCGCTCAAGCAGATCAATCCCTGGCTGCACTGCTGGAGAATCTGCTTGTCGATCCGCGGCCGAAAATAGAACCCCTCCAGATAGGCCGACGAGGCCAGCTTCAAGAGATTCTGAAACCCCGTGCGGTTGCGCGCCAGCAGCGTCAGGTGGTAGCTCGCCTGCTTCATGCTGGCGGCCTCTTTCTGCCGCCGGCTGCCCGGCGCGATATAGGCCTCGTAACCGACAATCGGGTTGATGCCCTGGGCCTTTGCCTGGCGGTAAAACTCCAACGCCCCGTGCAAGTTGCCGTGGTCGGTGATCGCCAGGGAATTCATCCGCAGGGCCTTGGTCCGCTCGATCAGCCGCTCGATCTTGCCGGCCCCGTCCAGCAGACTGTAATGACTATGGCAATGTAGATGGACAAACGGAGGCGTGCTCATCCTGCTCTGGCCTCGTTGTTGTTGCTGAAATCTGAGGAGAGACAAATTCCGATGCGGCACGACCGGCTCGCCGAGCCAGTCCCGGTCCGGGCGAACCGCGGAATTTCCAGGCCGGCGGGGGGGGGCTGGTGGCCGACGCATCGTGCGACCCGGGGCCCGAGCCTCCGTACAACCCGTGCCCCGTACAAGAAGCCGCAGCGCGTGATTGTATCTTGCCGGCGGGAAAAACCTAGTGGCCCGTCCGATCTCGACCGACGGGCTCGGCTGGCGCGCTCGCGGTCTCCCGTGTCGCTCCCGCCGAACCGGGAGCGCGAGGCTGGGGTGTTGAAAAGTTGGGGTTGCGGCAGCAGGGCATTCTTCCCGGATTTGTTTTGGGAGGGCGAGGCTCCTGCCGAGCCGCGGGGGCGGCATTCACCGTGATTTCCCGGCGGGAGCGGGAGCCTCGCCCTCCCGTTCTGCCTCGGGGGAATTGCGACCCATCCCCCACGGTGTCTACGCGTCCGGCTCGCCAATCGTCCTCAGGTAGCTCGCCAAACGCTCCTCCAGATCAACCAGGTTCTGCCACTGGCGCTGCTCCAGCGTTACCCGTTCCCCCCGCGAGGACGACTTCACCGTCTGCACCAGGCCGCGAATTCGCAGATGGAAGAACTGGAGCAACTCGGAGACCTGGGCGGCCTGGCCCGGACTGAGCCCCTCGGGAATCTCCGGCGGGAGCAACGTGTGGAGTGTCGCTTGGGCGTCCGGGTCGTCACCGAAATGGAGCTCGAAATCCAAGGAGATCGACGGCGACGTCTCCTCCAACTCTTCCGCGTCGAGCCCGACCCCTTCGCCCAGGTCGAGTCCGCGAAGAGTCGCCAGACGCCGGGCGATCTCTTCCCTGGTGCCCACCAGCAGCACGGTCCGTCCCACGGTGATCGTGTCTCCGGGCCGCAAAATCCAAAGCTGGACACCTTCCCCGTTGACCTTGGTGCCGTTGGTGCTCTGCAGATCGGTGAGCACCAGCTTGTCCTGATCCTCCTGGATCTTGATGTGGAAGCGGCTGATCCGCTCGTCGTTGAGTTGGACCGAGTTGCCTTCCTCGCGCCCGATCGTCAGCGGGGTGGGAATCTTCGCAAACACCCGCCCGCGATCGGCCCCGTCAAGAACCCGCAATGTGACCAGAGCCATCGGAATTCGTCCCGCTTCGACATCTCCTCGGAACCAACGCGACCCAGCCGTTGCCCTTGCCGCCGCGAGCCGTCGATGAGGCTTATAGCATGGAACGGAATCGACGGTCAACCGAACCCCCCATTTGGGGCCGTTCGGGTGTGAGCGGAAACAATAGCAACGGGAACGCCTCGATTCCACTGCTTCGTGGTTTTCAAGGATTCCCGTAACTCTTTTGCTAACACCTGGTTTTGTCGATCGTGAATGTCCCACAGCGAGCTGGTTCCATTGTGCCCGCTTTGGGGTGACAGACGCGGACCCCGAGCATTGCCCTCCCGGCCAAAG
>CAYZWG010000425.1:0-5030 GCA_964481605.1 uncultured Planctomycetaceae bacterium
CGCAAGCAAGGCAAGACATTCTTCCGCCAATCGCCCTCACCCTAACCCTCTCCCGCAGGGAGAGGGGACCTTGTGTCGTCATTCTGCAAAAGTCCAGATGTATCTATGCTACTCCGAGTGGCCGGGGGAAGAAACCCTCCGGTAGTTGACCCCCAACTTCCGTCATCCCGCGTCACCGCCGAGGGCCGCCGCCCAGCAGAATCCCCAACTCGCGGCCGCCGAAAAGCCGATACGCCGTCGCATAGACGCCCACGCTGGCCAGCACCGGCAGGGCCACCCGAACCATTTTGCCGGCCAGGCCGCCGGCCGGGGGGATGCTCCAGAGGACCGCGCAGCCGGCCACCGCCATCAGCAGCGTGGCGGCGACGGTTCGGGCGGCGGTGGCGGCCAGGGCCGACCAGCCCAGCGGCCCCCGCCGGGGGGAAAACATCACGGCCAGGGCCACCACCTGGACCGTTGCCCCGGCGGCCGTGGCCACCGCCAGCCCCGCCTCGGCCAGCGGCCAGACGAGCGTCAGGTTCAAGGCCAGGTTCAGCCCCACCGTGGCCGCGCCGACCGTGACCGGCGTGCGCCGGTCGCCGGTGGCATAATATCCCCGCACCAGCACCGGCAGGGCACAATAGGCCCACACCCCGCCGGCGTAGCAGGCGATCAGCCGGGCGGTGCGGATCGTGTCGTGGGGGGTGAACTCGCGACGCTCAAACAGCAGCCGGGCCAACGGCTGGGCCAGCATGATCAGCCCCACGCCGGCGGGCACGCCCAGGCACAGAACCAGCCGCAGCCCCAGCGTGAGGTCGTCGCCCAGCCGCTGGAACTGGTGGCGGGCGGCGTGCCGGCTCAAGAGCGGAAAGATCGCCGTGGCCACCGCCAGCCCCAACACGCCGAGGGGAAACTGGTAGAGCCGCTCGCCATAGTAGAGTGCGGCTACCGCCCCCTGCTGCATGGGATATTGCACCATCCCGCCCAGCCACTCGATCGACTGCCGGGCCCCGGCCGGAGCCGACAAGAGCCAGGCGATCAGGCTGTCGGCCAGCGTATTGATCTGCGTAATCATCAGGCCCAGCACCATGGGGCCCATCGAGCGGGCGATCTGGCCGAGCTGCCGCCGGGCCGCCTGGGGGGCATAGTCGAAGCGGGCCCCCTTGGCTCGCAGCACGGGAATCTGCACGCCCAATTGAAACAACCCCGCCACCAGCACGCAGGCGGCCAGGACCATCGCCTGCGACGGCTTGTCGGGCCCCACCCGGGGCGCCACCACCAGGGCTCCGATCAGCCAGCAGATGTTGAGGATCGCCGGCACCAGCGCCGGCACGGCGAAATGCCCCAGGGCGTGGAGCGTGGCCGTCGTCTGCGCCGCCAGGCAGATCAACAGCGCGTAGGGCAGCATCACCGCCGCCAGCGAAGCGAACAATCGCACGCCCGGCCAATCCCCCCCAAACAGCCCCAACACCGCCAACAGGCACTCGCCGCCGGCCACCAGCACCACCAGGATCGCCGCCAGCCGAACCAGCAGCACGCTGAAGAGCTGCCAGGCCGCCCGGCGATCCCGCTCCCATTCGGCCGAGAAGACGGGCAGATAGCTGGCCGCCAGCGCCCCTTCGCCAAACAGGCGGCGGACCAGGTTGGGGAGGCGGAAGGCCAACACGAAGGCATCCATCACGCCGCCGCCGGAAACACCCAGCAGGGCGGCGGTGGCCATGTCGCGGAGCATCCCCAGCACCCGGCTGGCCAACGTCCCCAGGGCGTTGACCCGCGAGCCGGAAATCAGTGTTTGCCGCGTGGAGAGACCGACCATGGGCCAAATCGTACCGGTCCGGCCCGTTGAGCAAAAGGCCCAAACCGGCTATCATGGTCCGCTCTTCGCCCGTCGGTCCGGGCAAACGTCCGAGTCCTCCCCTGGTTCCCAAGCTCCTGCCTGGAACCGGCAAGCGGAGTCCGCCACACGTCCCCCGGCTGCCAGGCTCCTGCTTGGCAGCCGGCAGAGAGAATCACGGAACCCAGGCGAATGCCCAAACGATCGGCGTATCAGCAGCGAGTGATCAAGAACTACTACAAGAACCGCGACGCGATCGCGCTGCAGCGGCTGGGCGAGATGGTTACCGATCTGTACCTGGCCGAAGGCAAGAAGCGCGGGCGGCTGTGGGAGCGGGTGGCCGGGGCATTGGAAAAGCTGGAAGTCGCCCCGCCGCGAATCAAGCACATCCTGGCCAGCGACAACCCGTCGCTGGTGGCCAAGATCGTGGAAGAACTGATGGGGAAGTCGTAAGGAGCAACCGATAACCAACTTGCCGATTTGCGGGGCCGCGCTGCCGTAGGGCCGGCTGTGTCGGCCGGTTGCCGCACTTCGCGGCGCCAGCCACGCTTCGGCCGGCACAGCCGGCCCTACGGCAACTGGAAGCCGAGTTGCGATGAAATCGCGGGGGAAGCGAAAAATGAGCGTCTCCGGCCAAATGAGCAACGCCGCCGCCGTCGACGCCTTGCGTTGGAAGAAGTTCCCCCTGCTCGACGCGGGGTTCGTCTGCCTGGTCGACGCGATGGGGGACGATCGCTGCGTGGTCCAGGCGGCGCGGGTAAGCTACGGCGAGGGCACCCGCCAGGTCTCCGACGACCGCACGCTGATCCGCTACCTGATCCGCCACCAGCACACGACCCCCCTGGAAATGGCCGAGTTGAAGCTGCTGGTCCGCGTGCCGATGGACTGCTGGCGGCAGTGGATTCGCCACCGCACCGCCTCAGTCAACGAGTACAGCACCCGCTACTCGGTCGCCGTCGACGCCACCCAAACCACCCCACCCGACGCTTGGCGGCTGCAAGCCGCCGGCAACCGCCAGGGCAGCGAAGGCACGCTGGACGAATCGACCGGCAGGGAACTTTCCCGGGACGAAGCCGAGTTGCAATCGCGGGCACGGCAGACCTACCAGCATCGCCTCGAGCTGGGCGTGGCCCGGGAACAGGCCCGCAAGGACCTGCCGCTGTCGACCTACACCGAGGCCTATTGGAAGATCGACCTGCACAACCTGCTGCATTTTCTCCACCTGCGGATGGACGAGCACGCCCAATGGGAGATACGGCAGTATGCACGGACGATCGGCCACGAGATCGTGCGGCCGCTCTTTCCGCTGGTGTGGGAAGCGTTTCTCGACTACCACGTGGAGGCGATGCGGCTGAGCCGGCTGGATCGCGAGGTCATCGGGCGGCTGGCGGCGGCGGCGAAGCTGCCGGCCGGGGAGGACGATTTTCTCGCCGCCCAGGACCCCGCCTGGGCCAAACAGAAACGCTGCCGGGAACGCGACGAATGCCGCCGGAAACTGATCCGGTTGGGGTTGCTCCGCGGGGACCAGTAGCCACGCCCGCTCATTGCCCACGCCATGCCCGACAAGAACGACACCATCGCCGAGTTGCTCGACCTCAACCGGCGGCTGCTGGAGAGCATCGCCGCGGCCGACTGGGCCACCTACAGCGAGCTTTGCGACCCCACGATCTCGGCCTTCGAGCCGGAGGCTCGAGGCCACCTGGTCGAGGGCATGGACTTCCACCGGTTTTATTTCGATCTGGGAGCGATCGACGGGCCGCAGCAGACGACGATCTCGGCGCCGCACGTGCGGCTGTTGGGCGAGACGGCGGTGGTCAGCTTCACGCGGCTCGTTCAGCGGCTCGACGCCGAAGGCCGGCCGGTCACCGCCTGCTTCGAGGAAACCCGCGTCTGGCACCGCCGCAACGGCCGCTGGCGACACGTCCATTTTCATCGCTCGGCAAACGCCTGATCCTTCTTTTCCGACCGTTACGGATCGAACGACGGCGGGGTCGGGAGACCCGCGCCGAACAGCCCCGTAGGGCCGGCTGTGCGGAGCCGAAACGTGGCTGGCACCGAACCCGGCAACCGGCCGGCATAGCCGGCCCTACGGCACGCGACCTACGGGATCATGATCGCCAGCACGACCAGCGTGGCCGCCACCGAGCCGGCGATCCACGGCCCGCGGCCCGAGGCGGGGAAAATCGCCTGGCCGTAAAGCAGCCCGAACGCCAGTCCGGCCACGTGCGCCGTATTGGCCACCGGCCAGAGGTCGAGGTGGGTCAGGCCGATGCAAAGAACCAGCCAGAAGAGCAAGAATTGCGACGTCTGCGGGTCGCAGACGATCATCAACTCGGGCCAGCGGCGGCGGCCGATCAACAGCAGCCCAAACAGGCCGTAGACGATGCCCGAGAGCCCCACGATCATTTCGGGTTGCCCGGCATCGGGAAGAAGCCGCTCGACGATGGCCTGCGGCAGCCACCCGACATAGTTCACCAACACGAACGGGGAAAGGGCGAACTGGGGCAAGATCGAGACGTAGCCCAAGAGAACCACCAGCCCCAAATAGCGCCCGGGGCCGAAACGCTCCTCCAGCGGTCCCCCGAACCGCACCAGCCAATAGACATCGAACAAGGCGTGGAACAGGCTCCCGTGCATCAGCGCGGTGGTGAAGGGTCGCCAGATATCTCCGTGCCAGATGTAGGGCAGGATGCCGAAAAACGTGTTGTAGAGGTCGACCCGTCGCGAGGGGTCGCCGGTCAGGTCGTCCAGCGAGCAGACGATCTCCAAGGCCACCGCCACGGCGGCCAGAGTGAGCGTCACCGGGGTGCGGCGAAAGTCGAGCTGCGGAAGGGGAAACACGAAGGAAGGCCCTTTGGGACAATCGCGGAGGGAAACGGTTTACTGTAAAGGCGCAACGGGGAGGGCGAAAGGGGCAAAGGCGAGAGTTTTCTCCAGACCACGCCTCCGGGCCTTCATTCAGCGGCCTTCGGTCTAGGCCGGTTTTTTCAGGGTTCGGCGTGGGTCTCCCGACCCCGCCGAAAACGCCGAGGTGCAGGTCTCCTAAGTGGCGACAGCCGTGGCGATCGGGAGACCACCGGTCCTTTCTCGGCGGGGTCGGGAGACCCGCGCCGAACGCTGCCGGACACGCCGAGCGCCATCGGACCACGCCTCCGGGCCTTCGGGTGCAGGAACGGACTTTTTTTGCAGGGCGGCAGCTAACGATGGGGAAATGGGT
>CAYZWG010000426.1:0-5027 GCA_964481605.1 uncultured Planctomycetaceae bacterium
CCACCGGTTGGCGTCCGCACGGGTCCCACCCAGCGCTGCGTTGCCGCTGCCTAGCGTTCGGCGCGGGTCTGCGGACCCCGCCGAGAAAGGACCGATGGTCTCCCACATCAACCGCTTACGCAAATCAAGAGAGACCTTCGGTCAGGCCGGCGGCGGGGTCCGCAGACCCGCGCCGAACGGTCAGGAGACCCGTGCCGAACGCTGCTGGGGGGTTAGCGGGGAGGCCGGGCAGGCATTTCGAGTGGGTTTCGCACCCCCCGTGGACGGAATCTCGATCTTGTTCGATTTCGTGCGGACCAGTAGGATTGTTTTGCTGTCGGCTGGTGACGACTGACGATTGCGGAACTTAGGCAACTTCGCCAACCTTTTGGAACTGTGAGGATTACGGAATGCCCCCAAAGAGCACTGTTTTGCGACCCGCGGTGGGAGCCGCGTTTCTGGCCGGTTGGATCTGCGTCTTGGCGCCGATCGCGTCCCTCTGGGCCGATCCGGTGGGCCCATCGGTGGTCGATGAGCGAATTACCAAGCTGGTGACGATTCTGCTGCAAAGCGAGCATCTTTCCAAACATCCACTGGACGACGAGATTTCCCAGCGGTCCGTGAAGATGTTTCTCAAGACGCTGGACCCCATGAAGGTCTATTTCTACCAGTCCGACGTGGACCGGTTCCTTACGCACCAGAACGACCTGGACGACATGGCCAAACGGGGCGACATCTCCTTTGCCTACGACGTTTTCCAGACGTTTCTCAAGCGGGTCGACGAGCGGGTGGCCCTGGCAGGTGAGCTGTTGGACGCCAAGTACGACTTCAGCGTCGACGAGAAAATCCTGCGGGACGCCGACCTGGCGAAATACCCCGCCAATCCGGCCGAAGCCCGAGAGCGCTGGCGGAAGCGGATCAAGTACGAATTGCTGTCGCTGAAGGCCGACGACGAGTTGGACGAGGCGGGGCGGGTCGCCAAGGTGCGGCGCCGCTACGAGAGTTTCGACAAGCGGATGCACCAGACCGATCATCAAGAGCTGCTGGAGATGTATTTGACGGCGATGACCATGTCGTTCGATCCGCATACCAGCTACATGTCACCCGCCACGCACACGAACTTCCTCATTCAAATGCGGCTGGAGTTGGAGGGGATCGGGGCGGCACTCCACTCCGAGGACGGCTACACCGTGGTCTTCAAGATCATTCCCGGCGGCGCCGCCGACAAGGACGGCCGGCTCAAGCCGCAAGATCGCATCGTGGGGGTCGGCCAGGGCGCGGACGGCAAGATCGAGGACGTCGTGGACATGAAGCTCTCCGAGGTCGTCAAGCGAATCCGCGGCAAGGCCGGCGAGATCGTTCGGCTGGAAGTTCTCCCCGACGGGGGGCACGAGCGGAAGATCATCGACATTACCCGGGCCAAGATCGAACTCACCGACAGCGAGGCGAAATCGCGGATTTTCCCCCTGGGCCAGCGGCCCGACGGCACGCCCTACCAGATCGGCGTGATCGATCTTCCCAGCTTCTACATGGACATGGAGGGGGCCCGGCGGAATCTGCCCCACTATCGCAGCACCACCCACGACGTCCGCAAAATCCTTCGCCAGTTCAAGGAGAAGGGCGTGGACGGGGTGGTTCTCGATCTGCGCCGCAACGGCGGCGGGTCGCTGCAGGAAGCAATCAACCTGACCGGGCTGTTTATCGAGGACGGGCCCGTCGTTCAGGTGAAGAATTCGGCCGGCCAGGTGGTTCCCTATTACGACCGCGATCCGGGCATCGTCTGGGGAGGACCGCTGATCGTGTTGACCAGCAAGTTCAGCGCCAGCGCCAGCGAGATTCTCGCCGGGGCCATCCAGGACTATGGGCGAGGTCTGATCGTGGGCGACCGTGCCACGCACGGCAAGGGCACGGTCCAGAGCCTGACCGATTTGGAACAGCGGCTGCTGGGGTTCAGTCGGAGCGGTTCGGCGATGGGCGCTTTGAAGATCACCATGCAGCAGTTTTACCGTCCCAGCGGTGCAAGCACGCAGAACCGGGGGGTGTTGGCCGACATTGTTCTCCCCTCGCTCTCCACGCACTACGCGGTGGGCGAAGCGGACCTCGACTACGCCGTGGCGTTCGACGAAGTGGACCCCTTGTCGTTCAAGAATTATGGAATGGTCGACGACGCCATCCGCAACCGCCTGCGTGAATTGTCGAAAAAGCGGCGAGCGGCGTCGAAAGACTTCCAGAAGGTGCGCCACGACGTCGACGTCTACCTGGAGCAGAAAGAGCGGAAGTACGTTACGCTCAATGAAAAGAAGTTCATGGCCGAGTTGGAGAAACTCGACGCCGAGAAGGAAGAACGCGAGGCGTTGGAGGATGCGGCCGACAGCGCCGACGAGGACATCGAGCACAACACGTACCTGGACGAGGCGATGGCAATCATGGTGGACTACCTCAAGCTGTTTGCCGTGCCGGCCACCGACGCCGCCAAGGCCGCGCCTCGGCTGCCCACCGTGCCCAACTGACGCCGCCTGTCGCGGCAAACCGGAAACCGGCCCGCCCAACAAACTTCAGCGCGGAGCTTCACCGCCAGAAACGAGTCAGCGACGGCAGGTGGAACCGCGGCGCCGCCAGCGGACTGGTGTCCGTCGGCAACCCGAACGGAACCCCCGGCAGGTCATCCGGCGGCGTTGGGGCACTGATCGGCGACCGCTGCGAGGTCGTTTCGGTCTGCGGTTCAGGGGTCGTCAGAAGCCGGCCCGCGTCGCTACCCGCCATGGGCCAGCCAGGCGAAACGCCAGGCTCCGAGGGCTCCAGGGGGACTGGTGCCGGGGGTAGTTCGCCGGCTGGGGCCTCCGGTGACGAGGTATTGCCCGTCGGCGTTGTGGCAGGGCCCTCTTGATCGTCCGTGGCCGGGGCCGTGTGGGTGGCGGGAACCACCGTGCCGCCGGAGTCAGCGCCGGCCGGGGCCGTGCTGCCCGGTGAGGGCTGGGCCCCTTCGGCCGCCGCGGGAGCGTCGGTCGCCAGGCCGTCCTGCGGCTCGACGAAAAAGGCCTCGTCGGCCACCGAAACCACCTTCGGCTCGGCGTCGTGGCCCAGGTCGATCAGCGGAATCCGCAACCGATCTCCGGCGAAGTTCATCCCGTCGTAGATCGTTCCCCGTTGAAACGGTCCGGCCCCCATCACCCACACCGCCTTGGCCTTGCTTTCGATGGGAACCGTGCCCGACTGCCAGACCGGCCGCCCGGTCCGGCGGTTGTAGGCGAACACGGCGATCTTCGCCACGGCGCGCTGGTCCGTCTTCTTGATGAACGGCATCTCCGGAATCTGCGAGGGAATGCCGAATCCCGAAACCGGAATGATGGCGGGGATGTTGACGGCGGGAAACCCGTAAAGGAGGTCATGGCGGTCGGTGCCCACCGCCCCGGCACGGGCCTCCACCACGTAGTCGGCGTCGTTCTTGTCGTCCTTGAGAACACAGCCACTGGCCAGCAGGTGCTGGCGAAGGGTGCTGATCAGATACGCGGCGTCGGTGGTTTGGCGGAGCGCGGTGTCGTCGAGATACACGATCTTGCCGGCCAGCGAGCGAAAGTCGAGCCGGCTGACCGCGCGGTCCATGGCGTCGGAGATCAGCAGTTGCTCCGTGGCGGAGCGGGTGGTGTCGGTCCATTTCGTGGTCCCACACCCCACCACGGCCAGCAACAGCATGATGGTCAGCGGCTGGAATCGATTCATCCGTGTTGGTCCGGGACGAATGGCGGAATGGGGTCGGCTCCGACTGGCCGCCACGGGAACGGCAAATTCGTTGGCCCGGGTCGTGGCGCCTCGGCGGCAACCCGCCGCGACACGGCCCTTGATGGGAGCCAAAAGGGGGCGAGATTATAGCCAATGGCATGGCTTGGCCGAAAGGCCAGATTCGGACCGATCGACGCTCAGGTCCGCTGCGCAAGTCGTGTCCAAAAAAGCACTTGCGACAAGGACCCTGGCCCCGCCGCGATCCTCGGCGCGAGTCGGCCCCGGGCGAGCCGTCTGTTGCGGGCGTCCTGCCGGCTTCGTATAGTGTGGTCCAGCGTCCGTGGTTTCCGGCTCGTACGGCCGGGGGGGGAATAATTCGTGTGGACCCCGTAGGGCCGGCGGTGCCGGCCGAAACGTGGCTGGCGCTACGAAGCGCGGCAACCGGCCGGCCGGCACAGCCGGCCCTACGGCAACTCTCTTGGCGGGGTCAGGAGACCCGCGCCAAACGCCGAGACCCGCGCCGAACGCGGCCGGCTTTCCGCAACAGAAACTCCATAGGCAAAGGAGACTCCACCGATGAACTCACATCCCCTCGTACGATTTCCCTTGCTCTTGGCCGTGGGAGTCTTGGTCGTTCTGCTTCCGCGGCCGGTCCAATCGGGCGAAACCGGTCGTCACCAACTCGTGGGCGACGACCTTTCGGCCTGGCAGCCCGACCACGGCCTGTGGATCAACGTCGGCCGGGCCGAGATGGACCCCCAGCATCCCAAGATGCTCAAGACGACGCCGGGCAGCGGCACCTTGGTAAACGGGCCCACCGGGCGGACCTCGAACCTGCTGAGCGTGATCGAGCATGGCGACGTCGAGGCCCACATCGAGTTCATGGTGCCCCAGGGCTCCAACTCGGGCGTCTACTTCCAAGGCCGCTACGAGGTCCAGGTGCTGGACAGTTGGGGCGTGAAAAAGCCCACGTACGGCGACTGCGGCGGGATTTATCAACGTTGGGCGAACGGCCATGGGTTCGAGGGCCATCCCCCCCGGGTCAATGCGGCGCGGCCGCCCGGTGTGTGGCAGACCTTCGACGTGGTCTTTCTGGCGCCGCGATTCGATAAGGCCGGCAAAAAGATCACCAACGCCAAATTCGTCAAGGTCGTGCATAACGGAATCGTGGTGCACGAGAACGTCGAGCTCACCGGCCCCACCCGGGCGGCGGCCTTTGCCGAGGAGAAACCGCGGGGTCCCCTGATGCTCCAGGGTGATCACGGTCCGGTCGCCTACCGGAACATCTGGATTCGGCCGCTGGAGGAAAAAGAGTAGCGAGGTTGTCG
>CAYZWG010000427.1:0-5006 GCA_964481605.1 uncultured Planctomycetaceae bacterium
TGACCTGGTTCCCAAGCTCCAGCTTGGGAACCCGCCGGCCGAGAGATTTGCTCCACCGCGGGCGAAGCAGAGCTTCGCACCGAGTGCGGTCCCAAGCAGGAGCTTGGGACCGAGACGCAGCATCCCGGGGCGGCGGCGGGGTCGGGAGACCCGCGCCGAACGCTGGATGACCTGGTTCCCAAGCTCCAGCTTGGGAACCCGCCGGCCGAGAGATTTGCTCCACCGCGGGCGAAGCAGAGCTTCGCACCGAGTGCGGTCCCAAGCAGGAGCTTGGGACCGAGACGCAGCAATCCGGGGCGGCGGCGGGGTCGGGAGACCCGCGCCGAACGTCGGGAGACCCGCGCCGAACGTTCGGCGGGAGCCCGATCTTCTCGGCTTTGGGTCAATGCTTGCCGATGCGGCAGTGCTCGACGATTTCCTCGCCGCCGGCCAGGTAACCGACGTAGAAGGGGCCGAACTCGGCGTACTTGGCGCTGGCCTCGTCGAACCGCATGGTGTAGACGATCTGGGCCAGTAATTCGGGGTTGCGGGCCCAGAGGGTGACGCCCCACTCCCAATCGTCCAGTCCCAGGCCGACGGTCACCAGTTGGGTCACCTTGCCGGCGAATTTCATCCCCGATTCGCCGTGCTCCTGCATCAGCTTGGCACGATCGGCGAACTCGAGCAGAAACCAGTTGGCCCCCACGTCGCGTCGCTTGTTCATGGGATAGAAGCAGACGGCCGGCCAGGCGGGCAGGTCAGGACGCAGCCGCTGGCGGCGGATGATCCCCAGCCGTCGCTCGTACTGCTTCCGTTTCGTCTGAAACTCGGGGGACGACTCCTCCAGTCCCTCGCTCTGGAGCCGCCGGGCAAACTGCTCGACCGAGGGCAGGTATTCGGAGACCTCGGTGAGCGAGATGTAGGACCAGGCCGGTAGCAGCGCCGAGCCCAGCGGCCCGGCCAACAGCCGCTGGTGCACGCCGTCGACCACCAGCGGGTCCTCGTCGAGCACGATCACGCCGAAGTCGGCCTTGTGGCCGCTGATGACGAGCGACTGGAGGCGGGCGGCGGGGGAATTCTCCGGGGCCAAGGCGGCCATGAGTTGCTCGCAGCCATGGGACAGCTCGCTGGGCCCGAGGTTTCGCAGCCGGGCACGGTCGAAACGGTAGAAGAAATGGCCGCAGTGCCAGCCTTCGGTGGGCTTGAGAGAAATCTCCGGACGCGGGTCGCCACTCATGGCTGCCTTTCGTGGGAGGAGGTTCGGTCGCGAGGGCACCGGCGGAAGCCGGCCCCACGGCGCGGAAAGAAGAATCCTACGCGGCCGGCCGGCCGGAGACAACAGACCCCCCGGCGGCACGCCCTCCAAGGACAGCGAAAGCGGGCCTACCCGATCGAATCGACGCGGAATTCTTTGTCGGCAATGCGGCGGACAATCTGCCGCATCTGGGGCATTTGGCGGACCAATTCTCGTCGGGCCAGCCGGACGGCATCCTCTTCGTCGCGGCAGCAAATCGTGCATTCGGCCAGGCCGACCTTGACGTGAAAGCGACGTGGGCCCGTGTTTTCGAGTGTTTGGCTCATGGTTTTCTCGGCTCCCGAGCGGAGTTTTTTGGCTGTTCCGTTTCCGGGTGCAAACGGCGGACCTTTTGAAAGTAACCCGAAGCGTTAGCGAGGCAGATGGCTCAACGCTGTGCCTCCCTCGCTAACGCTTCGGGTTACTGTGCACCCAGAAACGGAAGTACCAGTTTTCTGCCGGCGCGGCGGGGGCGTGCGGAGCACACGCCTCCCCTGATCGGTTTTATCGGGGAGAGGCGGACCGGGCCTTCAACCGCCGGAGGACATGCCGAACAGGAAGCACAACCCTCGTGGGCGGGACGACCCACACAACGGCGAGAACCGATCCCGGCGGCATCCGCGTGGGGATCGCGCCGGCCAGGCCGCCTATGCGGGCATTCTCAACCCCGGCAAGACGTTCCCAGCATTCCGCCTCAGGATTCCGCCACTGTAGGCCGACCTTCACGGCGAGCTGCCTGTCGCCCGCTTGCCGCCGTCCCCATAACCTAGAGTTGTCTGGCCATCGGTACGCGTGGAGAAAGGGCGGAATGAGCCTGATCGTGCTGACATTCATTATCGGCGTGTTGAACCTCTGCCTGGGCTACGCGGTGGCGATGCACCTGGGCATAGGTCCCCCCGGCTGGGCCGCCTCGTGGGAGATCGCCTTTCGCCGGGTGGACCACGAGCAGCCCGACCACACCCTGGACGATTTTCCCGCCGACGACCTGATGGCACAGTTGGGCGCCACCTCGCTGGACGACATGCTGGACGAGACGCCCGAGGACGAGGGCGAACTACAGCCGGTTGCGGAGCTGTACGACGAAGACGCTGCCACGCTGGTCAAACCCGATGCACCGGTGGCGTGGAACCTCAACGAGAAGTACGTCGAGACGTCGATTCTCAAGCTCAACGTGGCGATGATGAAGAGCGGCGCCCGGGCCACGGAGATCGACACGCGGCTGCGCGCCACGCGCGACAAGCCGGACGGCGAGACAGTCCGGCAGTGCGTGGCCAAACTGCTGGAGGACTGCCGCAGCTACTTGTCCGAACAGACCGAATCGGCGGAGCGTTTTTCGGAGCGGATCGGCGAGATGGGCGAGCTGTCCGATTTGGGCGAGGAGATCGAGCTGGCCAACATGGAGCAGGCGGCCCAGATCGAAACCACGGTCAGCAACCTGGAACACATGGACTTGGAATCGGACCTGGCCGCGGCCCGCTTGCGGTTGTTGGAGGAGTTGAACAATCTGCGGGTTGCCCGGCACCATCTTCGCGACAGCCAGGAAGCGGCCTTTCTCACGGTGGCCCGGTATGAAGACCGGATGGGCAGCCTGGAATCGCAACTTTTCGATGATTCGCTCACACGGCTGCGGAGTCGGATCGGACTGGAAGCCGCGCTGTTTGAATGGTGGAAGCAGCGTCGCCACAAGTCGCGCCAGATCAGCGCCGCGTTGTTCGACCTGGATGCGTTCGGCCAGATCAACGAGGACCACGGCTTGCTGCCGGCCGACCGGATGCTCTACGAGCTAGGGCAGTTGATCCGCCAGCGGAGCGGCCAGGGCGACCTGCTGGGACGCTTCGCCGGACAACAATTCCTGCTGATGATGGTGGACGTGGGGCCGCGCGCGGCCGTGAAGAAGGCCGAAACGATCCGCCAGGCGATTGCGAAAATCGGCTTCGTTCTCGCCGGCGGTGAACAGATCGGGCTCACCACCAGCGGCGCCGTGAGCGAGGTTTCGCCCGAGGACGAGCAGTATACGGACGTTTTGGAACGGTTGGAAAAGGCGCTTGCGGCGGCCAAGAAGGCCGGCAACAACCATCTTTTTACCTGCGGCCGGGGAGAACTCGACGCCCAGCCGGAGCCAGTCGAGTCGCCCGACTTCGGCATCGAGCCGGTGACCATCGAAATCTGCTAAAAGAAACGCCCAAGAGGCGAAGAGCCTCGGCGGGGACCGCCTAGCGGAGGATGAGCCATGTTTGACGAAACCGACGTCTTTCATCGTGGATTGGCGCTGCAAGAAAAGCAGGACCACGATCAGGCCATCGCGGCCTTCGGGGAAGCCATTCGGCTGAATCCAAAATATGTCGAGGCGTATTACGGCCGGGGTAATTCGTACGAGGCCAAGGGGCAGCACGACCTGGCCATCCAGAACTACGATGAAGTGCTCAGCTTCGCACCCAACGAAGCGGCCGCTTACTTCAATCGCGGATGCGCGCGGACCAAGCTCAACGATTTCGACCAGGCCGTCCGCGATTTCGACCAGGCCCTGGCGCTCGATCCGAAATACGCCAAGGCCTATTTCAACCGGGGGCTCGTGCGGTTCAAGAGGGGACACTTCGAGCAGGCCATCGAAGACTACAGCGAGGCGATCCGCCACGCCCCCGAGGATGCCGACGGATATGTCTCGCGGGGGTTGACGTTCGCTTTGCAAGGCGATACCGAGGCCGCCCTGGCCGACTATGACCGGGCCCTCGCGCTGGACCCCGACCATGCCAAAGCCCACGGCAACCGCGGCAACGCCTACGAAACGCAGGGCCTCTACGAGAAAGCGATCGACGAGTACGCCGAGGTGCTCCGCATCAATCCCAAGGATGCCAAGGCCTATTCCAACCGCGCCCTGGTGTTCTTCCGGCAGGGACACTTCCGCGAAGCGATTGCCGACTACACGGAATCCATCCGCCTCCATCCCAAGAATGCCAAGACCCATCTCAGCCGAGGGGCCGTCTACAGCAAGATGGGGAAACCCGACCAAGCGCTGGCCGATCTCGACGAAGCGCTCCGGCTGGACCCCAGCAACGCCGAAGCCTACGTCTCTCGCGGCTGTGTCCGCAGTGCCCGCGGCGACCGCCAGGGCGCGCTGGCCGACCACGGTGAAGCGTTGCGGCTGAACCCCCAACTGGCCGCGGCCTGGTACAATCGCGGCGTCGTCAACGGCCTGTTGGGCAACCACGACGCGGCGATCCACGATCACTCCCAAGCCATCGAGGTGTGCCCGCAAGACTCTCGCGCCTTTTGCCACCGCGGCGTGGCCCGCACCCGCAAGGGCCAGTTCGCCGAAGCGATTCACGACTACGCCGAAGCCATCCGCCTCAACCCGGAATATACCAGCGCCTACTACAACCGCGGCCTGGTCCACCGCATTCTCGAGCAGCACGAGCAGGCGATCGCCGACTTCAACGAGACGCTCCGTCTAACGCCCGGCTACATCAAGGCCTACGAAAACCGCGCCTTGGCTTACCAAGACCAGGGCAACGCCCAGAAGGCCAAGGCCGATCTGGCCCGGGCGAGACAGCTTGCAGCGAAGCTCCGCGCGTAAGGGACAGTGAAGTAGGGTGCGTGCTTGCACGCACGCGCCACCATCGCAACTCGACGTCCCACGCCTCAGGATGGACCGTCGCCCCGCGTGGGTGCGGAGCACCCACCCACCCTACGGAAGCTGTACGCCGGGTCGCCACCTCCGCGACCGCCTTGGGCA
>CAYZWG010000428.1:0-5004 GCA_964481605.1 uncultured Planctomycetaceae bacterium
CGGGAGACCCGCGCCCAACGGGAGACCCGCGCCGAACGTGTGCCAGCGTATCCGCTTTGGCCGGTGATTTCAATCGTCCGGCCCTTGCGGAAGACGCTTGCGGGGGGCCAGCCTCAGCGGTCCCCTCGGTCCCAAGCTCCAGCTTGGGAGCGCATCCGCGCGACCTTCGAGGAAACGCAACCGGCGGGTTCCCAAGCTGGAGCTTGGGAACCAGGTTGCCGCCTTCCCAACGCCCAGCCCGCACGACATAATGGTCGCGGATCGCCGCAGACAGCGAAATTCACATGGAGGAACCCCAGATGCTCGCCTCTTCCGCCTGCACGCGCGCCATGCTCCTCTGTCTGGCCCTTGCGGCCGCGACGCCCGCCGCCGATTTCGAGGACCGGCTGGTCGTGCCGGTGGAAAAGGGACTTCGCGGTCCGCGGGGAATGCCGGGCGACATCGTCCAGCTCGAGCACGGCTTTCTGCTGATGTCCTATACCAAGGACGGCGGCATCATGGCGGTCAAGTCGGCCGACCGGGGAAAAACCTGGGGCAAACCCTTTGTGCTCGTTGCCGCTCCCCGGCCGCCCGCCCAGGGACGCTACGCCCACCCCTCCTTTCTCCGCCTGGCCAACGGCGAGATTCTCCTCTCCTACATCCACACCACCTACCCCACCACTCCCTACTTCGGCCACAATTACGTCCGCCGCTCGGCCGACGAAGGCAAGACCTGGACCGAGCAGTTTATCATGACCCCCTATCCCGGCTATGTGCTGGTGCACAACGACCGCCTGTCCACGCTCTCCAGCGGCCGCATCATCGCCCCGGCCGAATACAAGGCACACTACCCCAGCTCGCGCGATCACAGCGGCTACACCGGCATCGCCTTCTACTCCGACGACAACGGCCATAGCTGGCAGGTGAGCAAGAATCGCGTCGACATGATGCCGGTCGAGGTCCAGGAGGCGGACGCCGTCGAGCTGAAGGACGGCCGAGTGATGATGTTCGCTCGAACCTACAGCGGTTATCCGGTGCGGGCCTATTCCAGCGACCAGTGCGAGACGTGGTCGCCGGGCGAGCCCATCAAGGAACTTTCCATGCCCTACGCCGGCTTGCCCACCGTGCGCCGGCTTCCCGCCACCGGCGACCTCCTCTTCATCTGGATCGGCGAAAAATCGGTCGACAAGAACGATCCCAAGATCGCCCGCCGCTGCGCGCTGACCGCCGCCGTCTCCCCCGACGAAGGCAAGACCTTCCTCCACCAGAAAAACATCGTCCGCGACCCGGAAGACGATTTCGGATACCAGTGCGTCGAGTTCCTCGGCGACGACCTGGCGCTGGTCGCCTACCACGCCCGCGACGGCCTGCACCTGGCGCGAATCCCCATCCCCTGGTTTTATGCGGAGAACGCGAAACGATGATCTCCATCTCGATTTGGCGAAGGAGATTGCTTCGCGGCGGTGCCGGGCTGCTGTTGGCCGCGGCCTGCCTCGGTTGGCCGCCGGCGCTGCCGCCGACTTGCCGCGCGGACGAGGACGACCCGGTGGCGCGGCTGGCAAGGATGCCTCGCCCCTGGACCGAAAGCGTCCCTCGGATCACGGTCGAGCAGTACGAGCAGACCCTACAATACTGGGCCGAAAAGTTCCCCGGCCGGCTGACCGTCGAGCGGGTGGGTGTCTCCGGCGAAAAGATGCCGATCTTTCTCCTCAAAATCACCGACCCGGCAACTCCCAGCGCCGACAAGCAGGTCGCCCTGATCACCTCCTTGCACGGGGGACCGGAACGCACGGGGACAACCACCATTCTGCATCTGACCGAGTGGCTCTTGAGCGACGCGGCCGACGCCGCCCGGACACGCCGCAAACAGGTCGTGCTGTTGATGCCGATCAACAATCCCCCCGCCTTCTTCCTCACCGACCGCTTCGGTAACGCCAAGGGCATCGATCCCTACACCGGCGGCGGACCGCAAAACTGGGACCTGGAAACGATCAGCTACAAGGCGCTGGACAAGTCGCCGGAGATCAAGGCGTTTCTGGGGGTCGTGGACCGCTACCGCCCGGAAGTCCATGCCGACGTCCACGGCACCGGATTGCAGGAATATCCGGCGGACCAACTCGGCGACCGGACCCGCTACCGCGGACAAACCATGTTCGAAATCACCGGTTCCGCATACTCGAACTACGCGCTGCGGCCCTGGGACTGGCGGGTGACCGAGGCCATGGTCGCGGCGGGGCTGGCGGCGGGCTACCCCTCGGATCGCTTCGAGGCCGACGCCCAGCGGGGGTTCTGGGGCCCCGCCTTGCAGCCGATCGCGAACCGCCTCTGGCTGGGCCGGCCCAACTTCTACACGGCACAGTACGGCTACGCCAAGTACCACACCATGGTGATGGCCTTGGAGGTCGGCTGGGAGGAGAGCGGGGTGGCTCGGCTCAAGGGCCTGCTCGAGGTGGGCAACCGCGCGTGGCAGGGGGGACCCCGCGCCGGCTATCCGGTCGACCGCGTGAAAGCGGCCTTCGGCCACTTCGTCACCGCCTGGGGAACCACCGCCCAGCAGCGCCGCCAAAGCCGCGTGGAACTGTGGCAGCGGCAGGCCGAATTCTCCCAGGCCATGCTCTACCCGCAAACCGACGGACGCGATACCTACATCGTGGCCACCGCCGCCGCCGCCGCGGAATCGCTCGACGCGGACAAGGCCGCTTTCCTCGAACACATCGCGCACCTGCCCGGACTCCGCGGCGACGCCGTCGCCGCCTTCTCGAACGCCGGCCCGGAGATCAAGCTGGCCATCCAGCGGGGCCGCTCGGGCAACCGCCGGCCGGCCGCGGAACCCCGCAACGCCGCCACCGGCATCCAACACGGCCTCGGCCTGCGGCTCCGTCTTCCCTATCGCAAGCCGGAATTGCTCGACCTGCGCCTCAACGGTCGTCTCCTGCCCGAAAGCCCGACCGACGGCTACCAAAGCTGGTACGGCAACGGCTTCACCCAGGTGCAGGTCAACATCCCCCCGGAAAAGGCGAAAACGGCCGACCTGTTCATCGTTACCTGTGCCTACATCCCCGACGTGAAACGCCGCTACGGCTGGCAGCCTCCAGCGGAAGTGATCCAGCGCCTGAAAAGGAAAACCCCGTAGGGTGCGTGCTCCGCACGCACGCGGCGGGTGGCCTCGATAGCTCTGCTATCGGGGTGCCGTGAGGCACGGGAGGCGAGGATCGCGGCGTGCCGGACTGCCGCACGTACGCACGACATGGTCGCCTGTGCCTCTTGCGGCTTCGCCGCCCTGATAGGCAAGCTATCAGGGCCACCCGCCGGCCCTACCACTGCGAGACAGAAACTAACTCGCCCGCGGATGCGCCCGCTCATACACCTTGCGCAGCCCCGCCGTGCTCACGTGCGTATAGATTTGCGTGGTCACCAGGCTCTTGTGGCCCAGCAACTCCTGCACGCTGCGGATATCGGCCCCCCGGTCGAGCAGGTGGGTGGCGAAACTGTGCCGCAGCGTGTGGGGCGAGGTCCGCGAGTCGAGCCCCGTGGTTTTCAGGTACTTCTCCAGCATCCGGCCCACGCTTCGCGTGGTCAGTCGCCGCCCAAAACGGTTCAAAAACACCGGCGCGGCGGGGCCCGCCGGCACGTCGGCGGCCAGCCGGCGCGTGCGGAGCCAGTCGGCCAGCGCGCGGGCCGCGTAGGAGCCGATAGGGGCAAACCGCTCTCGCCGTCCCTTGCCGCGAACCCGGACCACGCCCGCCGCAAAGTCCAGGTCGCCGTCGTCCAGACCCACCACTTCGCCCACCCGCAAACCGCCCGAATACATCGTTTCCAGGATCGCCCGGTCGCGCAGGCCGCCGGCCGTATTGGCCGGCGGAGCGGTCAGCAGCCGGCCGACTTCCTCGGAGGAGAGGAAATGGGGCAGCGAACGCCCCTGGCGCGGATTGCGCAGCGCCTTGGCCGGGTTGCTCTTGGCCCAGCCTTCCCGCTGGCCAAAACGAAAAAAACTCCGCAGACTGGCCAGCCGCCGGGCGATCGTGCTCTTGGCGTACTGGGCCTCGTGCAAGGCGGAAACGTAGCCTCGCAACTCCAACGCGGAAACCTCGCCCGGCGCGGGGCAATCGCCCCCGTGGGCCTCGCTCAGATAGTCGGCCAGGGCCGTCAAGTCTTCCCGGTAGCTCTTGACCGTATACTCCGAGGCATCCCGCTCGGTGCGAAGATACTTCAAGAACCGTTCGGTGGCGGTACGCATCGGTCAACAGCGTGAGAAAAACGACCCCTGGAAGACCGGCACCGACTCAAAACGGCTCGTCCTTGTCCGTCGTCAGCGGCAGATTGAAGCGACGGCCGAGGGTCTGCTTTTGACTCTCCTGGCGGATTTTCTGGCTCAACACGGCCGCGTCGTACCAGGTGAAACTCAACTCCGGGTTGGAGGCATAGCGACCCAACACGCGGAGCGTCTCGGCGCGGCTCGAATCGTCGTAGAGAAACACGTACCGCTCTGTTCCCTTGACCAGCGCCAGCACGTTGATGTCTTGACTCATGGGGGCAGTTCTCCGCAGATCGCGTCAAAATCGCCTCTTGGGGCCCGTACCGCCTCTGGGCCGAGGTCCTCCGGTCCCCTCCGCCTCGCACGCCACCATTACTTATCGGAGATCGGGCCACCGCCACACCACTCGCGTTTGGCCTGCTCCGCCCCGGGCACTGAGCATCTCCCAAATGTGCATGTGACAGCAGAATCGGATAAAGTCGTCGCTGCGGGTTAGGTAGTTCTGCCACCCCCCAAAGCGGGCGTCGTCGCGAAAATAGTAGTAGCTGGCCAGGGCCTCGGTGAAATCCGAATCGTGGCCGTTGTACGTCCGCGTGTGGCTCAGCACGGGAAGCTCGGTCGGCCGGCAAGCCCCCGGCGTCGAATGCGGCGGCGGCGGAATGAACCCGCGCGGGTCGGGCCAGTCGGGCGGGGCGCCCCCGGAAACCGCGACCCCCGACGATCCCCCACCCGCCGGCTCCTCGTACGACCTTTTTTCGATCCCCTTTGCC
>CAYZWG010000429.1:0-5000 GCA_964481605.1 uncultured Planctomycetaceae bacterium
GGGTAGCACCGGTTCTTGAACCGGTGTGGCTGGTGCCACAAGAGGTCGGGGCAAATCACGACACCCCTCGAATAGGAACACCGACTGAGCGTCGCCAACCGCGTGGGCGGGGTCGGCAGCCCCGCGCCGAACGCGACCTCTTGCCGGCTGTCGCCGGTCCAGGTTCAAGAACCTGGGCCACCCGTGGTTTTTTGCGGCCGGGGCACCATGAGCGGAACGCACCGAACGGACCGACAGCTTCCCGAGGGCGTCGCGCCAGGCGTTTGGGAATATACCCAGAGCGATCAGGTGGCCGCCCGGTACGACAAGTATTTCGCCCAAAACAAGCTCTTCGAGTTCGACGAGCAGGTGCTGGCCCGGCATCTGACCCGGCCCGGACTGGTGGCCGATCTGGGCTGTGGGACCGGGCGGGCGCTGGTGCCGCTGGCCAGGCGGGGATTTGCCGGGCTGGCGGTGGACCTGTCGATGCGGATGCTCCAGATCGTGGGTGAAAAGGCCGCCCTGGAGGACCTGCCCATCTATCGCCTGCGGGCCAACCTGGTGAGGCTGGACTGTCTTCGCGACGAGTCGGTCGACTATGGACTTTGCCTGTTCAGCACCTTGGGGATGATTCGCGGTCGGGCCCAGCGGGTGAAGATGCTCCGCCACGCGCGGCGGATTCTCAAGCCGGGCGGCGTGTTCGTTCTGCACGTCCACAATTTGTGGTTCAACCTGTTCCGCGCGGGGGGGCGAAGGTGGCTCGCCCGGCACGTGTGGGAGACCACACTCCACCGCGATGTCGAGTGGGGCGACAAGTTCTTCGACTATCGTGGCGTGCCGAAAATGTTTCTGCACACCTTTCGCCGGCGGGAGCTGCGGGCCGACCTGGTGGAGGCCGGGTTCCGCATGGGGGAACAGATTCCGCTGGCCGCCGGCCGCCACGGGCGACTCCGCTGGCCGTGGTTTTTTGGCGGTCTCAGGGCCAACGGGTGGATCGTGGTTTGCCATCGGTAGGGGGCAGGCGAGGGATCATCGGGGGCTCATTCCGCCTTGGGGGAGGGCGCCGTAGAATAAAGGTTTCCGGGGCCGTCGCCGGAATCGGTTTCTCTCCGCCCAGTCGGGAAAGGCTCGTTTCCATGTCCTCCACACCGCGCCGCATCACCGTGCCGCAGTTCGCCGCCATGAAGGCCGAGGGCGAAAAGATCACCATGCTCACGGCCTACGACTACCCCATGGCCCGCCTGATCGACTCGGCCGGAATCGAGGGCATCCTGGTGGGCGACAGCCTCTCGATGGTGGTGCAGGGCCACGAAAACACGCTTCCGGTGACGCTCGACGAGATGATCTATCACGCCGAGATGGTCGGCCGCGCGGTCCGCCACGCCCTGGTGGTGGTGGACATGCCGTTTCCCAGCGACCACCTGGGCACCTGCAAGGCGATCGAGAATGCCGGGCGAATTCTCAAGCAGGCCCGCTGCCAGGCGGTCAAGCTGGAGGGAGGCCAGGAGCAGGCGGAGGTGATCGAGGCGTTGGTGACGGCGGGCATTCCGGTGATGGCCCATTGCGGGCTGCGGCCCCAGAGCGTTCACCTCTTGGGCGGCTACTCGGTCCAGCGGGACCGCCGCCGGCTGATGGCCGATGCCAAGGCGGCCGAGGCGGCGGGGGCCTTCTCCGTGGTGCTGGAGTGCATTCCGGCGGAAATCGCCGAGGAAATCACCCAGGCGGTGAACATTCCCACCATCGGGATCGGGGCCGGGGGCGGTTGCGACGGGCAGATTCTGGTGATGCACGACCTGTTGGGACTGACCGCCGGCCGAATGCCCCGCCACGTCAAGGTCTACGCCGATTTGCGGAGCCAGGTCACCGCCGCGGTCGGCCGGTATCGCCACGAGGTTCGCGACGGGTCGTTTCCCGGACCGGAACAGTCGTTCCGCTGACCTTTTTCACCCTTCATTCGGCGCGGGTCTCCTGACCCCACCGCCGACCTGACCACCATGCCGGATCACGATCCGGCCTACTCGCTCACACCGCCCGGTGGCGGCCGGTTGCGGGTGTCTGGGGCGGGGTCGTGGGGAGGCGGCGTTTCGGCGGGACTGGCCCGGTCGAGGGCCGCTTCCAGCCGGGCCGCCGCCCGGTCGGCCTCGCGGATGAGGTGGCCCAGGGCGACCATCTTGCTGTCGAGCCGGGCGGAGAGATCGCGGACCAACTCGTGGAAGTGGACCTCCCGGCCGGCCCATGCGTCGGCCTGGGGAGGGGGAATGTCGGCGTCGGCCGGATCGCGGCGCGGGAACGGTCGAGTCGAGCGCCGTTTTTGCCGGGCCTGATAGCGGTAGAGTCGCAACAGCAGCGTGGCGGTGAGCACGATCATCGCCGCCGCAACCAGTAGCTGCGCCCAAGGGCCGTCGGCGAAAAGAATCATTCTCGCTCCTCCCCGCGATCCGCGCCCTACTCCTCCGGCAGGAATGCCCGGCGGGCCGCCTCGAACACCTCTTGCAGGGGGACGCCGTGCCGGGTGGCGATCTGCCGGCAGGACTCGAACTCAGGCGCGAACCGGGGGCTGCCGTCGTCGAGCCAGCCGATCTTGCCCTCGACCGGTCCCCACGGCGTTTGGACCTGGTGCGGGCGGCGCGGCAACACGTGGCGCCGGACCGGCCACCGCCGGACGCCCAGGGTCGACGTTTCGGCGAACACTACCGCTTCCACGGCGCCAACCTGCGGTTCCTCGCAGAGCACGGAGAGCTTGACTGCGGGCCGGCCCTTTTTCATCTGGATGGCGGTGGTGTAGACGTCCAGCACGCCGAGGTCCCGGAGCCGGGCGGTGCAGTAGCCGATCAACTCGCCGGTAACGTCGTCCAGGTTGGTTTCGACCACCCAGACGGTTTCGCCCCCGCGAGCGTGGGGTGCCTCGCCCACGAAAAGCCGCACGAGGTTGGCCTGCTGGTCGAGATCGCGTTTTCCGGCCCCGTAGCCGATCCGCTCCAGAGTCATCGCCGGCAGCGGCCCGAAGGCGTCGGCCAGGGTGGCCACGATGGCCGCCCCGGTGGGCGTGGTCAGCTCGTGGGGAACTGAAGACTCGGCCAGGGGGATGCCCTTGAGCAATTCGGCGGTGGCCGGGGCCGGAACGCTGCATCGCCCGTGGTCAATCTTCACCGTGCCCGTGCCGGTGGGGATGGGCGAGACCACCAGGCGATCGGCCCCCAGCAGGTCCCACCCCACGGCGGAGCCGACGACATCGGCGATCGAGTCGGCGGCCCCGACTTCGTGGAAATGGACTTTGTCGACGGGGATACCGTGTACCTGGGCCTCGGCGTCCGCCAGCCGCCGGAAAATCCTCCCGGCCAGTTCCTTCTGCCCGTTGGTCAAGCGGCTGCGGTGGATCATGCGGAGGATATCGCTCAAGTGGCGGTGACCCTGCTCCGGCGGCACCTCGACCGTCACCTGGGTCGCCCGAAAGCCGTTTTTTTTCACCTCCTGGGCCACCAGCCGGCAGTCGGGCAGCCCCAGCGACTCGACGGCGGCGTTGAGCTTGTCGAGGCTCACGCCGGCGTCGACCAGCGCGCCGAGGGTCATGTCGCCGCTGATGCCGCAGCGGCAGTCGAAATAGGCCAGTTTCATGGGAGGATGCTGTTGGGGCGTTGTTGGCGGATGGATTGGTCTGGGGAAATCGGGATGTTTGCAATTTGTAGGCCGGGTCGCAACCCGGCCTGCGGCCTTCGCAAGGGCCATTTTGTCAGGATTGCGGCGAAGAATCGAGGGGCCGGACCCGGCGTTGACCCGATTGCCCTTCTCGGCTACAGTACCGCGTCCTTTTTTGCCAGCGAAGATTCCGCTCGCCCTGCGAGGGAAGGTCGCGATGAACGCTGCCGAAAACACCACCGCGAAACGGCTCTTGGGCGTGGAATGGCGCGGCATTCCCCCGATCATGCGGGTGCTTTACGTGGCGAACCGGCAGCGGACCGGGGGTTGGCTGGTGGAAGCGTTGCGGGCCGATCAGGCCTGCGACTTGCGGATCGAGGAGGTGGTGGGAAGCGCGGCCGGGTTGGCCCAACTCCGCGACGACTCCTTCGACGCGGTGCTGGTAACCCACGATCCGAACGAATTGAACGCCCTCACGCTGATCAAGGGCTATCGTGCCGGCGGCGCCGATGAGCCGATCGTGGTGCTGGGAATCCAAAGCGAACAGGAGATGGCGGCCCCCTGCTACGAGGTGGGGGCCGACGCCTACGTCTGCGCCAACACGACCACCACGCGGAACCTCGTGTGGATCGTTGCCCGGGCCGTTCAACGCCATCAGCTCGTCCGCGAGAACCGGCGACTGACCCTGGCCGACCAGCAACGGCTTCAGCGGGAGCACGACGAAGCGGAACAGTTGCTCGCTCAGCAGCGGACGCTGATCGCCGACTTGAAAGCCGTGGTGCAGCGCGGCAAGCGGCCGGCTGCTGGCGGGCCGGGCGAGGGGGCAGCCTACGAGGTGCATTTCGCCCGGGTTACGGCCGATGGTGCGGCCTCGGCCGCGTTTTCGCTCGACTTGCCCGACGAACTCGTGGAGCACTACCGAGAGCTGCTTCGGGCCTACGTGATCATGGGCTCGGGCAACTTGGCGAGCGAGTTGGGCCGGTTGTGCCGGCTGCTGATCACGGCGGGGGTGACCGCCCGGCAGACGATGCAACTGCACGTGCACGTGCTGGAGGAACTGGTTCGCGGCCTGGGTTCGCGGAGCACGCGACACGTGATGACGCGGGCCGATCTGCTGGTGCTGGAAATCATGGTCCACCTGGCCGAGGGCTACCGCACGCGCTACCGGGAGCGGGCCCACCCGCCGGTGCAGCGAACGCTGCCCGGGTTCGAGGATGCGATGCGGTTGGTGCTCTGACGGTCCGTGGGACAAGGGGCCGTATCTCTTGCCGGCGAGAGGCCGCCGGAGCAGGCGGGGTTCGCAGCGCCAGTGAAGTAGGGTGCGTGCTCGGCACGCACGCGCCACCATCGCAACTCGACGCCCGACGCCCAATGATGGACCGTCG
>CAYZWG010000430.1:0-4994 GCA_964481605.1 uncultured Planctomycetaceae bacterium
CAAGGGCGACGAAATTGTGAAGGCCGTCAGCCGGGTTCCCGGCGCCGCGGACGTGCGAGCCCAGCAGATCGCCGGCTTGCCCAACGTGCGGGTGCGAGTGGATCGAGCCGCGATTGCACGCTACGGCATCAACGCGGCCGATGTGCTCAACGCGGTCGACGCAATCGGTGGTCGAGTGGTAGGCCAGGTCGTCGAGGGACAGCCTCGCTTCCCCTTGCAGGTGCGGTTCGCATCGCACTGGCGGGATGACATGGAGAAGTTCCGCGACCTCAAGATCGCCGACTCCCTGGGGCGGCAAATCCCCCTGGACCAGTTGGTCGATCTGAGCGTCGAAGAGGGACCCGCGATGATTACCCGCGATGCCATCTCGCGGCGGCTGTTGATCGAAGCGAACACCCGCGGGCGCGATCTGGCCAGCTTCGTGGCCGATGCGAAGCGGGCCATCAGCGAGGAGGTGAACCTGCCGCCGGGTTACACCATCACCTGGGGCGGGCAGTTCAAGAACCTGCAAGAAGCCAGCCGACGGCTGATGGTCGTGGTGCCTTTGTCCCTATTCTTGATCTTCGCCATTCTGTACACCACCTTCAATTCCTGGAAACCGGCCCTGCTGATTTACCTCAACGTGCCCATGGCGGCCACCGGCGGCGTCTTCGCCCTCTGGCTGCGGGGGATGCCTTTTTCGATCTCGGCGGGTGTCGGGTTTATCGCCCTGTTTGGCGTTGCCGTTTTGAACGGCCTCGTGCTGGTGACCTGTATCTTGCAGTTGCGCCGCGAAGGACAGTCGACCGAGAAAGCGGCTTTCCAGGGCGCGTTGCTGCGGATGCGGCCCGTGCTGATGACCGCGCTGGTGGCCAGCCTCGGCTTCGTACCGATGGCGCTCTCCCAGACCGCCGGGGCCGAGGTGCAGCGACCCCTGGCCACCGTCGTGATCGGCGGCCTGATCACCTCGACCCTGCTGACCTTGATCGTCTTGCCGGCCATTTACCGCTGGTTCGAGCCGAAGATGGCCGAGGTGGAAGTGTAACCCTCTCGCAAGTGGAGGCACGTCGCTTATGAAAGAGGTCAAAGCCATCATCCAGCCGTTTGTGCTCAGCGAAGTCCTGCGTGGACTGCAAGAGATCGAAGGACTTCCCGCCGCCACGGTCTCCGACGTACGGGGGTTCAGCGTTGTCCATCCCGACTACGAACCGCAGACAAAGATCAAGCTTGAAATGATGGTTCCCCGCGAAATGGTCGACCCGGTCGTGGCCACGATCCAGAAGCACGCCCATACCGGCAATCCCGGTGACGGACGCATCTTTGTGATCTCCGTGGAAGCCACCGTAAAGATCCGCACGGGAGAACGAGATACGGCAACCTAGCATCACAGCGCCCAACTACCGGTGGAAGCCGAAACGGGCATCGCGGATTTCATTCACGGCAGCCTCCACGCGGTGGAGAAGTTCGCCCAGGCGTGCCCTCCGGGTCACGCCCACCGACAAGTCTCGCCCCGCCGCCTCGAATTCCCGGCGAATCCGTCCCGCTACGTCCTCCATTGCCGCCACCAGGGCCGCGTCGCGGGTTTTCGGCTCCAGCGCCCAGTGCAGCCGGGCGTCGGCCAGGTCGGCCAACTCGGCCACCAGCGGGTCCATCCAACCCGGCTGGGGACACTCGTAGTCGGTGAAATCCAACGGCCCTTCCGCCGCCGGGCGGCCGCCATATTCCAGCAGCCGGCGGGTGTCCGAGTCATAGAGCGGAATTGTGTAGGGGCTCGCGGCGATCCGCATTCGCGGCCGCGGCAACGCGGCCAGGATCAATAGCCGCAGCGAGTCCACCAGCTCTTCCGCCGTGGTCTCGAAATCGGTCAACAATTGAAACACCGTGTAGTCCTGCCGCGTGGTGTCCAGCGCGTCCAGCACCCGCAGCATCTGCGCAAGCGAGTGCCGCTTCCGCCACCGCGCGAGGACCTGCGGATGGAACGACTCGCAACCGAGTTGGACCATTGGCTTGAGCCGGCCGATCCAGTGGAGCAGTTCCTCGTCCACGGTGCCGTCGCCGGTTAAGAGCGAGACCGGGTTGGCCTGGAGGCTGATCCGGTAGCGGTCTTTCAGCGGGTACCGGTCCCAAAGCTGGAAGAACTCGATTGCCCGGGCGCGGCTGAGGAAAAAGTCCTCGTCGTAAATCGCCGCCCAGGCGACCCGCCGCGATTGCCAGGCGGGATCGGCGACGTGCGCGAACAACGGCCAGGTGGTCACCCGCAACCGCCCCGAACGAACCAGCCGGTCGGCGGCCGCGATTTCGTCGAGCAACTGCCGGGCGGGCTTCAGGCGAAGCCGCCGGCCGTGCAGTTTGGCACAGAAGCTGCACTGCCCGGGGCAGCCGCGTCCGCCGGTGAAGAAGAGACTGTCGGTGGCTCGGTCGAAACCTTCCAGCAGGGTCCAGTCGAGCCGGTTGGCGGCGACCACCTCGGCAGGCGCCAACGGTCGCACCCGGTTGCCGAGGCAATCGCGCGGCAACATTCCGCCGGCCCCGTCCCGCTCGGCCGCCGTTCGCTGGTAGCCGTCGCCGGGCAACGTGTTGTGCAGCGTGCGGCCGCCGTAGCGGTAGGCCAGGCCGGGAATCTCGGGCAGGTGGTCGCGGCCGCACGGCCGCCGGGCAAGCCGCAGGAACTGGTTGAACGGTTCCTCGGCCTCGCCCGCAAACACGTAGTCGGCTCCCGTCCGCACCAGCAGTTGGCCGGCATGGCTGGTGGCCGTGGGGCCGCCCAGCACGATCTCGGCGTCGACCAGGTGGCGAACCGCGCCGATCCAGCGGTCGATCTCGTCCAGCCGGCCGCCTTCCACGCGGAAACCCACTACATGGGGCGAAAAGTCCAGCAGCTTGCCGGCGAATTGAACGCCGATATCCAAGAGCGCCTCGCGGGTGGCCGGACTCAGCGACCCGCCGGCGTCGAAGTGCTTCGCCAGGTCCTCCCCAGCGGCCGCGTGGCGGCGCAATGATTGCAGAAACGCGGCCGTGGGGAGGTTGCGGGCGAGGAGCACGTCGACGCCGTCTTCGCCCGACTCCAGCAGAAACCGCCTGCCCCACGCGCCCGGGTCGTACACCTCCCAAACATCGTCCCCGCTCGGCGCGGCCTCGTTCGGCGCGGGTCTGCCGACCCCGCCGCTGGCGACCCCACCGCAGCGATCGTCCGCGGCGCTCCCGGGTGCTCCCGCCCGCCTTACCAGGCGCGCGGCCGCGGAGAGCCCCAGGCCGTGGTCGGCAAACGCCTCGTGCAACCGGCCGCGCAGGGGGCCTTCGGCCAAGAGCCGCTTTACATGGGGCGGAAGCCGAAAGGCGCGGGCCGGCTGAATCTGGAAGATGACGGTCTCGGCCAGCCCGGCCCGGCTTGCCCAGGAGCCGATCTCCAGGATGCCGCAGGGCCAGCCGGTGGTGGCCAAAAGCAGACGAATCCTGCCCTTCGGCACGCTCCCCGGGCGGGGCGGCCGGTCCCGCGGGCCGAGACGAGCGATCGGGCGAGCACGGTGGCGGGACATGGGCGTTCGGCCGGGGAGAAGATGGGGCCGCCGGCGGCGGTTCTCTTCATTATACGGTCTGGCCACCGGCCACGAAGGCTCGGCCGGCTTGAAACGCCCGGCGGCACGAACCACAATGATGGACGCCGCGCGCCCAACGGGCTGGTCGAAACGATCCCGGCTCCACGCGCATCCGGTTCCCTCAAGAGAAACGCATCAACAGAACGGTTTTCTCAATCATGGCCGCAAACCTTGGCGTTCTCTCCGTCGGACGTCCCCTGGCGGTGTGCCTTGCGTGGGCGATCGGGTGGGCAGGCAGTGGGGGCCTTGCCGGCGGTCCCTCCCAGGGCGAAGCGCGTTTTCGCGTGGAAGTCGACGTGGCCCGGCAGGAATTGAGCCCCGACTTCTGCTGGTTCCATCCGCGGGTGGCCGCCATTCCGGGCGCCGGCAGCCAAGGTCGACCGGCCGTGATCATGACCCTGCAAAAACACCTCAAGGTGTCCGACTATTACTCCGGCATGTGGGTGATGCGAAGCGACGACCTGGGAGCCACCTGGACCGGCCCCAGCGAGATTCCCGAACTGGGCTGGGTTCGCCGGCCCGGCGGAGTGGTGGTTGCCGTGGCCGACGTCACACCCGGCTGGCACGCTCCCACGGGCAAGCTGCTGGCGATCGGTTGCAGCGTTCGCTACAGTCCCCAGGGGAAGCAGCTTGCCGATACCAAGCGTCCCAGCCAGACGGCCTACGCGGTATACGATCCCGGCTCGGGCACCTGGTCGCGATGGAAGACGCTCGAGATGCCGGCCGACGAAAAATTCAACTTCGCCCGAAACGGCTGCTCCCAGTGGCTGGTCCAACCCGACGGCAGCGTGCTGGTGCCCGTCTACTTCGGCACCTCGGCCGGCGTGCCGGCGTCGGTGACGGTTGTCCGCTGCGGATTCGACGGCCGGACGCTCACCTATCGGGAGCACGGAACGGAGTTGGCGCTGGACGTCGTGCGGGGATTGTGCGAACCGTCGCTGGTGTCTTTTGGCGGCCGCTACTTTTTGACCATCCGCAACGACGTCAAGGGCTACGTGACCACGAGCGACGACGGGCTGCATTTTCGGCCGATCACGCCGTGGAAATTCGACGACGGCTCCGAGCTGGGCAGCTACAACACGCAGCAGCACTGGTTGGCCGGCCGCCAGGGCCTGTTTCTGGCTTACACCCGGCGGGGCGCCAACAACGACCACATCTTCCGCCACCGAGCCCCCCTCTTCCTGGCCCGGGTGGACCCGCAACGACTGTGCGTGCTGCGCCACACGGAGAAGGTGTTGATCCCCGAGCGGGGAGCCACCCTGGGGAACTTCGGCGCGGCGCGGATCAACAAGAATCAGTCCTGGGTGACGGTCTCCGAATACATGCCCACCGGCCGGCCCCATGCCCGCGGCGCCGACGGCAGCACGTTCGTGGCCCGCGTGATCTGGTCCAAGGAAGGTGGGCGATCCCGTTGAAGGG
>CAYZWG010000431.1:0-4981 GCA_964481605.1 uncultured Planctomycetaceae bacterium
ACCTGGAAAACCGGGTCGACCCGACCACCGGCACGGCGCTGGTTCGAGGCGTGTTTTCCAACGCCGACGGCTTCCTCTACCCCGGGTTGTTCGTGCGGGTGCGGATTCCACGGGAGGAGATTCCCCAGGCGGTAGTGGTGTATGAGCGGGCCCTGGGAACCGACTTGGACGGCAAGTACCTGCTTGTGGTGGACGAGAAGAACATGGTCCAGCAGCGGCCCGTGAAGCTCGGCTCATTGACGGACGAGGGGAAACGGGTGATTCTGGACGGCCTTTCCGCCGGGGAGAAGTACATCGTCGACGGGTTGCAGCGGGCCCGGCCCGGGCGTCCGGTAACGCCCCAGCCGCTGCCGGAGGCGGCAACACCGGCAAAGGACGAGTCACCCGAACCGGCGGAAGGCAAGTAGTTTCCGTGTGCCGCGGCTGGAGCGGGAGTCTCGCCCTGGGGTGACGAAAATCTCTGCTGTTTTTGAAAGTTGTTTATCCCGTTTTGTTTCTGGATTGAGCTACCATGCCGGCTCGCGAGCCGGCCCACGGGCTTGGAAAACTCAAACGCCACGACCCTACACTTTCTTCGTGTTCTTCGCGAGCTTCGTGGTGAAATGGTTCCCAGAACCCGCGGTCACCGCGGGCAGTGTTCACCACGAAGCCCGCGAAGAACACGAAGGACCGGTTCTGCCATGCCGGCTCGCGAGCCGGCCAGAAAACCTTTCCCCGAGGAACCTCGCTCAAGTCGTAAACACTTTCTGTTTCACGACTTCTGTAGAAGTGGAAGGCCGCTTGCCTTCACTGCCTTCGTCACGCCCCTTGGATCCAATAGGAAGCGAGAAAGATCAAGGAAGTGAAACAAAAATCGCAGTCCCCCAGCAGACCAATGCTCCACGATTCGCTACATTTTCGTCACCCTAGCCTCGCCCTCCCGAATTTCCGCGACGGAAGCCAACCGAGGGCGGTGGCAGCGGCGGGGATCGGATCTCGCGCGGCAGAGGGTCTTTCGGCCGGTAGAACCGGCCCTACGCGAACTTGGTTTCGAGGAACCTGACCGGTATGTTTAGCCGTTTCTTCATCAACCGGCCGATTTTCGCCTGCGTGATCTCCATCGTGATCGTGATCATCGGCGGAATCACGATTCCGCTGTTGCCGGTGGAGCAGACGCCCGACATCACCCCGCCCACGGTGACGGTGACCACGAAGTATCCCGGCGCCAGTGCCGCGGTGGTGGCCGAGACGGTGGCCGTGCCGCTGGAAGAGGAGATCAACGGCGTGGAGGACATGATCTACATGTCCTCCAAGAGTTCCGATGACGGCAGCTACGAGTTGACCGTCACCTTCGAGATCGGCACCGACGTGGACATGGCCACCGTGCTGGTGCAGAACCGGGTCTCGATCGCCATGCCCAAGTTGCCGGAGGAGGTCAAGCGGGAAGGGCTGAAGACGGAGAAGCGGTCGACGAACATGGTGTTGATGGTGAACATGATCTCACCCGACCGCCGTTTCGACGAGTTGTACTTGAGCAACTACGTGAGCACGCGAATCAAGGACGTTCTCGCTCGGGTACCGGGGGTCGGCAAAGTCAACGTGATGGGGGCCAAGGACTTCGGCATGAGAATCTGGCTCCTGCCGGACAAGCTCAAGGCGTTGGGCCTGACCACCGCCGACGTGGTGGCGGCAATTCGCGAACAGAACGTGCAGGTGGCCGCCGGCCAGATCGGCGGGCCGCCCAGCCCGGCCGGGCAGCAGTTTCAGTACACCGTCAATACTCTCGGCCGGCTGACCGACGTCGACCAGTTCGCGGCAATGATTTTGAAGGTGGGCAAAGGTGGCCGCGTGGTTCGGGTGCGGGACGTAGCCCGGGTTGAGCTCGGTGCCCAGGCCTACAATTGGTCGGTGGAACTGGACGGGGCGCCCTCGATTGCCGTGGGCATTTACCAGCTTCCCGGCGCCAATTCACTCAAGGTGGCGGACGGAATCAAGCGGGCGATGAATGAACTGGCCGGGGATTTTCCGCCGGGGCTGGAATACACCATCGCCTACGACACGACGATGTTCGTCAGGGCGTCGATCAAGGAGGTTGTGCAGACCCTGTTGATCGCCGTGGTGCTGGTCGTGCTGACGGTCTACGTGTTTTTGCAGGACCTGCGCACCACGCTGATTCCCGCGGCGACCATTCCCGTGGCCCTGGTGGGCACGTTCGCCGTGATGATGGCGTTGGGGCTGTCGATCAACACGCTCACCCTGTTCGGGCTGGTGTTGGCCATCGGCATCGTGGTGGACGACGCGATCGTGGTGGTGGAAAACACGATGCGACTGATCGACGAGGAAAAGTTGCCGGCCAGGCAAGCCACGGAAAAAGCGATGCTGGAGGTAACCGGGCCGGTGGTGGCCACCACGCTGGTGCTGTTGGCGGTTTTCGTTCCCACGGCGATGATGGGCGGCATCACCGGCCGGCTCTACGCCCAATTTGCCATCACCATTGCCACGGCCACCGTGTTTTCCTCGATCAACGCGCTGACCCTCAGCCCGGCCCTGTGCGGAATGCTGCTGCGCCCCGCCCCGGAAAAACGAGGCTGGTTTTTTCGCGGCTTCAATTGGGCATTCGACTGGACCACCACCGGCTACATGGCGGTGGTGCGGATGGCGGTCCGCCGCACGCTGGTGGCGATCGTGCTGCTGGGTGTGACGCTGGCCCTGGCCGGCTATGGATTCCTCAAGATTCCCGCGGGTTTCCTCCCCGACGAGGACCAGGGCTACTTCATGGTTTCGGTCCAACTGCCGGACGGGGCGACCCTGGAGCGCACCGACGCCGTGTTGAAGAAGATCGAACCCCTGCTGGCGGACAACCCGGCGGTGGCCAACGTGATTTCGGTTTCCGGCTATTCCGTGCTGGATTCGTTGGTAACCACCAACGCGGGCGCGATCTTCGTGGTGCTCAAGCCCTGGGGAGACCGGCCGGAAGAGGTGTTCGACGTGGTGCGGGACGTGCAGGCCGAACTGGCCCAAATCCGCCAGGGCATCTGCTTCGCCTTCCTGCCGCCGCCGATCACCGGGCTGGGGAACGCCGGGGGCTTCGAGTTCCAGCTTGAGGACAAGAATGCCGCCGGCTTCGTCGCCTTGGAAACCGCGGCCGTCGACCTCGTAGACCAGGGCAATGCCGACCCCGTGCTGGCACGGCTGAACAACAACTTCAGCGCCCGCGTGCCCCAGATCTATCTCGACGTCGACCGCGTGAAGGCCAAGAAGATGAACGTGCCCCTGGGGACGATCTTCGGCACGCTGCAAGCGTACCTGGGCTCGGCTTACGTCAACGATTTCAACAAGTTTGGCCGGGTCTACCGCGTGATGATCCAGGCCGACCAGCGTTTTCGCGGCAAGATCGACGACATCCGGCGGCTGGAAGTCCGCAATGCGGCGGGCGACATGTTGCCCCTGGCCACCCTGGTCGGCGTCCACGACGTGGCCGGTCCGAAGACCGTCTTCCGCTTCAATTCCTTTTCTTCCGCCACGATTACCGGCCAGCCCGCCAGTGGCCACAGCTCGGGGCAGGCGATCGCGGCGATGGAACGCGTGGCCGACAGTGTGTTGCCGCGGGGGATGGGCTACCAGTGGTCGGGGGTGACCTACCAGCAGATCAAGGCGGGCAACCAGGCCCCGCTGATCTTCGCCTTCGCCGTGGTCTTCGTCTATCTGTTCCTGGCGGCGCAATACGAGAGTTGGACGATCCCCCTGGCGGTGATTTTCTCCATTCCGTTGGCCATTCTGGGAGCGGTGGCGGCCACCCGCCTGAGGGCCTTCGACAACAACGTCTACACGCAGATCGGCATCGTGTTGTTGATCGGCTTGGCCAGCAAGAGCGCGATCCTGATTGTGGAGTTCGCCAAGCAGCGCCGCCAAGAGGGCAAGCCGATCCTGGAAGCGGCGGTGGACGCCGCCCGGCTCCGCTTCCGCGCCATTCTAATGACCGCCTTCTCGTTCATTCTGGGCGTGGTGCCGCTGGTGATTGCGTCGGGGGCCGGGGCCGGCAGCCGCCGCGCCTTGGGCACGGCCGTGTTCGGCGGAATGCTGGCCGCCACCGTCCTCGGCGTGTTCTTCATCCCCGTGCTCTACGTGGTGATCCAACGCGCGAGCGAGTGGGCCCGGGGCGTTCATCCCAAATCGGTGCCGTCGCCGGGGGACTCCCGCCCGGCCGAGGATTCAGGCTGATCGGCGCTGCGCGGCTCGGCGGGCGCTTCGTCCCCTCGGCTGCCCTCTTCGCTGACCGGTTCATCCCGAAATGGCTCGCCCGCGGTGTATCGCGCCAGCCGCGTTTGGAAATCGTCGCGTCGAGTCGGAGGGGCAAGCTCCAGCGCGCGGCGTCCGTGTTCCACGGCCAAGGCAAAATTCCCGCATTCCGCGTACGCCGCCGCAAGGCTCGCCTCGCACGACCAATAGGGCACTGCCAGCATCGCCGACGCCTCCTCCGCGATCTGTAACGCCCGCGGGCCGTGGCGAAACGATTCGTCGGGACAGGTGGCCAGGAACCACGCCCGGGCGCACAATGCGTCGACATCGCGGGCGTCGGCGTCGAGGGCGGCGTCGATCTGCTCAAGCGCGGCCCGGTAGTGACCCAGCTTGAACAGGGCGATGCTCCGGCCGACGGCCAGGTCCGTGCGATCGGTCCCCTGCGGGCCGACGGCGGTGAAGTCGTCCAAGGCCCCCTGGTAATCCTTGACGGCCAGCCGCGCGTGGCCCCGCGCGGCGTGTTGGGAGGGGCCCGACTCGGCGTTGACGGCGGCGTCCAGGTCGGCCCGGGCTTCCTCGCCGCGTCCCACCAGCAAATAGGCTTGGCCCCGCACCATCAGTGCCCGCAGGTCGTTCGGCGCGGAGACCAGCGCCACCGTGGCATCGGCGATGGCCTGTTCAAACTGGCCCTGCTGAAAGGCCAGCGTTGCCTTGCCCGACCACGCCGCCGCGAAGCGAACGTCGAGCCGGATCGCCCGGCGAT
>CAYZWG010000432.1:0-2763 GCA_964481605.1 uncultured Planctomycetaceae bacterium
GCTATCGCGGCCACCCACTTCCGCTATCGCGGCCACCCGCTTCCTCTCGTGAATTGCCTTACGGATTTTCTGACCGGCGGTACGCTCCATGTCCGACACGCCCCCAGCCGAGTTGGCCGACCTGCTGGAACGCTTGGGGCTGGCCGCGCCGGCCCAGGTCGCCAGGGTCGGTCCGCGCGTCCGTCGCCTGGCTCGAAACCTGCCCGCGTTCCAATCCGTGTGGGTTGACGCGCTGGCCCAGGCCCGGCTGGTGACCCCCTTTCAAGCCGCCCGAATCAACCAGCGTCGCGGCGAGGAACTGGCGGTGGGGCCGTACGTGTTGCTCGATCGCGTCGGCTCGCTGGGCTACGCCGAGGGCTACCGGGCGCAAGATCGGGAAACGGGCCGGCCGGTTTACCTTTGCGTGTTTGCGGTCGCCGACGGCGCCGAGACGGAGGAAGACCCGCTGGCCGGGGTGGCGGAGCTTTCGGCCGCGCTCGACTCGCCCGGGCTGGCGCCGATCCGCCGGGCCGGCCGCCAGGGCGACCGCCGCTGGGTGGCCGCCGATTTCGTGCCCGGCGAAACGGCCGCCGCGCGGATGGTTCGGGCGGGCCGTCTGCCGCCGGCTGCCGCCCGCGAGATCGCCGCCCAACTGGTCGAGGGGCTGACCCAATTGGAGGCCCGCGGTCTCTGCCACGGCGACATCGCGCCGCACAACGTGATGTTGACGCCACGGGGAGACGCGGTGTTGACGATGCCGCTGTTGCGGGCACGGGTCCGAGCGGACGAGGGTTTCGCCCATGCCGACCTGGCTCCGGCGTATTACGAAGGGTTGGCGCCCGAGCGGATTACGCTGGGGGCCCCGCCCAGTGTGCGGACCGATATTTTCTCCCTGGGCTGTCTCCTCTGGCACCTGCTGGCCGGGCGGTCCGCGCTGCCGGGCGGCGACGCCCTGGGGAAGCTTCGGGCCCAGGCGGCCGCCCAGGTCGCGGACGTGCATCCCCTGGCCCCCCAGACACCCCGCGAGTTGGCCCGGCTGATCGAAGCCTGCTGCCAACCCGAGGCGGAGAATCGCCCCCAGACGATGGCGGAAGTTGCCCAAGTCCTCGGTCCGCCCACTCGCCGCGGGCGAGGCGAGCTGGCGCGGACGCTGGTTGCGCCCCGTTTTCTGGGCACGCTGATTCCCCAGCCTCGGGCACGACGGCCAAAGAGAAGACGCTCGGCCTGGCCGGTGGTGGCGACGGTGGCCCTGCTGGCGGCCTTGGCCAGCATGATCTGGGCGATCGCACCGATTGGCCGGCCAGATGGGTCCAGAAGACCGGCCGTCGCGTCATCCGCCCAGCCGGCCGAGGCGACTTCGCACGGCGTTGTGTCTAACGACAGCAAGAAACTTGCCCCGGAAGCACCGGTGCCGGCCGCTACCCATTCGGCTCCAGCGCCGCCGCGTAAGGCATCGCCACCGCCGGAGCGTCTCTTGCCGGCGGATCGTGCCGTGCGGCTGGATACGGCGAGCCTCCGCCCGGGCCAAAGGATCGCCGGTCCGGCCGATCGCCGGGCGGTGGTGGCCGTGGAGGGATCGGCGCTGGTCCTCACCGCCGATGATCTGCGGTTCGAGAACATCGATTTCGTTTGGACCGGCTCCTCGGCCGGCAGTGCTTCCGGGCCACCGGCGGCACTTGTCGAGTTGAAGGCATCCGGGGCGAAGTTTCGCCGTTGTTCGTTCCAGGCGGCCGAATCCTCCCCGGCGAACTCGGCCGCCATTGGCTGGACCTACCCCGCCCAGCGAAGCGAACTGGACCTGCCCCACGCAAGGCTTCAGTTGACCGATTGCACGTTTCGCCGACTCGCCGCGGGGATCGATTGCCGCGTTGCGGCCGCCGTGTCGATCGAACTGACCAACGTTCTCTACCTGGGCAGCGGGCCGCTGGTTCGATTCGATCATTGTCCCCGGCGCGACGAGCCGACCGGCCTGACGCTTACCGGCGTGACCCTTCGGGCGTGCGGCCCCCTGGCCGAATGGTGTGGCGAGGAGATTCCCTCGCGGCCGGGCAGCGTTTCGATCCACTGCGAGGGGTCCGTGTTCGCGCCGGCCGAGGGGGTAGCCGTTTTGACCGTCGTGGGGCCGGCGCCGCCCGAGCCGCTATTTCGGCAAATCTACTGGACCGGCCAGGGATCGCTGGTCATGCCCAAAACGCCCCTGGCCGTGTGGCGAACTCCCCGCGGCGAGCTCCGCGAGGCCCACGACGACGCGTTGGCCATCGCCGGACTGGTTCGCGGCGCGGTGAGCTTCGCGGGCCCGGCCGACGAGGCGCCCGGCTCGAGCCGGATCGATCGGTGGCAGGTGCCGCTGCGTTCCAGTCGCCCGCCGGGCATCGATTCCGGCACGCTCGATTGGTACCAGCCCTGAACGGCGTCTGCACCCGGCGGGTGCGTCCCGTTTGACTTGCCTCTTGGGTGAACTATCCTTCCTTTGGGGTGTTCTTTTCCCAATGATTCCGCACATCGCGCGGCCGGTCGCCGGGGCCTCAGGCGGCCTTTCTGCTCGGCATACCGGCACGAGGTGATCTGATGGTCTGGCTGATCCGCTTTTTTCGAGACGAGGACGGCGTCACCGCGGTCGAGTACGCCGTCATGTTGGCGCTGATGATTATGGCCATGATGGCTTCGATCACCTCCGTGGGGAGCCAAACGGGCGATATGTGGGAGACGATCGATACGGAGTATGCCAACGCGGCGGCCGGCGGGGGGTCGTAGCGGCGGGGTCGGGAGACCCACGCCGAACGC
>CAYZWG010000432.1:2863-4960 GCA_964481605.1 uncultured Planctomycetaceae bacterium
GAGACCCACGCCGAACGCGGCGCCGGCTTCATTCAACCGTCTTGGCCCGGACCGCCGCCGACAACCGGAGCAATCGGTTCCAGCGCGACAACCCGGCGCGGGATTTTTCCCCCGGGTTGATGGCGACCGGCGTTCGGCTTTGCCTCGAAGTCGTGCGTAGCCTATGGTTTGGTGGGGCATCCCACGGCAACCCAGTGCCGGCAGTGGACGGCATTTCCACCGCGACTGCACCGCTTGCGAGCCTTACCGACGGTCGATCTGAATGACCCTCAGCATGATCCCACTTTCCCAACCGACCCAAGTCGCGCCATGCACCGAACGCCGGTGTTTGTCGCTGGTGGAGCGGCTGCGGAACACCTTCGGGGTTCCCTTCTACCGGATTGATCCCCGCGTGGAGGACCCGGTCGAGCCGGCCGAGGATGATCTGGCCTGGCAGTGGAGCGGGTTCGCGTCGCAACTGCGGCAAGTTTCCTCGGGCAGCCGCCCCAAGGCCCTTCGATGCGGGCAGGCGTTCACGCTGTTGGCCGTGCCCGCGGCCCGATTCGGGGCGGAAGCCGCCCTGGCGGTTGGCCTCTTGCCGGCGCGGGCCGTGGGAGCGGGCGAGGACCTGGACCAGGCCGCCGCCGACCTGGGCATCTCGCCCACCGACGCCTTACGCTGGGCCGGCGTCCACACCGCCTGGCCGCCAGACGCGGCCGAGCGGACGGCGCAACTGGTCGTGGAACACCTGGAAGGGACCCAGCGGGCCGTGCGCCTGGAGCGAGAGAACGAGAGCGTTTCCCAGAATCTCGCCTCGACCTACGAAGAGATTACCCTGCTTCACCGGCTCACGCAGGACCTGCGGCTCTCCAAGAGCGACGAAGAACTCAGCCGGACGGCGCTGGAGTGGCTGGGCGAAGTCATTCCGGCCGAGGGCCTGGCGATACGCCTGCGGCCGGTGATCGATGAAGAAAACTCTCTCACGCCCAACGCCCGCAGCCGGCCGCTGTTGATTACGTGTGGGCAATGCCCCCTCTCGCAGAGCGAGTTCGACCGGCTCATCGAGTATACCCAGGTACGACCGACCGACCCTCCCAAGGTGATCAACAACCCGAACGGCCGGTTGCCCCAGTGGCCGTTCGAGAAGGTTCGCCAGTTGATCGTGGTTCCGCTCTGCGAGTCGGACAACCTGTTCGGTTGGCTGGCGGCGATCAACCATCTCGACGACAACGAGTTTGGCACGATCGAAGCCAGCCTGCTCAGCACGGTGGCCGCCATCCTGGGCATCCACAGCGGCAACATCGAACTCTATCGGCAGCAGCGGGAGTTGCTTTCCGGAATCATCCGCGCGTTGACTTCGGCGATCGACGCCAAAGACCCCTACACCTGCGGCCACAGCGACCGCGTGGCCCGGGTTGCCGTGCGGCTGGCCCAGGAGTTGGAGTATCCGGCCGAGGCGTTGGAGGACCTCTACCTGTCGGGTCTGCTGCACGACATCGGCAAGATCGGCATCAACGACAGGGTGTTGTGCAAGCCGGGCAGGCTGACCGACGAGGAATACGAGCACATCAAGACCCACGTGAGCGTGGGGCACAAGATTCTCCAGGACCTGAGAAAACTGGACGAGGTGCTGCCGGTCGTCCTCCACCACCACGAATCGTGGGACGGCAACGGGTATCCGGGCCGGCTCTCCCTGGAGGACATTCCTTTTTCCGCCCGCATCGTGGCGGTGGCCGATTCCTTTGACGCCATGGCCAGCAATCGGCCCTACCGCCGGGGCATGTCGGACGAGAAGATCGACCAGATTTTTCATGCCGGAGCCGGCAAGCAGTGGGACCCGCAAATCGTCGCCGCCTTCTTCCGTGCCCGCGGCGACCTTCGCGAGATTGCCAGCGAGGGCAATGTCCAAGCGGCAACCTCCACGACCCCCGCGGCGGCCCTCTTGTCCTGACGTTGCCGGCCCGTTCGGCGCGGGTCTCCCGACCTCGCGGGTGGCACCGGTTCTTGAACCGGTGTGGCTTGCCACAAGAGGTCCGGGCAAATCACTCCGCCCATCGAATAGGAACACCGACTGAACGACGTCACTCGCTCCCCTGACCTCTTGCCGGCTGCGCCGGC
>CAYZWG010000433.1:0-4951 GCA_964481605.1 uncultured Planctomycetaceae bacterium
GGCAGCGCGACCCGGCCTACAGCTCTCAGAATCTCCCACTTGAAACCGCCACCTCGAACAACCTCCGGAAGTCTGTTCCTGCACCGATTTGCCGGGGGCACACTCGTGTGGCGGCGGCGGGCTGGTGCCGGCGGCGTTTTCTCGCAGTTTCCATTCATAAACTGTGCGGATTAGGCCGATTGTGAGGGTATCGACGACCGTGGGCCGCCACCTCCTTTCCCCCTGCTGTCGAGGGACATCGCCGTGAATCCGTTTCGTCGCCTCATTCCATCGTTGAGCAGGTCCCCGTTTCTCTGGGGGATGCTGGCCTGCCTGGGGTTCTACACGCTGGTCAACGTGACGGCCGCGGACAGCGAGTTCGTTCGCCGTTACTTTGCGGCCCATCCGGTCGAGTATGTCGAGACGGCCATGTTTTTCGTGGGCATTGCCGCGTTGCTGCTCAAGGCGGCCGAGACGTTCCGTCAAGGGCTGGGGCTGGGGGAACCGCTCTTGGGTCCACGGCCCGCCGGCGGCCAGCCCGTGGAGGACTGTGCGGCGCTTTTTGCCCGGGTGGAGAGGGTTGCCGGCGGCCATACGGAGGATTACCGTGCTCGGCGGCTTCGCAAGACGCTGCTTTACGTGCAACGAACCGGCAGCGCCGCGGGGCTTGACGACGAGTTGAAATACCTCGCCGAGGAAGACGCCGAGCGGGCCTACGCGGGCTACGGCCTGGTGCGAATGATTATCTGGGCGATCCCCATCCTGGGGTTCCTGGGCACGGTGATCGGGATTGCCCTGGCCATGGGCAAGCTCACCCCCCAGGCGCTAGAAGACTCCCTGCCGGCGGTGATGGCCGGGCTGACGGTGGCCTTCGACACCACGGCGTTGGCGTTGGCGCTTTCGATCGTGCTGTTCTTCTCCCAGTTTCTGGCCGACCGCGAGGAAAGGCGGTTGTTGGAGCGAGTGGACGAGCAGGTGGCGGCGGAGTTGCTGGGACGCTTCGAGCGGGTCGCCAACACGCCGGACGGCCAATTGGCGGCGGTCCGCAAGATGCTCCGGGCGCTGGTCGACTCGAACGAGGAAATCGTCCGCCGCCAGGCGGTCATCTGGACCCGGGCCGTGGAAGGGACCGATGCCCGCTGGGGCAAGGTCTTGGAGGCGTCGGCTCGTCAACTCGAGTCGGCCCTTTCGACCGCCCTGAACGAAAACCTCAAGACCCATGCCCGGGAGATGGTCGCCGCCGAGCGCCAGGCGGTCGACCAGAACCGCCGGCAGTGGGAGCGGCTTCAGCAAGCCGTCGCCGGGAGCATGGAGGCGATGACCGGCGTCCAGGCGGGGATGGTTCGCCAGGCGGAGGTTCTTCATCGGGTGGTCGACGCCACCGGCCAGATCGCCAACCTGGAGACCGAGTTGAACCGCAACCTGGCGTCGTTGGCGGGGGCCAAGAACTTTGAAGAGACGGTGATGAGCCTGGCGGCCGCCATCCACCTGCTCAGCGCGCGCCTGGGACCGCTTCCCGACGAGGACGCCCGCGTGACTCTCGACGATCCGGCCAGGCGCAAAGGTCAGGCTGCATGAGACGGCGATGGAAGTCGACCCGGCGGCGGCGCGACCCGGGCGAGAGCGTGTCGCTCTTTCCGTTTCTCGCGGTGCTGATTTGCACGATGGGGGCGCTGATTCTGCTGCTGGTGGTGATCGCCCGCCAGGCTCGACTTCAGGCTGCGCGGGCCGAGGAGGCAGAGATCGCCCAGGGCGAAAAGAAGATCGCCCGGGAGGAGGAGTTCGCCGACTGGATGATCGACGAGCTGGTCGACTCTCGCCAAGTGATCGCGGCAGACCTGGCCGAGGCGCGGGCGAAACTGGGCCACTTCGAGGAGCACACGAATCGGCTTCGCCGGCGGCTGGAGGAATTGCGGGCGGCGTGGGCCGATCTTGCATCGTTGCAGCAGAACCAGGAGCGAGGCGGAGCGACTTCCCAGGGCGAGTTGGCCCAATTGACCGCGGCCATCGATCGATTGAAGGGGGAGATCGCCCGCACCAAAAAGGAATACGCCCGGCAACCACGGTCCTACGCCGTGGTTCCCTACCAGGGCCCGCACGCAACCCGACGCCGCCCGATCTACCTGGAATGCCGCGCGGACTCGGTGGTGATTCAACCGGAGGGCATTGCTTTCGGCGAGGACGACTTCAACGGTCCTCTCGACTCTGGTAATCCACTGGACGCGGCACTTCGGGCGGTTCGCGAGTACCTGGTGCGGCAGCAAGAACGTCTGGGGGCGGCGGAAGGGGACGAGTTGTACCCCCTGCTTTTGGTTCGGCCGTCGGGGATCGGGGCCTACTACGCGGCCCGCACAGCGATGAAGTCCTGGGGGACCGAGTTTGGTTACGAGTTGATCGGCGAGGATTGGCCGTTGGCTTTCCAGCCGCCGGACCCGGAACTGGCCCAAGCCGTGCGTGTCGCCGCCGACGTGGCCCGGCGGCAACAGCAACTTTTGGCCACGATGACGCCGAGTCGCTTCGACCCCCAGCAGCGTCCCTTCTACCGCGTCAGTCCCCACCGGGGCGGTGCGATTCGACAGGGCGGCTCCGACGAGGACGATTCGCGGGGTTTCCTGGCCGGGCGGCCAGCCGGGCGATTCGGCCAGAGGGCCGGATCAAGCACGCCGCGGGCCGCCGCCGGCCCGGGTCGCGGGGCAAGCTCGCCGGGGGCAACTCCCGCGGCGGCCGGCAGCCGCTCGGAGGATTCTGCCCCGGCAGAGCCCGGCCGACCCGGCGGCAAGCAACCGGGCGCCGGGCCGACCGCGGCCGAGATCGCCGCCGGAGCCGCCGGGTCGCCACGGAAATTGGCGGCGATTCGCGGTCGCGACTGGGGACTGCCCGACGCCTCGGCCCGCTCGGTTCCCGTCACCCGCCCGATCCGAATCGAGTGCTACGGCGATCGGCTGGTGGTGGGCCCGGCCGCCGGCCCTTTTCCCCAGCAGATCGTTCCGGTCTCCGGCAGGATCGAACCGTCGATCGATACGTTCGTCTCGTCGATTTGGGATTACATGGAGTTGTGGGGGATCGCCGGCCGCGGGATGTACTGGCGGCCCGTGCTTAATGTCTACGTCGGCCCGCAAGCCGAAGGGCACTTTCGGGAACTGGAAATCCTGCTGGAAGACAGCGGGCTGGAGGTCCGCCGAGCCGGGTCGATTGGTGGCCCATGAAGGGGTAGAGAAACGGGGTGCCGTGGGCGGCTTGTCCGTCCGTGCCGATCGAAGGTGCAGGGGGCGAGGGGTGCAGCAGCGGACTTCCGGAGGTGGTTCGAGGTGGCGGTTTCAGATGGGAGATTCTGAGAACTGTAGGCCGGGTCGCGCTGCCGGCATGGCGGAACGGGTCCTTCGTGTTCTTCGCGGGCTTCGTGGTGAAATGGTTGCGGAACCCGCCATGATCGCGGGCAGTGTTCACCACGAAGCCCGCGAAGAACACGAAGAGAAGTGTCCCAACGCGGCCCTGGACGCAACCAAGACTCACGCTGGAATCGCTGTTGTAAATCGCTGTGCGGCAAGAAGTTGCGTCATTAGTACTCAAGTCTTTGTGAAGTTCTTAGCGATGTTTGAAGTTTGAAATGCAGGGTTGTGGCGTTTGCGTTTTTCCAAGCCGAGCAAGCATCATGGGGAGAATGCGAGGCCCGTGGGCCGGGTCGCGACCTCCGCAGCCACTTTGGACACTCCATTTTCCCCCATCGCTAGCTGCCACCCTGTAAAAAGTCCGTTCCTGCACCCAGGGGGCGAGCCTTGCGGCAATACCGTGGAATGAAGTCAGCGCGGCGTTCGTCGCGGGTCGGTGGGTGGCCCTGCGTTCGGCGCGGGTCTCCCGACCCCGCCGAAAGCCCCCGGGAGGAGAACTTACGATGACACGTCGCCGCAGAGAATCCGTCCCGGTTGGCCACGATTCGTTCCTCGATATCGTCTCCAACATGGTGGGTATCTTGATCCTGCTGGTGATGGTCACCGGCGTTCGGGTGAAGAACGTCTCCTATGCGGCGGAGGAGAAAGAGCGGCTGGAGCAGTCCGCCGCAAAGTTGGATCATCGCCAGGAGATGGCCGCGTCGCTGCGAAAGGAAATGGTCGAGGCCGACCGCCAGATCACGGAAATCGAGCGCCGCACGACCGCCAGTCGACAAGTCCGCGATCAACTGGCCACGCTGGTGGCGGCGGTGGAAACCAAGTTGAAGGCTCGCCGCAGCGAGCTCGACGCCGACCAACGGCAGCAATTCGACCTTACTCGGCAGGCCGACGCGGCCCGGCGGGAGCTGAAACACCTGGACGACGAGCGCCGGCGCCTGGAGGCGTCGAAACCCCAGCCGGTGGTGATTCGCAGCCTGCCCACGCCGTTGAGCAAGACGGTCGACGACCGAGAGGAGCATTTTCGACTGATGGACGGCCGCCTCACCTACATCCCTCTGGAAAGGCTGATCCGGGAGTTTCGGGGGGACGCCCAGCGCCGGGTCTACCGGCTTGAGCAGGAGCCGGAGATGACGGGCACGGTTGGTCCTTACGGCGGGTTTCGCCTCCGCTACACCCTCAAACGCTACGACACCACGCCCGAGATGGCCGCCGCCGGCGAAATGGGCAGCTATTACGTTCGGCTGAGCCACTTCACGCTGATTCCCACCGCCGACGACCTGGGCGAGCCGCTCAACGAGGCACTGGCCGAGGGGTCGCGGTTCCGCCGACTTGTGGCCGGTTTCGCGCCCCAGACGACCATCACCGTGTGGACCTACGCCGACAGCTTCGACGAGTTTCGCCGGCTCAAGAAGGAACTGTTCCGGCTCGGTTTCGCCACGGCCGCCCGGCCGCTCCCCTTGGGGGCGCCGATCCAGGGCGCGCCGTCCGGCTCGAAGTCGGCGGCGGAGTAGGCGGAAAGCGCCACTCAGCGCAGGCCGAGGAACGCAGCGCATTGGGATTTCAGGTGTTCCCTCCCCGCCGGC
>CAYZWG010000434.1:0-4904 GCA_964481605.1 uncultured Planctomycetaceae bacterium
AGCGGCCACGAGTATCTCGACTGGAGCCGGCAGTGGACCGCCGAGGTGGTTCGCGTGCTCAAGCCCCACGGCACCTTCTGGCTGGCCATCGGCGATGAGTTTGCGGCCGAGTTGAAGGTGATGTTGCACGAGGAGCACGGGCTGACCTGCCGCAGTTGGGTCGTCTGGTATTACACCTTCGGGGTCAACTGCAAGAACAAGTTCAGCCGCTCCCACGCTCACCTGTTCTACCTGGTGAAGGACCCCCGCCACTACACCTTCAACGGCGACGACCCGGCGGTCCGTGTGCCCTCGGCCCGGCAGTTGGTCTACGGCGACAAGCGGGCCAACCCCGCCGGCCGCCTGCCCGACGATACCTGGATCACCTCGGCCCGGCTGCACCACGAGGGTTGGATTCTGCGGCCCCAGGATCTGCCCGAAGGGTTCCAGGCGAACGAGGATACCTGGTTTTTCTCGCGGGTTTGCGGCACCTTCAAGGAACGCGCCGGCTGGCACGGCTGCCAGATGCCGGAGCAATTGCTGGGGCGGATTATTCGTGCCTGTAGCAACCCGGGCGACCTCGTGCTGGACCCCTTCGCCGGCAGCGGCACCACGCTCTCCGTGGCGAAGAAGCTGGACCGCCGCTACCTGGGCTACGAGCTTTCCCGGGAGTATACTCAGCAGATTCGCCAGCGTCTCGGCAAGGCCACCCCGGGCCAGCCCCTGGATGGGGTGGAAAACCCACTCACCAGCGCACCCCATACGGCCGCCGGACGCCGCCTGGATGAGGTGCAGAAGCGTTTGGGCAGGAAGCGTAGAAAGCGGACGACCGCCACGGACCAATGATCGTTGTCCGGGCTGGACCGAGGACGGCCACGATGAAATTCGCCATCTGCAACGAAACGTTCCGGCAGTGGCCCTTTGCCAAGGCGTTCGCGTTTGCCGCCGAGTGTGGCTACACCGGCCTGGAGATCGCGCCCTTTACGATTGCCGACAACGCCACCGAGATTTCCAGCGGAAAGCGGACCGAGGTTCGCCGCCAGGCCCAGGCGGCAGGGCTGGAAGTGGTGGGACTGCACTGGCTGTTGGCCAGAACGAAAGGCCTCTACATGACCACGCCGGATGCCGAGGTGCGACGGAAGACGTCGCAATACTTCGGCGAGTTGGCCCGGCTGTGTGCCGACCTGGGTGGAAAAGTGATGGTGTGCGGCTCGCCCGATCAGCGCAACCTCTTGCCCGGCGTCTCCCACGATGAGGCGATGCGGTACGCCGCCGATGTCTTTCAGGCAACCGTGCCGGTGCTGGAAGATACCGGCGTGACGCTGGCCTTGGAGCCGTTGGCTCCGGCGGAGACCGACTTCATGCGGACGGCCGCCGATGCGGTGCGGCTGGCCGAGATGATTGGATCGCCCCAGGTGCGGCTGCACCTGGACTGCAAGGCGATGTCGAGCGAGCCGACGCCGATCCCCGAACTGCTGCGAAAGTACGCCGACCTGCTGGTCCATTTCCACGCCAACGACCCCAACTTGCAAGGGCCGGGGTTCGGCGACCTCGACTTCCTTCCCATCCTCGAAGCGCTGGGCGAAATCGACTACCGCGGCTGGGTCTCGGTCGAGGTGTTCGACTACACCCCCGGTATCGAGCGGCTGGCCTCGGAGAGCATTCGCTACATGCAGGCCTGCCTGGTGCAACTGGCGGAATAGGAACGACCCGGCAAAAGGCCACCCCAGGGCGAGGCTCCTGCTCCCGCCGGGAAATCAGGGTGAATGCCGCCCCCACGGCTCGGCAGGAGCCTCGCCCCGAGCGAAACAAATCCGGGAGGAACACCCTGCCGCCGCAACCCCAACTTTTCGTCACCCTAGCCTCACCCTTCTGGGCGGGTCGGATTCAATTGTGCAAACCACCTGCCTTGCCCAAAAATCCGGCGTGGCGGCCGGGTGTGTAAGTCGGAGGGAAAGGACTTACAAACCGGGTCTTGCCGCGGGGTGGTGAGCGGGGTGTGAGCCGACGGGTGATGGATTTCACGTAAATCGTGTTGCGCGAGGGGGTTGTTTTTCGTCCAGGGGGGGCGGGGAGGATCAAACCGGGGCCGTTCCGGGCGGTTTGGCACGCCGCTTGCGGGGATTCGGGGTCGGCGAGCCGGGCGGGAGGGAATTTGTCAGCCGGGGCTGAAACATTTTCAGAATTGGCCAAGGCGTTTCCGGCCGTACCGGTTAGAATGAACTTCACGGAGGAAGTTTTCCCGGGCGAGCAGGGTTGCCAAATCGGATGGCGATCCGTGGCCGACCGCGGGGCGAACTCTTCTCCCCAGCCGTGCGTATGGGAAAATGAGCAGTACGATCGAACAGATGCAGCCAAGTACACCAGGGACCGCCCCGGGCGACGATTGGTCTGACGAGGACCTGTTGCTGGCGTATCGTAGCCGGGGGGATCGCCGGGCGTTTGAACAGTTGGTGCATCGTTATGAACGTGAGTTATACAATTATCTGCGGCGTTACCTGGGCAATGCCGAGATGGCCGAGGATACCTTCCAGGCGACCTTTTTGCAGGTTCATCTGAAGTGTGAGCGTTTCGAGCCGGGGCGAAGAGTTCGTCCCTGGCTCTACACCGTGGCGACCAACCAGGCGATCGACGCGCAGCGCCGCAACCGCCGGCACCAGATGACCAGTCTCGATCGGCCTTGTCGTCCGGGAGCCGACGACGAGACCGGCCCGCTCGTCGATTTACTCGAAGGAGAAGCGGTCGAGCCCCACGCGGCGGTCGAGCAAAGCGAGCGAGGCGAGGAGGTTCGCACAGCGGTCGACCGGCTGCCTGAGACACTCCGGCAGGTGCTCCTGTTGGTCTACTACCAGGGATTGAAGTACCGGGAAGCGGCGCACGTACTGGAGATTCCCGTGGGAACGGTGAAGAGTCGGCTGCACGCGGCGATCCGAAAACTCGAACACATCTTGACCACCACCCCACTGGCCGAACATGGCTGATCCCGCCCACCATGAACTGCTAGGCTACCTGCTGGAGGCCTTGGACGACTCCGAGCGGGAAGCAATCTGGAAAAAGCTTCAAGACGACCCCTGCTTGCAAACGGAGCTTGACCGGCTGCGGCTCGCGCTGGCGCCGTTGGAGGTGGCCCGCAGGTTGGCGGAACCGCCCCCGCGGCTGGCCGAGCGAACCTGCCGGATGGTGTTCGAGCACACGGAGTCGCCAGCCGCCGTGGCGGGATCGGAGGCGGCCCAGCGGCGGCCCAGCCCGACTCGGCGTTTGCGGGCGATGCGGGCCGAGTCGCAGTTGGGCGCGGGCAGGGGACGGCGGGCCAGTTGGCTCGACATGGCCGTGGCCGGGGCGATGATCGGGGCGGCTTTCTTGCTCGTCTTTCCGGCCATCCAGGCGACACGCGAAAACGCCCGGCGGAACGCCTGCGGGGAAAATCTCAGCCGGATCGGGCAGAGCCTGGCCCAGTACAGCGAGACGTTCAGCGGCTACTTTCCCTACATTCCGGTGGCAGGGCGGCTGGCCGTGGCGGGGGCCTACGCGCCGATGCTGAAGTCGGCCCAACTCCTCCCCGATCCCAGCCGGCTGATCTGTCCCGTGCGGGGAGTCTGTCCCGTGCGGGGAGCAACCTGCGGGGCAACCCAGACACCCATCGAGGTGCCCACCGTGGCTCAACTCGTGGAGATGCCCGAGGGACCCGAGCTCGAGCAGGTTCGCCAGGGAATGGGTGGGAGCTACGGATTCTCGTTCGGCTACGTGGAAGGCGGCCGCTACCGGGGACTGCGGAACCTGGGGCGGAGCAGCTTTGCCCTGATGTCCGACGCACCCGACCCCCGTCTGCCCGGCTGCCACAGCCTGAACCACGGCGACGGGGGGCAGAACGTGCTGTTCGAGGCGGGCAACCTGCGTTACGTCGTCACTCCGACCCTGGCGGGCGGGCGGGACAACTTCTTCCTCAACGATGTGGGGCTGGTGGGCGCCGGGATGCACCGTAACGATTCGGTGATCGGCTCCAGCGGCGCGGTGCCCATCCTCTACACCGGCGGGTCGCGGTAAGAGGCACTGCCCCCCCGCGGCACCCGCCCGAGCTGCGCGGCGGTCAGCTCTGGCCGCCCCCACTGGAAACCACGTGCGGCGTTCTCGCCAGGGCCGCCTGATAGCGCTGGGAGACGGCCAGCCAGTCGACCACCTCGAAGAAAGCGGCCACGTAGTCTGCCCGCCGGTTCTGATACTTCAGATAATAGGCGTGCTCCCACACGTCGATGCCCAGGATCGGTGTATTGCCGTGCATCAAGGGGCTGTTCTGGTTGGGGGTGTCCTCGACGATCAGCCGGTGGTCGGCGTCGACGCTCAACCAGGCCCAGCCGCTGCCGAAGCGTGCCATGGCCGCCTGCGAGAAACTCTCGCAAAACGTGTCGATCCCCCCTAACTGGCCGTCAATCGCCGTGGCCAGGTCCCCTTCCGGCGTTCCACCGCCCGCGGGGGACATGATCGTCCAGAAAAGCGAGTGGTTGGCGTGTCCGCCGCCGTGGTTGCGGACCGCCGTGCGGATTTCCTCCGGCACCGTGTGAATTGCCGCAACCAGGTCCTCGACCGTCGGATATCCGAGATCGTGGCCCTCCAGGGCGGCGTTGAGGTTCGTCACGTACGCACGGTGATGTCTGGAGTGGTGAATCTCCATCGTGCGGGCGTCGAGATACGGCTCCAACGCATCGTAGGCGTACGGCAGTTCGGGCAGTGTGAACGACATGACTTGGCTCCATCAATTTCGGGACGCGGGGAGGGTCCTCTCCGCTTGCGACCGCCGCCGCCAGGCGGATTCGCCATCCGAACGGCCAAGGCGACGCAAGGCAAGAGCAGCCGGACCTATTTTTGACAAATCCGGCTGTTAATATTCTAGGCAGCCGGGTCCCGGGGGCAAGTCGCCGAGTGTCGGG
>CAYZWG010000435.1:0-4874 GCA_964481605.1 uncultured Planctomycetaceae bacterium
CGAGATGCCCGGCGCTCTGCCCGACGTGCTGGCCACCGACGGCCAGTTGATCTACATGCGTCACCTGGCGTTTGATCACGCCACCCTCGAGCCCCGTCCGCCGCACAAGCACGTCTATAGTCCAGCCGGCTTCCTCAGCGACAACTGGTGGCACCGAAACTACTGGATCGACGGGACGCATTTCTACAGCGGGTACATCGGCTGGTACTTTGCCGGGCACGAAGCCCCCGCCGGCCGACTGCTCGTATTCACCGACGCCACCCTCTACGGCTACGGCTATACGCCCAGCTACTACCGGGGCGCCACCGGGCGGAAGTACGATCTCTTCGCGCTGGACCGCGCGGCCCAGCCGGAGCAGCCCCCCGCCGACTACCGACGCGCCAATCGCGATTACCCGCAGCGTGGCCGCGGCAAGTTCAACATTTCCTACCAGTGGACGCAGAACGTACCGTTGCTGGTCCGGAGCATGGTGCTCAGCCGGGAAAAGCTGTTCGCCGCCGGGCCGCCGCCGAACGCGCTCACTAGCAGCAGGGCGTTTGCCGGCGAGGACGGCGGACGGCTGGCCGTCTTTTCCACGGCGGACGGCAAACTGCTCAAGCAGTTCCGGCTCGACGCGCTGCCGGTTTACGACGGCATGGCGGCGGCCGGCGGCAGGCTGTTTTTGGCCTTAAGCGACGGGCGGCTGTTGTGCCTGGGAGCCGGCCGCGAACCGACTTCCACCCTCGGCGAGATCAGGCCGCTGGAGGCCTCCCCCAGCGGCGAAACACGCTGACCACCGCTGGGTGCTAGCAGTGCATCGCCCACCGGCGGGGGGGGCGCAAAGGGATTCTTGACCGCTTCGGGCGTTGGGGCTATAATCAGCCGGTCGCTTGAGCAGGAGGGCTCGCCCGCGGCTTTGTGGAGCCCTCTTGCCGCGGCACGGCAAATGGATTTGTCGGTCCCTGACGCGGTTGTGAAATGGAAGTCACGCTTCTATCGAGCCCGGACCGGGTGGAGGAAGGGGTGTCCGAGCCGGGCGTCTCGCCCGGTGGCCGCTTCCCCCACGGCGGGCCTTCTCTTTCCGCGCCGCGGCCGATCGCCTTACGGGAGCCTGAAGCGGTGTCGTTCCCTTCGCCCATGGACATCAAGGAGCAGGTCCGCCAGGCGATCGACATCGTCGACCTGGTGGGCAAGCAGATTCAACTCCGCCGCCAGGGCCGGGGTTACGTGGGCCTCTGTCCCTGGCACGACGACACCCGGCCCAGTCTCCAGGTGAACCCCGAGCGGCAGTCGTTCAAGTGCTGGGTCTGCGACATCGGCGGCGACGTGTTCAGCTTCGTGATGCAAAGCGAGGGGGTGGAGTTTCGCGAGGCGCTGGAAATCTTGGCCGACCAGGCGGGGATCGAGTTGCAGCCGCTGCCCTCCAAGCGGCCGAGCCGGCCCGCCGCGACCGATCCGGCCGCCGGTGAGCAGGCCGTGTCGCCACCGGAGCTGACCGGCGCCGAGGGCAAGCGGGCACTCTATCGGGCGATGGCCTGGGCGGAAGAGCAATATCACCGCTGCCTGCTCGACCAGGCCGAGGCCGGCCCCGCCCGGCGCTATCTCGCCGATCGGGGGATCGCGCCGGAAAGCATCGAGAAATTTCACCTGGGGTACTGTCCCAACCGCCGAAGCTGGATTCTGGACCAGGCGGGGGGCAGCCCCGAGCGGGCGAGGATTCTGGAGGCGGTGGGCATTCTGGCCCGGCCCGCCGAGGGGGGCGCGCCGTACGACCGTTTTCGCGGCCGGCTCTTGTTCTCCATTCGCGATACCCAGGACCGCCCCGTGGGGATCGGCGGCCGGGTGCTGCCCGAGAGCGGCTTGAAGAGCCCGGCCAAGTACGTCAACTCCCCCGAGACGGCCCTGTTTTCCAAGAGCCACCTGCTCTACGGGCTGGACGTGGCCCGGACCGCGCTCCGCAAGGACCGCACGGCCCTGGTGATGGAGGGCTACACCGACTGCATCATGGCGCATCAGTTCGGATTCGCCACGGCGGTGGCCGTGTTGGGAACGGCGTTGGGGCCGCGACACGTGCGAATCCTCAAGCGGTTCGCCGACCGGATCGTGCTGGTGCTCGACGGCGACGAGGCGGGTCAGCGCCGGGCCGGCGAGGTGCTGGAGTTGTTCGTGGCCGAAAACGTCGACCTGCGGATTCTCACCCTGCCGGAGAATTCCGACCCTTGCGAGTTTCTGCTGGCGGAGGGAGCGGATGCGTTTGGCGAGTTGTTGGCCGGCCGCGCGGTCGACGCCTTGGAACACGCCTTCCAGATGAACACCCGGGGCATCGACTTGGAACATGACGTGCATGGTGCCAGCGAGGCCCTGGAGCGGATGGTTTCGGTGGTGGCCAAGGCGCCGCGGCTGCGTGCCGATTCGCCCACCAGCGGCCGGTTTCGCGAGGAGCGGGTCTTGCAGCGGTTGGCGGCCCGGTTTCGGGTGCCCGAGGGCCAGGTCCGCGAGCGATTGACGGCCCTCCGCCGTCAGGCCCGGCGGCGGGGACCGTCGCCCGGTCCATCGCCCGGCCCGTCACCGGCAGCCGGCAGCGGCCGGACGGGCGGCCGGATCGACCCCTTTCAGCGCGAGCTGTTGGAGATTCTGCTGGCCCATCCGGAGTATCTTGACCGCGTGCGCCGGCAGATCGATCCGGGGCAGCTTTCCCACCCGCCGTGCCGAGACATTCTAGCGACCTGTTTTCGACTGGCCGACGAGGGCCGGGAGCCCACCTTTGAGCGATTGATGCTGGCGCTGGACGACCCGTTGGTGAAGAATCTGCTGGTCGACCTGGACGAGACGAGTCGAGCGAAAGGAGCCGAGGAACCGGAACAAGTGCTGGAGGAGTTGCTGCGTAATCTGAGGCGAGTGGAGCAGTCTCGCAAGTTTCCCCAGGTGACGGACGCGTTGCGGGAGGGAGACCTGGGCGAGGCGGAACAACTTGAACTGTTGCAAAAGACCCTGCAGCAGGCCCGCGCCCGGCATGGTATTTCCGAGCCCACGGATGGGTAGGACCGTGTTTGGGTGGATCCGCGGGGTGCGCGTTTCCCGCACCGGTAGCGACCCGCGCGGATCGACGTTTTCTCTTTGCCCGGCGCGCCAGGAAGGCGCGAAAGGAGTATCGCCCGTGGACCATCTCGATAAGAACCTGCACGACCTGATCGCCAAGGGAAAATCGCAAGGCTACCTGACCTACGACGAAGTCACGAAATTCCTGCCCGATGAAGCCGTCGACCCCGACCAACTGGACAACCTTCTGATCGCGCTGGATGAACAGGGGGTGGACCTGGTGAGCGAGGCGCCCGAGCCGGAGTTTTTCGAGCCCGAGGAAAATGCCCACGATTCGGCCGACGAGGATCCGGAAGCGGTGCAGTTGGCCGAAGGCGAAGTGCCCATCGATCCCGGGGTGAACCTGGTCGGACCGGCGGAACTGCCCAAGTGGAACAACGATCCGATCCGGCTCTACCTCAGCCAGATGGCGGAGATTCCGCTGCTCAGCCGGGAAGAGGAAATCTCCCTGGCGAAGAAAATCGAGGTCACCCGAAAGCGCTTCCGCCGCACCGTGCTGGGCTGCCAGTTGGGATTGCGCAACACGGTGGCCACCCTCACCAAGGTCCACCAAGGCGTTCTGCCCTTCGATCGCACGATCAAGGTCTCGCTCACCGAGCGGCTGACCAAGGAGCAGATCCAAGCCCGCATGCCCCACAATCTCAGGACGCTGGGCCATCTGATCGAGGAGAATCACAAGGACTTCGGCCTGCTGATTCGCAAGGGAACCTCTCGCCAACTCCGCCACGAGGCCCGCAAGCGGTTCATTCGCCGCCGCCGCAAGATGCTCACGCTGGCCGAGGAGTTGAGCCTGCGGACGCGGCGGGTGCAGGCCATGATGCGCCAACTGGAGGACCTCTCCCAGCGGATGAATGAACTCCGCCGCCGGCTGCCGCTGGTGATCGACACCCCGGCCACGCGGCAGCAACGGGCGAACCTGCGAAGGGAGCTGCACGACCTGATGGCCCTGGCCCAGGAAAGCCCCCGCAGTCTCCACCAGCGGTGCCGGAAGATGCGGCGGCAGTTCCAGGACTACGAGGAGGTCAAGCGCCAGCTTTCCGGGGGAAACCTGAGATTGGTGGTCTCCATCGCCAAGAAATACCGCAATCGGGGGTTGAGCTTCCTGGACCTGATCCAGGAGGGCAATACCGGCCTGATGCGGGCGGTGGACAAGTACGAATACCGGCGGGGATACAAATTCTCCACCTACGCCACCTGGTGGATTCGCCAGGCAATCACCCGGGCCATCGCCGACCAGGCCCGCACCATCCGTATCCCCGTGCACATGATCGACGTGTTGAGCAAATTGAAAAATACTTCTCGCCGGCTCTTGCAAGAATACGGCCGAGAGCCGACAACAGAAGAAACGGCCCGCGCCGCCGACCTTTCCCTGGAGGAGACGCGGCGGGTGTTGAGCATGGGCCGCCAGCCGGTCAGCCTGGACCGTCCCGTGGGCGAAAGCGAGGACAGTTCCTTCGGCGAATTCATCGAGGACGAGGGGATCGCCCGGCCCGAACGAGCCGCCAACCATGAACTCTTGCGGGAGAAAATCGAGAACCTGCTCAAAACGCTCACCTACCGCGAACGGGAGATTATCCGCCTGCGGTACGGGCTGGGCGACGGCTACACCTACACCCTGGAGGAAGTGGGGCGAATCTTCAAGGTCACCCGCGAACGGGTCCGCCAGATCGAGGCCAAGGCGGTCCACAAGCTTCAGCACCCGGTGCGGAGTATGCAACTGGAAGGATTCCTGGAGCGGGTCGCGGGCTGACGCCGGGCGTCAAGCCGCCGGACCGAAAGGCCGGCGGCTTTTTTCA
>CAYZWG010000436.1:0-3274 GCA_964481605.1 uncultured Planctomycetaceae bacterium
ATGTCGCGCGAGGCCCGGCCGCTTTCCAGCAGCAGGTCGTGCTCGGCGGAATAGGCCAGGAACGTGCCGAACACGTTCTCCGAGGTGCTCCAGAGGGTTTCGCCGGTGCGAATGTCCAGCGCGTAGAGCACCGGCGGGGACTCGACCGGCCGGCCGCGGCGGCGGAGCGATTCGGCCACGGAATCGGGAAGCCGGTCGATACAGAACAGCTTGCCCGAGCCGGCGACGATGGCGTTGTGGCGGAAGGCGTGCTCCGAGCGACGGGTCCAGAGCACCTCGCCCGTCTGCCGGTCCATCACCACCAGCCGGCGGCTGGAGGTCGTGTCCGAGTTGGTCCAATCGTCGCCGGTGATGTTGTAGAGCTGGGAGAACTTGACGAAATCGGCCCCCGCGATGAGCAGGTCCCGGTACACCCCCAGGTAGCCCCAACTCGGCTCGGCGTCGTCGGCCTGCTCCGCGCTGTCGGCCTGCTTCGCGTCGTCGGCCTGCTCCGTGTCGTGGGGTTGGTCGGCGTGCCGGGGTTGGTCGGCGTCGTGAGGTTTTTCCACGTCGCCGGGTTGGTCGGCGCCTTCAGGCTTTTCCGCGTCGTCGCCGGGGGGAGATTCTCGCCGGGTTTGCTTGGGCAGCGTGAAGGTGGCCCGGGTCTGGCCCGAGGCGGAATCCAGCACCAGGCACTTTGCCCCCCGCACCAGGTAGACTTCTCCCTCGGTGGCCACGTAGTTGGTGCCCCGGGCGTTGGCCCCGGCGATGTGAACCTGGTTGTAGGTGGTGTCGAGCGGGTCGGGATTGAAGGTGCCGTCGTAGTAGACGCCGAAGGTTCCCAGGTCGGGGAACGTCTGTTTCCAAAGGACCTCGCCGGTGTAAACGTCGCGGGCACTGAGACAATTGATCCCTTCGAGAAACAGCCGGCCGCCGACAACCTGTTCGGGCGGGCCGTGGCCGTGACGCGGAAGAACGTCGTCGTTGGAACTGCCGCCGAACCAGAGGACCCCCAGGGGGGCCTTCACCAGCCGGTCGTCCGACTTGGATGTGTTGGCGATGTTGCCGTATTGATGGGTCCAGTCGGCCGCCCCGGGCAGTGGGCCTTGTCGCCGGAGAACGACAAACTCCCCCCGGGTCTCGACCGCGGCACCCGGCAACCGGCGGTCGGCGATCGCGGCCAGCAGCGCGTCGCGCTGGGCGGGGCCGGTCGTTCGCAGGTAGGCCACGCCGCCGTAGGGACGCATCGAGCGGAAGAGCCGCTCGACGAAGGCCGCGCCGCCGGACTGCTCGAAGCCCGCGGTGGCCAGGTCCTCGCAGACGGTCAGGGCGGCCACGTAGGGTGGGGCCTGGAAGTCGGCGAGCCTGCCCGCGTGCAGTGCCACCCGGCTGCCGTAGATGCCTTGGCGGTCGAAACGTCGCCGCAGTTGGTCGACTTTTGCCCCGTCCTTGTCGACCCCGATCACGCGAAACTTGCCGGCCTGGGCAATCGCCCCAAGCAGGTCGCCGTCGCCCAGGCCGAAGGCCAGGCAGTAGCCCCGGTCGACCGCCGCCGCGTCGAGCATCGAGCGGGCCCGTCGGGCGGTGTCCGCATCGTCGGGCTCGTGCGTGGCCGGCGGCCGGCCGGTCGCTTCCGTGGCGGTAGCCGGCCCGGATGCCCCCGCGCCAAAGGCGTAGAGCCGGCCTTCCGGCGTCACCACGAAGAGCCGGTCGTCGCCGGCGACCAACCGGGCGGCGCTGCCTTCGATCGGCCGCGACCAGGCGACCGCCGGCGGCGCATCGGGGTGGAGCTGGATGGCCGACACGCTGCCCGCACCGCCGGCGTAGAGCCGCCGGCCCGCCCGAATCAGCCCGGCGGTGGCGTCGACCTCGCATCGCCACAGCTCGTCGAGCTTCCAGGAGCGAACGACCGCTGTCTTCTCCTCGCCCGTGGTCTTGTTCTTCTTGGTGATTTCGGTCGACTCGATCCGCAGGTGGGCCAGGTCGTAGGCCACGACGGCGTCGCCCGAAAGGTAGACGGCGGAGTCGGTCAGCACGGGGTAGTAGGTTCCCCGCCACATTATGATCATCTCGCCGGAGTCGAGGTCGTAGAGGCTGGTGTTGATCCCCCGGTGGTTGAGGTAGTAGGGACCGATCGCGGCCACGTGGGAACCGCCCTCGCGCTTGCGATCGACGCTGCCGGGGATGGTGTGGGGCGAACTGCCGGCGAGATGGTAGTAGGCCAGCTTGCCGGTCTGGCGATCGAAGCAGGCCGGCACGCTGCGTCCGCCGGGCACCAGCAGCTTCTCGCCCGAGAGGGCCAGGGCGCCTTGTGGGGCCAGACCGCCGAAGGAGGTCGAGCCCCGGTGGGGATGGTCCATGTACCTCACGCCGACGGTGTCGTTGGTCCACGCGGGCACGCCGCTTTGGGCGTCCAGGGCATAGACGAAGGTGCCCATGAAGGGCCAGATGCCGGCGGCAAAATAGACCCTGCCGCCGGCCAGCACCGGTCCACCCCGGGCGGGCCAGGTGGAGATCATCCGCCGGTTGCCGACAATCCGGCGATCGCTGGGGCCGCCTCGAAATCGCCATCGCAGCCCGCCGTCCTCGATCCCCAGACAGTACAGATAGCCGTCGTCGCTGACGAAGTAAACCAGGCCGCCGCCGGCCGCCGCCGGCAACCGAATCGGGCCGTCGGCATAGTAGCACCACTTTTGCCGGCCGGTGCGGGTGTCGTAGGCGGTGAGACGATCGTTGCGACTGGAGCCGACCAGCAGGGTCCGGCCGGAGACGATCGGTTCGTAAAGGCGATCGAAGCTCATGCGGTCCTGGTTGACCCGGTCCTCCCAGGCCGGCTCCAGCGGCGGCAGTTTCTTCGTCCACTGAAGATGCAACTCGGCCGGCAACTCGTCGGGCGAGGCGGCGGTGCGGCCGGCGTCGTAGCGCCACATGGGCCAGTCGCCGGCGGAAAGGGTCGACCGCGAGCAAAGCAACACGACCCCCACGACGCCCGCAAACACGGCTGCGGCCAAAGCGGAAGGAGCGAAGCGTTTTTTTCGTTGCGGGTGGTTCATCGACGGCATGTCCGGGGGCTGATTGGGTGGGAGGGTTGTTGGAGCGACAAGAGAAGACGCGAGGCGTCGGCGGGGGGATCGGTGCTCGCGGCTTGCCGCGGAAAGCAAAACTTCAGAATAGTCGATTCGCTCGGCGGCGGCAAATTCACCTCACCCCTGGTTCCCCGCCCTCCTGGTTCCCATCACCCCTGGTTCCCATCACCCCTGGTTCCCATCACCCCTGGTTCCCATCACCCCTGGTT
>CAYZWG010000436.1:3374-4864 GCA_964481605.1 uncultured Planctomycetaceae bacterium
CCCAAGCTCCAGCTTGGGAACCCCCCGGCCCGGGCCCGCGATTGCACGACGGCCTTCGGTCCGGCTAGAATGCTTCGGTGGAGCAACCGGGCCGAATTGCGGGAGAAATGTTGGTGAGCTACTCGAAGATCGATGCGCGGCAACTTCGCGTCTTTCCCCTGGCCGAGCGAAAGAACCTGATTCGCCTCGACCAGCCGGCGGTGGGGCCTGAGCGGGCGGCGGCGTTATCTCGGGAGTTGGACGATCAGATCGCGGCCGTGGCCGAGCGGATCGTCTCGGCCCGCCGGCGGGGCGCGTCGGTGATGATGGCCTACGGCGCCCACCTGGTGAAGAACCTGGCCGCCCCGCTGGTCAACTGGCTGATCGAAAACGGCTGGCTGACGCACCTGGCCACGCAAGGGGCAGGCGTGATCCACGATTGGGAGTTCGCCTTTCAGGGCGCCTCCACCGAGTCGGTGCGGGAAAACGCCCCGCTGGGCCGATTCGGCAGTTGGGACGAAACCGGCCGCTGGATCAGCCTGGCGGTGGTCGCCGGGGCGGCCGAAGGATTGGGCCTGGGCGAAGCGGTGGGGCGGATGATCGCCCAAGAGGGCCTCTCCCTGCCGCCGAGGGAAACCCTGCGCCGGCAGATCGCCGCCCAGCCCGAGGGAGAACGGACGGCCGCGCGGGCCGACTTGCTGCGGGTGATTTGCCAGTTCGAGTTGCCGGCCGGACGCCACGACGTGCCCCATCCGTACCGCCGCGATTCGATCCTGGCGACGGCCTTTGCCCGCGGCGTGCCGCTGACCGTCCACCCGGGCATCGGCTACGACATCATTGTCAACCATCCGATGTATCACGGCGCGAGCATCGGCCGCTCGGCCCAGACCGACGCCAGGGTGTTTGCCCAGGGGGTGGAAGGCCTCGACGGCGGCGTCTACCTGTCGATCGGCTCGGCGATCATGAGCCCCCAGGTCTTCGAGAAGGCGTTCAGCGCCGTCAACAACCTCAGGGCCCAAGCCGGCCGGCCGTTCGTGCGGGACCACACCCTGGCGATCGTCGACATCCAGGACGCGGGGGGCTGGGACTGGAGCCGGGGGGAACCCCCCTCGGACAATCCGGCCTACTATCTGCGCTACTGCAAGAGCTTCTACCGGATGGGCGGCCGGCTCGAATACGTGCAGTGCGACAACCGCGATTTTCTCTCGGCGCTGGTGGCTCGGCTCCGCAAGTAGGGCCGGCCGTGCAGGCCGACATCAACGGCGGGGTCGGCAGCCCCGCGCCGAGCGTCGGGAGGGCGAGGCTCCCGCCGAGCCGGGCAGCGGGTAGCACCGGTTCTTGAACCGGTGTGGCTCTGCCACAAGAGGTCAAGGCAAATCACTCCACCCATCGAATAGCAACACCGACTGAGCGCCGCCACCCGCGAACGGGTGCAGGAACAGACTTCCGGAGGTGATTCGAGGTGGCGGTTTCAGAGGGGAGATTCTGAGAGCTGTAGGTCGAGTCGCGCT
>CAYZWG010000437.1:0-4849 GCA_964481605.1 uncultured Planctomycetaceae bacterium
GGCTACGCCGCCTGAGATAGGCGAGCTATCAGGGCCGCCCGCGTCAGTGCCCTTCTCGCACCGCATCTGGCGCGAAAGCAAGGGGTTGTCCGAATTTCGAACAATGGAAAGTGAAAAATCTGGATTTACTTGACTTTCCCAGCCTGAATGCTATACTGACCCCCGACAAAAGGGGGGCGCGGTAATGAAGCTCTCACGTACTGTCTCGTACGCACTCCAGGCGACGCTCCAGTTGGCCCGCGCCGGTAGCAAGACCCCTGTTCCGTGCAGCCATTTGGCGGCCGAAGGGAAAATGCCGGAGCGATTCTTGCTCCAGATTCTCCGCAACCTCGTGGCCCACGGCATTCTCGAGTCGACCCGCGGCGTCGACGGCGGCTATACCCTGGAGCGTTCTTCCGGGGAGGTCACGCTGCTGGAGGTGATGGAGGCCGTGGACGGCCCCATGGTTTCGGCGCTGCCGGTCTCCCAGGGGCTTCCCTCCCAGTCGCGGCAGAAACTGGAGAACGTGCTGGCCCAGATCACCACCGGGGTGAGGGGCAACTTGGCCGCGATTCGTTTGTCGGACCTCCTGCCCGAGACGCCGTCAGTTGCCCCGCCGGAGGCGGAGAAAACCTCCTCCCGCACCGCCGGTTCGACCGCCAGAACGTCGTAGTGCGAAAACCGGCTTCGGCCCGGGAAAAGGGCGACCTTCGCTCGGTGTGGGTTTTTGCCGCGGTTCGGCGAGGGTCTGGCGACCCCGCCGCCACACGCATATTCGGGCGAGTCCCTTCTGCTTACCCATCCTATCCCCTATATTTGCATAAGGGAAAGCCGCTTGCGGCCGGGCAAGCGGCGGGAGAATCTGCCGGACAAAAGATCATCTGATTCCCGGCAATTGCGGAATATTGCGTTCAGACATACAGGCCAGCCGAGGCTAGTCGAGGCGTTCGCGTGGGAAGAATGGAGAACACGTTGCGGGCGGTTCGCCCGTTCCTGGGAGAGAAATTGCACGCGGTTTTCGACCTGGAATCGTCAGGTCGCGTGATTATCTATAGCGCACTGGTGGGCGTGGTTGCGGGCCTGGGAGCCGCCTTTTTCTTCTCCGCGCTGAACTGGTTCCAGGGGTACGCGCTGGGGCAAGTGGAGGGCTACTACCCTCCGGCGGCGGGAAGCGAAGCGGCTAGCCACCTAGTGCAAGTGCCGGCTCATGGCTGGATCGTCGTGTTGGTCCCGACTTTAGGGGGGCTTGTGTGCGGCTGCCTGGTCTACTTTTTCGCCCCGGAAGCGGAAGGCCACGGCACGGACGCGATGGTCAGGGTCTTCCACAGCTCGAAGGGACGGATTCGTGCCCGCGTGCCGCTGATCAAGACGGTGGCCAGCATCTTGACGATCGGCTCCGGCGGTTCGGCGGGCCGCGAGGGCCCCATCGCCCAGATCGGAGCCGGCTTCGGATCGTTTCTCTCCGATCGGCTCGGGCTGAGCGACTGGGAACGCCGGATGTTGATCTTGTCGGGAGGAGCCGCCGGGATTGCGGCGATTTTTCGCGCTCCCCTGGGCGGCGCGCTGTTCGGCGTGGAGGTGCTCTACGCCAGCACGGCGGTCGAGTTCTCCGCCATCGTTCCCTGCGTGGTGGCATCCGTCGTCGCCTACTCCGTGTTTGCGTCGATCTTCGGTTCGGGGCTGGCTTTCACCGTGCCCGAGTCGGTCTCCTTCGGAGGGCCCGCCGAACTGCCGTTTTACCTGGTGTTTGCCGTGGTCTGCGCCGCGGTGGGTTTCCTCTACGTCTGGTTTTTCTACGGCTTGCGAAATCATTTTTTCCGCCGTTTGCCGATTCCGAACCACGTCAAGCCGGCCATTGGCGGGCTGGCGTTGGGGCTGATCGCTCTCCGGTTTCCCCAGATCATGGCCGGCGGTTACGGCTGGATCCAGGAGGCCATCAACGGCAATCTGGCGCTCGAATTGATGGCGATCCTGGCCCTGGCCAAGATTCTAGCGACTTCCTTTACCATCTCCTCGGGGGGCAGCGGCGGGGTCTTCGCGCCGTCGTTGTTCGTGGGGGCCATGCTGGGCGGGGCTTTCGGTCTGCTTTGCAACTCGCTCTTCCCGGGTGTTGCCCCTCGGCCGGAAGCCTTCGTGCTGGTGGGAATGGGCGGGTTCTTCGCCGGCGTGGCCAAGGTGCCGCTGACAGCCCTGATCATGGTCTCCGAGATGAGCGGCTCCTACGATCTGCTGGTGCCCCTGATGCTGGTGAGCGTGATCAACGTGGCCGTGCTCTCTTCCCGCTGGTCGCTTTACGAAGAGCAAGTCGCCTCGCTCATCGACAGCCCGGCCCACCTGGGCGATTACGTCGTGGACGTGCTGGAGGGGATGAAAGTTCGCGAAATCTACGATCCCTCTAGTCGCCCCACCGTGATCCACGAGAACACCCCCCTGCCGCAGATTCTCCACATCGTGGCCGAGTGCAAGGAATCCTACTTTCCGGTGGTCGACGGAGACGAGCAGTTGGTCGGCATTTTCTCGCTCCACGACATCCGCTCGGCCTTCATCAGCAACGGGGCGGGAAATCTCATTCTGGCCTCCGACCTGGCCGTCTCCCAGGTGGCCACGGTCACTCCCAACGACAATCTGCACACCACCTTGCGGCGGTGCACGCAAAAAAACATCACCGAGATTCCCGTTGTCGATGAAGAGAATCCACGGCGCGTGATCTGCATGCTCCGCCGTCAGGAAGTGATTGCCGCCTATGATACACGGATGACCGCGCTGCGGGCCGGCACGGCTTAGCCGCAAAACCATTGAATTAAGCGTTCGGCGCGGGTCTCCCGACCCCGCCGGTGGCCTGACCGAAGGTCTCTCTTGATTTGCGTAAGCGGTTGATGTGGGAGACCATCGGTCCTTTCTCGGCGGGGTCGGGAGACCCACGCCGAACGCTACGCTGGCTTCATTCAACGGTGCCGGAACCCTGCAATCTGTCCCTCGCCGCGACAAGACATGTCCTATTTTCGGCCCGAAATCGAGGCCATGGCCGGCTACCTTCCCGGTGAACAGCCGCCGGAAGGCCGGGCCATTAAGCTCAACACGAACGAGAACCCCTATCCCGCCTCGCCCCGCGTGGCCGAGGCGGTCGAGCGGACGCTGCACCGCGGGCTGGCCCGTTATCCCCATCCCCTGGCCGATCCGTTCCGGCAGCGGGCGGCCCAGGTGCTGGGCCTCCAGCCGGACTGGATTCTCTGCGGCAACGGCAGCGACGACATCCTCACGATCGTCACCCGGGCGTTCGTTGGCGACGGCCGGCGGTTGCGGTTCCCCTATCCCAGCTACGTGCTCTACAAGACGCTGGCCGAGATTCAGGGTGCCCGCGGCGAGGAGGTCCCGTTCCGGGCCGACTGGTCGCTTTCGGAGCGGTTTGCCGCGGGGGCCGATGATCTGCGATTGGTGTTTTTGCCCAATCCGAACAGTCCCTCGGGCACGATCATCGCGCCGGAGGAGATACTCGAGCTGGCCCGGCGGCTGCCGTGTCCGCTCTTGGTCGACGAGGCCTACGCCGATTTTGCCCAGTCGAATTGCATCGAGCTGGTGAAAGAGGAGGAGAAAATCCTCGTCTCGCGGACGATGAGCAAGTCGTACGCCCTGGCGGGGTTGCGGTTCGGGTTTGTCGTGGCCCAGCCGGGGATGATCCGCCAATTGGCCAAGGTGAAGGACTCCTACAACTGCGACGCGCTGGCGATCGCCGCGGCCACCGCCGCCATCGCGGATCAACCGTGGCTGGCCGAGAACCGCGCCAAGATCATCGCCACCCGGCGGAGATTGACCGAGCGGATGCGCCAACTAGGGTTTGTGACGGTTGATTCGCAGGCCAACTTTACCTGGAACACCCACCCCGCCCAGCCGCTACGGCCTCTTTACGAAGAACTCAAACGCCAAGGCATCCTGGTCCGATACATGGACTATCCGGGCTGGGGTGATGGTCTGCGGATCAGCGTGGGCACGGACGAGGAGATCGACGCCTGCCTGGACCGGCTCAGCGGGATGCTGTGAGGGGACCTGGACGTCGGCGCTTTCGGCGGGGTCGGGAGACCCGCGCCGAACACTGGCGGGAGACCCGCGCCGAACGCCGGACCGAGCCCCCAACCCTACGGTTTCCATCATGCCTCGCACCGCCCAAATCCAACGCACGACCGCCGAGACGGAAATCACCCTGGAACTGTCGCTGGACGGCTCCGGCAAGGGGCAGATCGACACCGGCGTGGGGTTCTTCGACCACATGCTCCAATTGCTCGCCCGGCACGCGGCACTCGACCTCGTGGTCCGCGCCGCCGGCGACCTCCACGTCGATCAGCACCACACCGTGGAGGACGTGGGCATCTGCCTGGGCGCGGCGGTCCGCCAGGCGCTGGGCGACAAGACCGGCATCCGCCGCTACGGCCACTTCGCCGTGCCCATGGAGGAGGTGCTGGTGACCTCGGCGATCGACCTCGGCGGCCGGGCCTATTTCGTCTTCAACGCCGAGCTGCCCACCGCCAAGATCGGCCAGTTCGACAGCGAGTTGGTCGCCGATTTCTGGCAGGCCTTCGCCGCCAACGCGCTCTGCAACCTGCACATCAATCTCCACTACGGCCGCAACAGCCATCACGTGGCCGAGGCCATTTTCAAGGCCACCGCCCGGGCGCTGCGGATGGCGATCGGACCTGATCCCCGTTTGACCGACGTGCCCAGCACGAAGGGAACATTGTAGCGAAGGGGCAAAGGACCAGCGCCCGCGGGTGGCCCGATAGCTTGCCTATCTCAGGCGGCGCAGCCGCGGCAACCCTGGTGATAACTGGACTTTTGCAAACTCCTCCCCTCTCCCTCTGGGAGAGGGGCCGGGGGT
>CAYZWG010000438.1:0-1272 GCA_964481605.1 uncultured Planctomycetaceae bacterium
ATTCATTGGGTAGCACCGGTTCTTGAACCGGTGTGGCTGGTGCCACAAGAGGTCAGCGCCGTAGGCCGGATCACGATCCGGCACCGTGGCCCCGCTCCCACGCAGGACATTGCCCCGGCGACGCCGGATCACGATCCGGCCTACCCGCTCTGCCGACCTCTTGCCGGCTGCGCCGGGTGCAGGTTCAAGAACCTGGGCTACCCGTGACCCCGCCGACGGCCGGCGACCTCAACCAACCTTCACCGCCCGCCGCCGCACGATCGATTGCGTCTCTTTCTGGCCCAGCACCAGCGCGTCCCGGGCGAGTTGCCCGTCCAATAGCGCCGAGGGCCGCCCCGTCCGCACCGCCTTGGTTGCTTCCGTCAGCTCGGCGGCAAAGTCGTCGATCTCGTCGCCGGGCGCGAACTTCGGCCGCGTCACCCGGCCATTGTCGGTCAGCACGGTCACCGGCGTTTCCGTCCACGACTCGAACAACAGGGTGGCCCGCTCCAGGTGGATTTCGTAGCCGTTGGTGAAGGGACGCCCCTGCTGGTTGATGACCCCGCTGGTGGCGGTGATCACCAGCGAGGGATCGTCGAAAAGAAACTGCGTATTGAAATACTCGGCCACCTCGCCCCGCATTCGGCCCACGCTATGCACACTGCTGGGCATCCCCGCGATCAGGCGGATGAAATGGGCGTCGTGGATGTGCAGGTCGATCATCGGCCCGCCACACCCCCGGGGATCGTAAAAATCCTTCAGCCAGAGCGGATCGGAAATCACCCGGCTGAAGTTCCCCCCCAACAGCCGCCCGTACTTCTTCGACGTGATCGTCTTGTAGGCGAAACGATAGGCCGCGAAAAACGGCAGCACGTGGGCAATCATCAGCAGCTTGCCCGACCGCCGGGCCGTGCGAACCATCCGCCGGGCATCGGCAACCGTCAGCGCGATCGGCTTTTCACACAACACGTGTTTCCCCGCCTTGAGCGCCGCCACCGCCGCCTCGGCGTGCCCGCACGGCGGAAGACAAATGTCGATCATGTCCACGTTCTTGTCGGCCAAGAGGTCCTCCAGCCGGCCGTAACGGGCGATCCCCGACAGGTTCATCTTCTTGCCCCGGGGACCGAAGTTGCCCTTGATCGATCGCCAGTCCCCCGCCAGCCGCTGGCGAACCTTCTCGCAGATCGCCGTCACCTTGGCCCCCCGCACCCTCTGGTAGCCAAGGTAGTGAATCATCCCCATGAACCCGATACCGCAGATCCCCACGTTGACCATCACACCCCTCCTCGTTGC
>CAYZWG010000438.1:1372-4822 GCA_964481605.1 uncultured Planctomycetaceae bacterium
CGTTGACCATCACACCCCTCCTCGTTGCAAGACCTTCAATCAACGGTTCTCACTTCCCCACCACGCCCAAAAACCTCTCGTAGGCGTCGTCCCACGCCGCCGTCGCCCGCGGTTCGTACTCCACCACCGGAAAGCTGTCGCCAATCACCGCCCGGGCTTCCGAAATCCCACCCACGTCGCCCGCGGCGACCGCCTGCATCATCAGGTTTCCGGTGGCCGTGGCCTCGATCGGCCCGGCCACCACCCGCCGCCCGCACGCATCGGCCGCGGCCTGACAAAGCTGCCGGTTCCGGGTGCCCCCACCCACGATGTGGATGGTCTGGATCTGCCCCCCGGCCAGCTCTTCGCACATCGCCAGCACGTGGCGGAATTTCATCGCCAGGCTATCCAGCGCGCACCGCAGCACGGCGCCCTCGTCGGACGGAACCGTCTGGCCCGTCCGCCGGGCAAAATCGCGAATCGCCTCCGGCATGTCCTTCGGCGCAAGAAAGTCCGCCGCGTCGGGATCAATAAACGAAACCAGCGGCTCCGCCGACGCCGACAGCCCGTTCAGGTCCTCCCAGTCCCACTTGCGCCCGGCCTGGTTCCACACCTGGCGGCACTGCTGCACCAGCCACAGCCCGCAAATGTTCTTCAACAGCCGAATCGTGCCGCCCACCCCGCCCTCATTGGTGAAATTCAACTGCCTTACCTTTTCGTTGACCACCGGCCCGGGCGACTCGATGCCCATCAACGCCCACGTCCCCAGGCTGATGTAGCACCAGTCCGGTCGGCCGCCGGCCGGACCCGCCGCCGGAACGGCCATCACCGCGCTGGCCGTGTCGTGCGTGCCCGGCAGCACCACCTCGGCCCCCGTCAGGCCCGTTGCAGCCGCCACCTCAGGGCGCAACCGTCCCAGCCGCGTCCCCGGCGGAGTGATTTCACCCAAAATCCCAGCCGGCAACCCGAGTTCTTCCAACAGGTCGGTCGCCCACCCCCCCTCCACAGGGTTGTAGAACTGGGTGGTCGTGGCGTCGGTAAACTCGTTGCACTTCCGCCCGGTCATCAGCCAATGGAACAGGTCGGGCATCATCAAGAGCGATTCGGCCACGTCCAACAGCGGCGAGCCCGACAACCGCATCGCCAGCAACTGGTAGAGCGTGTTGAACTGCATGAACTGGAGGCCCGTGCGGTCGAAAATCTCCTCCCGCGAGACGATCGCCTGGGCCCGCTCCATCACCCCGTTGGTCCGCCCGTCACGGTAATGAAAAGGATTGCCCAAGAGAACGTCGTCGCGGCCCAGCAGCCCGAAGTCGACGCCCCAGGTGTCCACGCCGACCGAAACGATCGCTTGGCCGTCGCCGGCCCCGGCCGCCCGGAGACCGCCCAGCACGTGGCTCCATTGGGCCGGCAGGTCCCAAAAAAGGCTCCCCGCCATCTCCACCGGACCATTCTCGAAGCGGTAAATCTCTTCCAGCGTCAGCTTCCGGCCGTCGAACCGCCCAATCACGTGGCGCCCGCTGGAGGCCCCCATGTCAATCGCCAAATACGTCTTCTCCGCCATCACGCGCGTTCCCCACTTACGGAAAAGTGTCCAGTTCAGGCATCACCATGATCCACGGCAAATCCTGCCCGCTCGAGGCCGGGCCGTCAAGTCCCTCGCGCTGCCGGGGGTGGTTCAAACCGGGGTTACACTTTGGCCGGCCCGGGTAGACAAACCCGAGAAAACTGCCGATACTGAAATAAGAGTTGACATTGTTGATAAACATATGTAAGATTTATGGATTGCGAACCCGAGGGACCACGGGCAAGTTTGGGGTTGTGTTGACATATCCACGTACGCTAGATTCATTTTGTCAAGATGAGTAGTAATATAAAGGTCGCATCGGCCGTTTCCGAGCAGGCGAAGGCCGACGGTCCGGCTGCCGGTCGCGCCGAGATCGTTGCCGGAGGCGGAGAACCATCGGCCGACCAACTCCAGCAGCTTCAACGGCAGAGCCTGCTGCTGGAAGACGCCCGGCCGGAAGAGATCATTGCGTGGGCCGTGGAAACCTATTTCCCCAAGCTCACGATGGCCACGGCGTTTGGGCCCGAAGGATGCGTGATCCTCTCCATGTTGGCCAAGATTGAGCCCAACGTTTACGTCTTCAACCTGGATACGGGCTATCAATTCAAGGAGACGTTGGAGTTGCGCGACCGAATCGCCCAGCGCTTCGGCATCGAGGTCCAATACGTTCGAGCGGAGACGACCGTCCAGCAGTACGAGGCGGCACACGGCGGGCCGGTCTACCAGACGAACCCCGATCAGTGCTGCCGGGATCGGAAGATCAAGGTGTTGCAGCGGGCCATCCAAGGGTACCGGGCGTGGATGAGCGGCATCCGTCGCGATCAGAGTCCGCACCGAGCCCGCACACCGATTGTGGGCTGGGACAAAAAATTCGGCTTGGTCAAGATCAGCCCCCTGGCGAATTGGACCAAGCAACAGGTGTGGAAACGGATCACTGACGAAGAGGTACCGTACAATCCGCTTCACGACCAGGGCTATCCCAGCATCGGCTGTTGGCCCTGCACCCGGGCGGTGCTTTTCGGAGAACAAGACGAGCGTGCCGGGCGGTGGAGTGGAACGGCAAAGACGGAGTGTGGGCTGCATACGATGGACGACGACTGAGCGAGAGGAAGAACCGCCGGCGCGATGGGGGGCGATCCTTTCACTCGTGGTGTAGGCGTAAGGGCGTCGACAGCGACGCATAGTTCGTCCGTGGCCAGGGAATCGACCGGCAAGAGGCGCAACCCGCGCGGCCGAGAAGGACTCGACCCCAGAACCCTCGATTCCTTGCCAAACCTTCAGAATCGTGGTCGATACCCATGAAAATCTCTGCCAAAACGGAATACGCCTGTATTGCCATGCTGGAGTTGGCTTCCCGTTACGGATCGGGCGAGCCGGTGCGGATCCGCAAGATTGCCGAGCGGCATGACGTCCCGCCTCGGTTTCTGGTGCAGATCCTGCTGCAACTGAAGGGCGCGGGACTGGTCGCCAGCACCCGCGGGGCGGCTGGCGGATATCACCTCCTCCGCTCCCCGGAAAGCGTCTCGCTGGGTGAGGTGATGGAGGCCATCGAAGGGACCGGCAACGGCAAAGTGTCCAGCGCTTCGCCCGACTCGCCGGCAGTCAAAGTCCTCATGGCCGCCTGGAAAGGCGTGGCCGAAATGGAGCGGAAGGTCCTGGGCGAGATCAAGTTCTCGGAGTTGCTCGAACAGGCCAAGGAGCAGGACGAGCAGATGTACTACATCTGACTCGGGCCAAGTCCCAGGAAAGAACATGCCCGTGCTGGCCAGACCTGTGGTCGGCGGTTTCGGCGAGGTTGGGAGACCTGCGCCGAGCGCTGAGCAGATGTACTACATCTGACTCGGTCACCGCCCGCCGACTGGTTGGATTTCGGTCCTCTTTGCGCGCTGCCCCACGAGGAATCG
>CAYZWG010000439.1:0-4807 GCA_964481605.1 uncultured Planctomycetaceae bacterium
CCGTTTCGTTTCGGCGCCCAGGACGAGGCTCCCGATCGCTCTGGCTGGCCTGATGTCGGGTCGTCACCTTTTTTTGGGGGGGCAGGCGGCAGTTCCACCATGCCGGGCCGCGATCCGGCCTACTGGCTCCGGAAGTCCGCTGCTGCACCCTCGTGCCGGGGGCATTTTCAGTTGCCATTGACCGCCCCTTCGCATTCACTAAAATGCTGCGATTCTTCAAGTTACACGAAGTGCAGCCCCCCCGACGAGTGGCAAATGGGAAAGCAGGTTTCGGAGGCGTCCACCGGAGCCGCCCTGGAGGCGGCCCGCCGCGAGAAGCTCCAGAAAATCGAAGCGATGGGCCTGGACCCGTGGGGCGGCCGATTCGACGACCGATCGCCGATCGGCGAAATCCGCCGCCGGGCCGGCGAAATCCGGGTCGAGCCGGCCGGCGATGGCCAGACGGGCAAGCCGCCCCAGCAGCACGGTCCCAGGGTCCGCGCGGCGGGCCGGGTGATCTTGCAACGGAAAAAAGGGAAGCTGATCTTCGCCGACGTGCAGGACTGGACCGGCCGGATTCAACTGTTCATCGGCAAGAACCAGGTGGGCGAGGAGAATTGGGCCCTGGCCCAGTGCGTCGATCTGGGCGACATCATCGGCGTGGACGGCGAATTGAAGCGGACGAAGACCGGCGAGTTGACGATTTTCGCCGAGAAACTCCACTTTCTCACCAAGGCCCTGGCGCCGCCGCCGGCAAAACACGTCGGCCTGACCGACCCCGAGCTGCGCCAGCGGATGCGCTATCTCGACCTGATCCACACCGAAGGGGTACTGGAGCGGTTTCTGCGGCGGACGAAGATCGTGCAGTCGATCCGCGCCACGCTGGCCGGGGAGGGGTTCGTCGAGGTGGAAGGCCCCACCCTGCACGCGATCGCCGGCGGGGCGGCCGCCCGGCCCTTCACCACCCACCACAACGCACTCGATCTCCCCTTGTACCTGCGAATCGCGCTGGAATTGCACCTCAAGCGGCTGCTGGTGGGCGGGATCGAGCGGGTCTACGAACTGGGGCGAGTCTACCGCAACGAGGGAATCAGCCCTCGCCATAACCCCGAGTTCACCATGCTCGAGGTCTACCAGGCGTTTGGCGACTACCGCAGCATGATGGAGTTGACGGAAAAGGTGATCGTGGAGGCGATTCGGGCAACGGGGCAGCAACTCAGGTTGACCTGGGGCGAGAGGGAGATTGATTTTGCCCCGCCGTTCGCGAGAAAGACCTACGACGAACTGTTCGAGGAGCACGCGGGCATCGCCGCCGGCGACCGCCAAGCGGTGGCCCTGCTGGCCGAAAAGCTGGGGCTGGAGCCCGGCGGGAAGCATCCCGACGTGGTCAAGAACGAGGTTTTCGAGGCCAAGGTGGAAGATGCCCTGGAGGGACCGATCTTCGTGATCGACTACCCGGCCAGCATTTGCCCCCTCACCAAGCGCAAGCCCGGCCACCCGGAGATCGCCGAGCGATTCGAGCTGTTCGTGCAGGGGATGGAGGTGGCCAACGCCTACACCGAGCTGAACGACCCCGACTTGCAGGAAGCGCTCTTCAGCCGGCAACTGGAAGGACTGGCCGCGGAGGATTCGATGGCCAAGATGGACCACGATTTCATTCGGGCGTTGCGGCACGGGATGCCGCCGGCCGGGGGGCTGGGAATCGGCATCGATCGGCTGGTGATGTTGCTGACCAACTCGCAGACGATCCGCGAGGTGATTTTGTTTCCGCTCTTGCGGCCGGAGGCGAGGCCGTAGGGCAGGTGTTCCGGCAGCGTTCGGCGAGGGTCTCCCGACCCCGCCTACCGTTGAATTAGGGCCTGAAGGCGTGCTTTGACAGCGTTCGGCGAGGGTCTCCCGACCCCGCCGACGGCCTGACCGAAGGTCTCTCTTGATTTGCGTAAGCGGTTGATGCGGGAGACCATCGGTCGAATTCAGTGCGGGGTCGGGAGACCCGCGCACAACATGGCGGCGGGGTCGGGAGACCCGCGCACAACGGGTCGAGGCGCCTTCGGCGGGGTCGGGAGACCCTCGCCGAACATTGCGGCGTGATTGCAAACGTCTGGCGCGTGCGTGCGGAGCACGCACCCTACGAAATCGGCACGAAACGGGTTTTCACGGAAGAAAAGAAAGCATGGTGCCATGTATAAGCTGCTTCTCTCCTGGCGCTATCTTCGCTCCCGCTACATCGCCCTGGCCTCGATCATCAGCGTTACCCTGGGCGTGGCCACGATGATCGTGGTCAACAGCGTGATGTCGGGCTTTACCACGGAGATGCGGAACCGCATCCACGGGATTCTCTCCGACGTGGTGTTCGAGTCGCGGAGCCTGGAGGGGTTTGCCGATGCCCCCTGGCACATGGCGAAAATCCGCGAGATTGCCGGCGACCAGATCGAGGCGATGACGCCCACGGTGGTCGTGCCGGCGATGCTGAGCTTCCAGGTGGGCGAGGAGTGGATCACCCGCCAGGTCCAGTTGATCGGCATCGACGAGACGACCCAGTCGCGGGTGAGCGACTTCAGCGACTACCTCCAGCATCCCGAGAACCGCCGCCAGTTGAGTTTCGAGTTGCGCGAGCACGGCTACGACACGATCGACCACCAGGCGGGCCCCGGCTCGCCCGAACGGCCACAGATGGCCGTGGCCGGTTGGAATTATCGCCTCCAAACGGCGATTTTCCGCGAAGCGGTGTCGGGTTCCGGCCACCAGCCCCAGGCGTCCGGCGGGGTGCCGACCGGGCCGGCGGCCGACGGCCCATCGGCCGACGCCACGACGACCACCGCGCCGGCCGACCCTTTCGCCATGGCCGAGGCCGCCGAGCCGGCCGAGAACTTCGACCCCAAGACGCAGCAACACCCGGGCCTGGTGCTGGGGATCGCGCTGGCCAGCTATCGCAAGGAGGTGGGGGAGGACGACAAGGGAAATCGACTGTTTCGGGACTTTTTTCTCGTGCTGCCCGGCGACGACGTCAAGCTGACCTTTCCCACGGCCGGGGTTCCGCCCAAGGCCACCAGCGCGAACTTCACCATCGTCGACTTCTACGAAAGCAAGATGAGCGAATACGACCAGAGCTTCGTCTTCGCGCCCATTCGCCAGTTGCAGGAAGACCGGGGGATGTACGACTACGTGGGCGATCAGAAGCGGTATTACGTCAACTCGATTCAGATCAAGCTCAAGCCGGGGGTGGACGGCGCGGCGGTGCGCGACCGGCTGCGGGCGGCCTTTCCCGGCGAGTTGTACCTGGTGAGCACCTGGCGCGATAAACAGGGAGCGTTGTTGGCGGCCGTGCAGATGGAGACCGCCATCCTCAACGTGCTCTTGTTCCTGATTATCGCGGTGGCCGGCTTCGGCATCCTGGCGATCTTCTTCATGATCGTGGTGGAAAAAACCCGCGATATCGGCGTGCTCAAAGCGCTGGGGGCTTCCGGCTGGGGCGTGATGGAAATCTTCCTGGCCTATGGGCTGTCGCTGGGGCTGTTGGGCTCGGGCGTGGGGCTGGGCATCGGCCTCTGGTTTGTGGGCCGGATCAATGGGATTGCCGACCTCTTGGGGCGAATCACGGGCCACCCCGTGTTCGACCCGGAAATCTACTACTTCTACAAAATCCCGGTGCTGGTCAGTCCGTTGACGGTGGCCTGGATTGTTGCCGGGGCCGTACTGATCGCCGTGTTGGCCAGCGTGCTGCCGGCGTTTCGCGCGGCCCGGCTGCATCCGGTGGAGGCATTGCGATATGAGTGAGGAAATGGTGCGATGGCTGGAGCAGACGGCGGTGGAAGTTTCCGGGCCGCGTTTGGCCGGGGGACCACGAGTGCGAGGGGGTCCGTTGCTGGACGCCGCGATCTCCACCGGCAGGGAGGCTTCCGCCGGCGACAGCGATCTGCCCCGCCCGGCCCCAACGGAGCGGAAGGCCAGCCGGGTATCGGCCGGCACAGCCAGCCCTGAGGGGGGAGTTTCGAAGAGCGGAAGGCCAGCCGGGTATCGGCCGGCACAGCCGGCCCTACGGGAGGAAGGCCAGGGTTGTCGGCAGGCAGAGCCGGCCCCGGTGTCGGACGAGGCGTCCGCCGCCGCCCAACTGGTTGCCCTGGGATTGAAAAAGAGCTACCGCAAGGGCCAGGTGTCGATTCCCGTGCTGCGGGGAGTGAATCTCTCGGTCCGCCGGGGTGAGTTTCTGGCCGTGGTGGGCAAGAGCGGCTCGGGCAAGAGCACCCTGTTGCATCTATTGGCCACGCTGGACGCGCCGGACAAAGGCGAAATCTACTTCGACGGCCAGCGGATCGACAACCTGCGGGGATCGTTTCGCGACGCGCTGCGAAATCGCTACATCGGCATGATCTTCCAGTTCTATCACCTCCTGCCCGAACTGACCACGCTGGAAAACGTGCTGGCGCCGCTGATGATCGGCCAGAGCACGTGGGGCTACCTGCGGCACCGCCGCGGCCATCGCAAGGCCGCCACGAAGCTGCTGGAGATGGTCGGGCTGGGGCATCGTCTGGCCCACAAGCCGCGAGAACTCTCCGGTGGCGAGATGCAGCGGGCCGCCATCGCCCGGGCCCTGGTCGCGCAGCCGGAAATCCTCCTCGCCGACGAGCCCACCGGCAACCTGGATTTTGGCTCCGGCCGCGAGATTCTCGACCTGCTCCGCTCCTTGAACCTGCGGCGAAACCTCACTATAGTCATGGTTACCCACGATCGGTCGATCGCCCAAGAGGCCGATCGGGCGGTCTGCCTGGTCGATGGACAGGTCGAGGACGCCGAGGACATCTGATCCGTGCCGGCTCCATGGGTAGGG
>CAYZWG010000440.1:0-4791 GCA_964481605.1 uncultured Planctomycetaceae bacterium
ACTTGCCCAGGCACCGGGAAGGCTTTATAAACACCTATTATAGTCAGAAAAGGAGGACTCTGTTCGCGCCGGGTTGAGCGGCGGATTGCGATTTGGGGCGGACTGGTCGCTGGCGCGTTGACCTGACTGCTGCCCTACGCAGGACTCGACCGGCGGGCAGTTAAACAACGTATCTCTCTTCTGCCGCGGAGGTTACATCATGCAACTGAACAGATGCCGGTGTTTGCTGGTTGTCTTTTGCCTTGCCACGTGGCCAAGGTGCCCTGCTTTTGCTCAATACCAGGTTTACTGGGGAGACGTGCATGGTCACACGAGCCACTCTGACGGGAAGGGAAGCCTCGATGATTTCTTCGTCCATGCCCGGGATGTTTCCAAGCTGGACTTCGTGATTGTTACCGACCACGATTTTGGAAACGGCAAGCCCACTTGGTGGATGCCCAAGGAAACGTGGACGCTGACGCAAAACAAAGCGGACGAGTACACCGTCAATGGCAAATTCGTTGCCATCGCCGGGTATGAATGGACCTCGCAACCGAAATACTGGTCAGAGGTCGGCAAGGACGTGGTTTCGGAACGGCTCTTCGCCGGTCCGCCGAAGTTCTACAATCACAAGTGCGTGTACTTTCCCTCCCATGTGGAATACGTATTCAGTGCGAAAGATCCTGCTTACAAGGACCCGGATTTGCTTGCCGCGGCGGTTCTCAACGCGGGCGGACTGATTCACAATGCGCATCCCAATGCACTTCCGGATGCAAAGGACCAGTTCGACTACAAGCCTTGTTACTATTCGGTGATCGCGAACACCGAGATCGGCTCGAATACCCTCCGCGGCACCAATGGAAAAACGTACCACTTAGGCTGGGAGCAGGTAGTCCGCGATTTTCTCAACCGCGGCGGCAAGACCGGCTTCGTCAAGGGGACGGACACCCACGAGGGAAAGCCGGCGGCAAGGACGGCGGTGTTCGCCAGGGAACTGACCCGCGAAGCAATCTTCGGCGCACTGCGCCATCGCCGCAACTACGCCGTGTCCAACACAAGAATCATTCTGGACTTCAAGATCAACGGGCATGACATGGGTGAAGAGATTGAGATAGAAGGCAAGCCCCGAATTGCGGTGAGTGTTGAGGGGACGGACACAATCAAGGAGGTGGCGATTATCCGAGATGGTTCCATCCTGCACTCAGTCAGCCCGGGGAGCAAGCTGGCAAAGTTTGAGTATGCCGACAACGCATTTGAAGGAGATAGCTACTATTACTTGCGCGTGACCCAGGTCGACAAGGACAAACTTGGCAACCCCTCCCGTGCTTGGTCCAGTCCGATTTGGGTGAAGAACGAAGTATCGAGGCGTAGCTCCTTCTAGCCCTTAAACAAGCAAGGTTCTCGGCCTGAAATCACAAAAAACTCGAAACCTTCCGTGATTTCGCGGGTCTAAAGGGTATGAAAACAATCCCTTTCCCCGCAGTCGGCCCTGTCTGGCCGACTGCGGTGGCGATATAATGAGATCTGAGCCGTCACGGATTTCAGGTAGCGTCCGTGGCCAAGGAGAATCCCCGCCGGGGCGAGTCCCGGTCAGATAAGGTTTGGCAACTACCAGGCACTCCCACCCCCGCCGCACGGCTCGGCCCCTTTCCCTTCCGAGGTCTCTCGACCATGACCACCGCCAGCCAGCCGTCCGCTCCGCCTGATGCCGAGATTCTTGCCTACCAGTCGCTCGACGACGTCGAACTCACCCGGCGGATTCAAGCCGTTCGCCACGAGTTCGGCCCCCGGCTGTTGATTCTCGGCCATCACTACCAGCAGGACGGGGTGATTGCGCTTGCGGACCTGCGGGGCGACAGCTTCAAGCTGAGCGAATTGGCGGCGGCCAACACCGACTGCCGGGCGATCATCTTCTGCGGCGTTCATTTCATGGCCGAGACGGCCGATATCCTGGCCAACCGGCCCCAGCGGCTGGCCCAGCGGGGCGGCCGGCGGGTGGCCGTGATTCTGCCCGACCTGGCGGCCGGCTGCTCGATGGCCGACATGGCCGAGATCGAGCAGGTCGAGGACTGCTGGAGCCAGCTCGGAGAGCAAATCGACGTGGCGGATTGCGTGCCCGTGACCTACGTCAACTCGGCGGCCAGCCTGAAAGCCTTCTGCGGCCGGCGGGGGGGGATCGTCTGCACCTCGGCCAACGCCCGGGCCGTGCTGGAGTGGGCCTTTGGCCGCGGCCGGCGGGTGCTCTTCTTTCCCGATCAGCACCTCGGCCGCAACACGGCGCTGCGAATGGGCGTCGCCCCGGAGGAAATGCCCGTCTGGGACCCCCACGCGAACGAACTGGGCGGCAACACGCCGGCGGCAATCGAAAACAGCCGGGTGATCCTCTGGAAGGGACACTGCAGCGTGCATCAGATGTTTTTGCCCCAGCATGTCGACGAGTTTCGCCGGCAATACCCGGACATCAAGATCATCGTTCACCCCGAGTGCATGAGGGAGGTGGTCGACCGGGCGGACGTGATCGGCTCGACCGGGGCGATCATCCGCGCCGTGGCCCAGGCGCCCGCCGGCACTCGCTGGGCCATCGGCACCGAGCTGCATCTGGTCAACCGGCTGAAGCACGAATTTCCCCGGCAGGAAATCCACTTCCTTTCGCCGGTGGTCTGCATGTGCGCCACGATGTACCGGATCGACCTGGCCCATCTCTGCTGGGCGGCGGAAGAGCTCGCCGCGGGCACGCCGGCGAACGTGGTGCGGGTCGACGACCGGACGGCCGCCGACGCGCTTTTGGCATTGGAGCGAATGCTGGAGGTGAAGTAGGGTGCGTGCTTGCACGCACGCGCCACAATCGCAACCCGTCGCCCGTCGCCTCATGATGGACCGTCGCCCTGCGTGGGTGCCAAGCACCCACCCTACGGAATCTGGAAAGTGAAGTAGTGAAGTAGGGTGCGTGCTCGCACGCACGCGCCACAATCGCAACCCGACGCCCGCGTGGGTGCGGAGCACCCACCCTACTCCGCTCCGTGGAACGATCGCCCGGATGTTGTGGAGAAAGCCCCCATGTGCCGAGTGCCGATCTTGGTCGCTGTTGTTCTCGCCGGCTGGCTCTGCTCCGCATCGGCCTTGGCCGACGACTGGCCCCAATGGCTGGGGCCGCGGCGAGACAGCGTCTGGCGAGAAGAGGGAATCGTCGAGACATTTCCCCCGGACGGTCCGCCCGTCAAGTGGCGTGTCCCCGTTGCCGGGGGCTACGCCGGGCCGGCCGTGGCCGACGGGCGGGTCTACCTGACCGACTACCTGCGCGACTCGGGCGAAGCCTTCAACAGTCCCGGCCGCCGTGCCAAGCTGGAAGGCCGCGAGCGGGTGCTGTGTTTCCGGGCCGAGGACGGCTCGCTCGCCTGGAAACATGAATATCCCTGCTCCTATCACATTTCCTTTCCCGCCGGTCCCCGCGCCACGCCCACCGTGGCCGGCGGCAAGGTCTACACGCTGGGCGCGATGGGCCACCTCTGCTGCCTCGACGCCCTGAGCGGAAAACTTCTCTGGTCCAAGGACTTGCCGCGGCAGTACGACCTGGAAACGCCCATCTGGGGGTTCGCCGGACATCCCCTGGTCGACGGCCGCAAGCTGATTTGCCTGGTGGGCGGAAAGGGCAGCGTGGCGGTGGCCTTCGACAAGGATTCGGGCGAGGAGCTTTGGCGGTCGCTTTCGGCACCCGAGCCGGGCTACTGCCCGCCGGTGATGATTCAAGCCGGCGGCACCCGCCAACTCATCATCTGGCACGCCAAGGCGATCAACGGCCTCGACCCCCAGAGCGGCAAGCTCTACTGGTCCGTTCCCCTCGCGCCCAGCTACGGGATGTCGATCGCCACGCCCCGCCAACACGGCGACACCCTCTTTGCCAGCGGCATCGGACACTGCGGCGTGCTCTTGAAACTCGACTCCCAGCGGCCGGCGGCCCAAGTGGTCTGGCGCGGCGACAGCCGAAACGGCGTCTATTGCGCCAACAGCACGCCCTTCGTCGAGGGCAAGGTGATTTACGGCGTGTGCCGCCAGGGAGAACTTCGCGCGGTCGATCTACTCACCGGCCAACGGCTCTGGGAGACCTACGCCGCCACCACGGGCTCGCGGCGGGCGGCCTACGGCACGGCCTTCCTGGTAAAGCAGCGGGATCGCTTCTTCCTCTTCAACGACCAGGGTGATCTAATTATTGCCCGGCTGAGCCCAAAACGCTACGAGGAGATCAGCCGGTTCCACCTGCTCGACCCCACCAACGAGGCGATGGGCCGGCCCGTGGTGTGGAGCCACCCGGCTTTTGCCAACCGCTGCGTCTACGCCCGCAACGACAAGGAACTGGTTTGCGTCTCCCTGGCGGCGGCGACACGGTAGAGCGGGCAGCGTGCGCCGCCGTGGCGGGGGCCGGGGGCCGATTGCCAACTCCGTCGGTTCGCCAGGGCTCAGCTTTCCTGAAACTGATTCGTGCGCAACAGCACCAGGGTGCAGGCCTCCACGATGGCCCAGGACCGCCTTCAATTCGTGCTCTTGCTCCTGTGCCTTTGAGCGAGCCACCGCTTCAACGAAATCTGACTTTCACCCGAAGGCTTACCGGCCAGGAGATTCTCAACGCTGATGTCCTCATCGAGATCAGGCCAATGGATGCCTCGGCCATTGCCGATCAGCCGCCAGTGATTCCGCTGCTGGGTGGTCCCGTGCGAAAGTCGCGGATACCACGCGACCGGCACCGAAATCGCTCGACCGTCAGTGAAGTAGGGTGCGTGCTTGCACGCACGCGCCACAATCGCAACTCGACGCCCG
>CAYZWG010000441.1:0-4712 GCA_964481605.1 uncultured Planctomycetaceae bacterium
CTATTTCTGGTAGCGGACCCAGAGTTGCAGGTCGACGATCTTGGCGGGGGTCTTGGCGCCGGCCGCCAGGCCCAGTCGGATCGGGTTGGCGCCCCGGCGGAGGAGTTGCGGCGGGACGGCGAATTCGGGTTCCGCGGCGGACCCTTCGGCCGCGGTCAAGGGCCGGCCGTCCAGCGCGGCGGTCAGCGCGCCGGCGTCGTCCAGGCCCGACGTGCGCAGCCGCAGCGTCACGCGGGCGTTTTTCGCCTCGGAGGGGTTTTCGCCTACCTGGAGTTCCACCGTGGCGGTGTCGCCGGGCGCCAGCGTCAGCGGGCGTTCGGGCGAAACGATCTGCCGGTTGAGATAGCGGTCGCCGTCGGCCTTCCAGCTTCGCACCACGTTCACCCCCCGGGCGCCGGTGGTGTAGACCTTGTCGCGTCCGGCCAGGGTCCGGGGGTCGCCCAGTTGCCGCCAGAGGGGGCTGCGGGGATTGAACGAGTTGAACAGGTAGACGCCGTCCAGGCCGGAGTTCCAGACGTTGGCCGCCCGGCCGCGATAGCACTCCACCGTGGCGCGGACCTTGGCGGCCGGCTTGTCGCCCAGCCGGGTCTCGCTCAGGCCGGCGTAGACCGGCACGCCGTACTGGTGGCCCCAGGCCGCGCTGGCTTTCCAGGGGTTGAGGCGGAAGTAGCCGCTGACGGTGAGGATGTCGATCAAGCCGTCTTCCATCCAGCCGGTCACGTCCAGGCCGATCGCCTTGGCGTAGTCGGGGTTGTCGGGCACCCGGGCGGCGACCAGGATGGGGCGGCCGCGTTCCAGTCCGACCTCTTCGGTCATGCGGCGGATGCGGCCCACCAGACCGGTCATCAGGTCGCACTCCGCCTGGCTGGCCGACCCGCCCATGGCGTGCGACTTGAAAAACACCGGATGGCGGAAGAAGTCCATCTCCACGCCGTCCACGTCGTAGTTGCGGCAGACTTCCTCGAAGTATTTCAGGGTGAGGTCGCGGATTTCTCCCCGGGCAAAGTCGACCGCCGTCCAACCGCCGCACTTGCCGCGTTTCTTGGCCGTGGCGATCAACCATTCCGGATGCTCGCGTTTGAGGGGGCTGGCGGCAAACATCAAGGGGCCGTACCAGCCGCCCCAGGCGTCGTGCGTGTCGTTCATCCGCATCGACCAGAAAATCTCGATTCCGTGCTGCTTGCCGAAGTCGACCATGATCTTCAAGGGATCGAGTCCCCGGTCGATGAATTCTCGGGTCTTGTTCTTGCTGAAGCCCTTTTCCGTGCAGGTGAAAAGCGTGCCGGCCTTGGTGTCGTGGGTGAAGCAGCCGAACGGCGACGACCAGGTGCAGTAGAAGATGGCGTCGACCTGGGAGCCGACCAGCGGCGTGGTGCGGCATTGGAGCAGGCTCTCGGCCGAAACCTGGTCGCAGTAGTAGACCGGTTCGTTGCCGTCGTTGTTGAAGATGATTCGCCGCTGCCGATGAGCAGCCTCGCCGCGGGCGACGCGAAGCTGGTCCAGCGCGGCCGCCTTGGCCTTGCCGGGCGCGGCCGGAACGGCCCGCGATGTCCCCACGGCGATCACCCCGAGCACCAGCAGGCAAGGAAAGTGGCGGATTCGCAGGGCGGTTTTCATCGAGCTTGCTCCTTTTTTTCAGCGGCGGGGTCGGGAGACCCGGCCTACAGACTCCGTCAGGCCGGCTGGGGGCGCTCGAACTGGGGAATCTTCCGTTGCCGCCCGCCCTCCAGCGCCGACTGGTGGGCGACGATGCCGGGCACCGTGTAGGCCAGCGCCTCGTAGACGTCGACCGCCGGGTCGCGGTCCTCCACCAGCGCGCGGATAAACTCGTGGACCAGGAACGTGTGCGAGCCCTGGTGGCCGCTGTTGTGCCGCAGCGGTTCGGGCAGCATCTCCGTCTTGTACCATTCCACCTGCTTGTACTGCTCGAAATTGGGCAGCGCCACGTCGAAACCCGCGTCGTCCTTGCCCATCTGCTTGCCGCTGCGAACGATCACCGGCGGCAGCCCGTTGGGGTGGTGCATGTGGAAGCTCATCTTGTTGCCGAACCAGCGGGCGATCTCTCCGCCCCGGGCGGCGATTCTCCAGGCCACGCGGACGCGGAAGGCGTGGTCGCGATCGGTGGAGAACATGGCCACTTCGGACCAGTAGGGGTTGGCGTAGTCGTTGTCCTTGAGGATCGGCGAGTCGTCGCCCCAACCATGGCAGGTGACGTCGGTCAGCCGCTCGCCGGTGATGCCGATCAAATGCGCGGTGCAGTGGGTGGGATACCACATGGGCGTCATGCCGTAGCGCCAGGTGCGCTTCCCGTGGTCGAAAAAGAGCACCTCCAGCCCGGGATGATCGTAATGCGACTCGCAGTAGAACAACTCGCCAAAGAGTCCTTGTTGGTAGAACTTGCGGGCGGTGATCGTTGCCTGCTGGTAGTAGCTGGTTTCGGCCATCATGTAGGTGAGGCCGGTCGACTTGACGATCTCCAGCAGTCGCTCGGCCTCTTCGATGGTTCCCCAGCAGGCCGGCACGGCGCTGATCACGTGCTTGCCGTGCTTCATCGCCAACTCGACGTGCTTGACGTGGTTGGGGCCTTCGGTGAAGATGCCCACGGCGTCGATGTCCTTGTCGAGCACGAGTTCTTCCAGCGAGTTGTAGACCTTCTTGGGTGAGTAGACTCGCGCCAGCGTCCGCCGCCGGTCTTCGCGCAGATCGGAGACGGCCTCGACGATACAGTCGGGGTGCTCGTGCCACTGGAACGACGCCCCGAAACGCCCTCCCACCACGGCCATGCGGATTTTCTTGCCGCCGGCCGCCGCCGGTGCCGCCAACGAGGAGGACGAGGCCAGGGCCGTGCCGGCCAGGGTCGCGCCGCTTCGCGCCAGAAAACGACGCCGCGACGTCTTCCCTGTGGAGAGATCGGTGCTGGAAGCGTGGGCCGGCTTTCCCATCGTGTTTCTCCTCGCGGTTCGTCTCCTGCACGGGTGCCACCGGCGGGCTGTCCGCGCCCTGCCCAGCGGGGCACCGCCGGGAGTATAGCCGTGGGGTCTTGCCGGAGCAAGCCGCGGCCGGGCCCTCGCCGGCACGCCCGTTTGACCCCGGCCGCGGTGGCTCCGTATACTGCGTGAAATCTCATTCTCAACGCCAAACACGTCCACCGCCGCCTGCTGCTGGAAAACGGAACGGGCGGCCGCGCGGCAGCGGAAGGCGCTTGAAAAGGAGCGGCGATCATGAGCGATCGAAAAGCGACGCGACGCGAGTTTCTCCGCGCCGGGGCGGTGGGCACCGCGGGAGTCGTTTTGGCAAGCCCGGCAATAGCCTTGGCGGGGGCTGCGGCCCCGGTGAAGATCGACCAGCCGTTTCACGGGGCGGTGTTGAACCATCGGCACGGCGAAACGGTCGACGGCGGGCTGAGGATTCGTGTCGCCGGCGAAGCGCCCCTCGGCGATCGCGTCACCGTCAACGGGGTGGCGGCCGCACGGGCAGGCACGCGGTTCGTTTCCGAAGTGGTGCTCGGCAAGAAGGAGACCGAGATCGTCGCCGCCTCGCAAGGCAGCCTGGGCCGTGCCGAGCATCGTGTCCGCGTGGTGTGGGACCAGCACTCGTTTCCACGCTATCGTTTCTCCGTCGACGACAACAGCTTCTTTCTCCGCGATATCGCCCAGAAGGAATACGCCTCGCTTTTCGACTGCTGGTACCTGAAAATCTTTCGCGACCTGAACGCCAAGTACGGCGCGAAATTCGTGCTGAACATTTACTACACGACCGGGGACGGGTTCGAGCTGCCGCAGTTTCCCGACCGCTACAAGGGCCAGTGGCGGGACAACGCCGGGTGGCTCAAGCTGGCTTTCCATGCCCACGCCAACGACCCACCCCGGCCGTATCAATACGCCTCTCCCTCGCAACTGATCGCCGATCTGGACCAGGTGGCCAACGAGATTCTGCGATTTGCCGGGGAGGAGACCTATTCGCCGCCCACCGTGATCCACTGGGGAATGGTGCAGCCGGCGGCCTTGAAGCCGCTCTTCGAGCACGGCGTCCGCGCGCTGAGCGGCGATTTTCGCCGGACCGACAGCGGGTGGGACGTGAACTACCTGCTCGACGAGGATCGCTCCGAGTATCTCTCGCGGCACGACGCCCTGAAGGATTTCTCCAGCGGGATCGTATTCTCCCGGGTCGACATCGTCTGCAACAACACACCCCTGGAGCGGATCGTCCCCACGCTGGCGCCGCTGGCGGAAGACCCCAACACGGCGGAGATCATGGACCTCTTCACCCATGAACAGTATTTCTGGCCGTTCTACCGCCGTCATCTTCCCGACCATGCCCAAAGGCTCGACGCCGCCATCCGCTGGGTCACCGAGCACGGGTATAAGCCGGTGCTGTTTCACGAGGGCCTACTGGGTGGCCCGGCCTGATCGTCTCGCTCGGCCAGTGGTCTGCCGGGGCGGTGGAAACGAGGCCGCCCCATTCCCGCCCCATTCCCGCCCGGTCGACCCGGCTTGTTCGCCGGCGCACGTCTGCTACACTGAGCCTGGCGGCCGGCCGCGTGTGGAAGGGTGTGGGGGCTGGCCGGAAGTGATCTACCGGTAGCTGGAACCGCAAGAATTCAGCCGTGCTACGAAGAGTCGAATTCTTGCCGGTCCAGCTACGAAATCAATGGATGAGCTATTTTTCGCCGATCGCCTTGGTGCTCGCGAGGTTGTCACCTCAGGCCGTCG
>CAYZWG010000442.1:0-4708 GCA_964481605.1 uncultured Planctomycetaceae bacterium
GGAGGGCGAGGCTCCTGCCGAGCCGTGGGAGCGGCATTCACCCTGATTTCCCGGCTCGGCGGGAGCCTCGCCCTCCCGCGTAATCCCCTGGTTCCCAATCTCCAGCTACCCCCTGGTTCCCAAGCTCCAGCTTGGGAACCCACGGCCGCCGAGTGGAGCTTCGCCCCGGTGCGGTCCCAAGCTGGAGCTTGGGACCGAGGCACAGACACTGAAGTAGCACAACCTCCCAGGAAAACCATTGTGTCGCACCGCCCACATCGCTTTGCCCTGGCCCTTCTTGCTGCCCTTCTCCTCTACCTGCCCGGGCCGGCCGCCGGGCAAGATGCTTTCTCCGTGGTGGTCTTGCCAGACACCCAGTTCTACAGCGAAAAGTACCCGGAAACCTACCTCGTGCAGACCCGCTGGATTCGCGATCATGCCAAGGCAGAGAATATCCGCTTCGTCGTTCACCTGGGCGACATCGTGCAACACAACAACGACTCGGAGGCCGAATGGCAGGCCGCCGATCGGGCCCAGCGGGTGCTCGACGGGGTCGTCCCCTACAGCATGTTGCCCGGCAACCACGACCTGGGCTGCCAGAACAAGCAGCTTACGCGCAACACGGTCCTCTACAACAAGTATTTCCCACCCGGCCGATTCGAGAAGTATCCCTGGTACGGCGGCCATTTCGGCGACACGAACGACAACAACTTTTGCCTCTTCCAGGCGGCGGGGATGCGGTTCATCGTGTTGAGCCTCGAATACGTCCCCCGCGACGAGGTGCTCGATTGGGCCAACCGGGTGGTGGCCGATCATCCCCACCATCGCGTGATCGTGGCCACCCACTGCTACATGCGGGTCGAGGGCCGCGACGCCGATTGCGGCGGGCTGCCGGGCAATTGCGGCAACGCCATCTGGAACAAGCTCATCCGCCGCCACGAGAACATTTTCCTCGTGGTCAGCGGCCACATCCTTGGCGTCGGCCGCCAAACCAGCCGCAACGACGCCGGCCGCCCGGTTTACGAAACCCTGGTCGACTACCAGGGGCTTCCCCACGGCGGCGACGGCTGGCTGCGGATCATGCGCTTCGTGCCCGGCCAAGACAAGATCGAGGTCCGGGCCTATTCGCCCCTATTGGACCGGACCAACGACGCGCCGGAGCACACCTTCACGCTGGAGTACCAGATGCACGCCACGGCAGCGGCCTCCGGCTAGCGCGATTCTTCCCCTGCCGGTCGCCGCATCCTCTCCAACGCGTTCGGCGAGGGTCTCCCGACCCCGCCGACAGCCTGACCGAAGGTCTCCCTAATCCTGCGTAAATGGTTGATGTAGGAGACCAACGGTCGAATTCAGTGCGGGGTCGGGAGACCCGCGCACAACGTGCGTACCAGATGCGCGCCGCAACAGCGGCCCCGGGCTAACGCGATTCTTCCCCTGGCGGTTGCCGCATCCTCTCCAGCAACCGGCTGGTGCTATAGTTGCCCTCCATCGGCGCCAGCACCACCCGGCCCCCGTGAGCTTCCACGATCTCGCGGCCCACCACTTCGCTCGCCGCGTATTGCGACGATTTGACCAGTACGTCGGGCAACACCCTCTCGACCAGCGGGGCAACGCTCGTCTGGTCGAAAAGCACCACGTAGTCCACGCAGGCCAACGCCGCCAGCATGGCGGCTCGCCCCTGCTGGTCGATCACCGGGCGGTGCCGCCCCTTCAGCCGGGCCACGCCGGCATCGCTGTTCAACCCGACCACCAGGCAATCGCCCAGGCTGCGGGCGTGTTGAAGCGAGGCCACGTGGCCCGGGTGAAGCAGGTCGAAGCAACCGTTGGTCATCACGATCCGCTGCCCCGCCCGACGCCGGCGGCGCAGTTCCTCGTCGAGCCGCTGGGGCGAGACAATCTTGTAGCCGGTGGAGAACCCCCCCAGGGCGATTTCTTCCAGCAGGTCGCGGCGCGTCAGCGGGGCCACGCCCAGCCGCTGGACCTCGACGCCGCCGGCCAGGTTGGCCAGGCGAATGGCCGCCGGCCAGTCGGCTCCCAAGGCGACGCCAAACCCCAACGCCGCCAGCACCGCGTCGCCGGCCCCGGTAATGTCGTAGACCTGCCGGGCACGCACCGGAAACACCCCGCTTCGGCCCCCGCCGCCGGCCCAGGCGATGCCGTCGCGATCGAGCGTCACCACCACCGATTCCAGCCCCAGGCGCAACAGCTCCCGCGCCGCTGCCAGCCCATCTTCCGGGGTCTGGATGCCGCGTCCCACCGCCAGGCCCGACTCGGCCCGGTTGGGCGTGATGCACGTCGCGCCGCGGTAGCGACGGTAGTCGACGCCCCGGGCCGGGTCGACCAGCACCCGCACACCCGCCTTGCGGGCGTCGGCCATCAACCGCCCCAGCAGATTCTCGCCGCAGACCCCCTTGTCATAGTCGCTCACCAGGACCAGGTCGACCGTCGTGAGGCGACGTCGAATCGCTTCCAACAGGGCCTTCTCCGTCTGCTCGTCCAGCGGCCCGACGCCCTCGCGGTCGACGCGAATCACCTGCTGGGGGTGCCGGCTCTGGCTGCGTCCCAGCAGCCGCTCCTTGACCGTGGTGGGGCGGCCGTGACAGGCCAGCAGACAGTCGCACGCCTGGCCCGACTGCTCCACCATCCGGCGAACCGTGCGACCCTCCGGATCATCGCCGGTCACCGAAGCCAGCACGACGTCGGCCTCCAGGGCGGTGAGAATCGCCAGCACGCTGCCCGCCCCACCCAGCCGCTCTTCCCGCTCGTCGGCTCGAAAAACAGGGATCGGAGCCTCGTAGCTGATCCGGTCGACATCGCCCCAGACGTAGCGATCCAAGATCACGTCGCCCACCACGAGGATGCCCGGTCGACGGCCGGCTCGCAACAGTTCCACAAGGTCGGCGGACACGGCGATCGTTTTCCTCCAGTGCATGGCCTGCGGACGGCCCCCCCGGCGTGACCGCCAGCGTCTAACGGCACTGTAAGGCTTGCCTGCCCAGACGACAAGTGGAGCCTGCTCGCTTGCGGAATCCCGGCGGCTCGCTAATACTAACGAGGTTGCCACCTCAGACCGTCCGGCTTTACGCTCTCGCTGCCAAGCTCCGGATTTTCCCCCCTCGCTGCCAAGCTCTGGATTTTTCCCCTCGCTGCCAAGCTCCGGATTTTCCCCCTCGCTGCCAAGCTCCGGCTTGGGAACGCATTTCCGCGTGGCTCCGCTTCCAGTGGCGCTGCCGACAGGCCAAGCAAAGCTCGACGCCGGTCGCGTTACGAAGCTGGAGCTTCGTAACGAGCAGGTTGGCTTCGTAACGAGCAGGTTGGCTTCGTAACGAGTAGGTTGGCTTCGTAACGAGCAGGTTTCGTAGGAATCGACGGAGAATCGCAACGAACGACGGGACTGGATGCGAAAACCCACCACCCGAGACGCCTCTCCTCCCGCTTATCACCCCATCACGAGGCCATCCCCGATGAATTCACGCGAACGTGTTATTGCGGCGTTGGAGCACAAGGTGCCCGACCGGGTTCCCTACTTCGAATGCGTCATCGACGAGGGAGTGATGCAGGCGCTCTTGCCGGGCTGCGACTACTACCAGTTCAACGAGTGGTTCGAGATGGACAACGTGAGCCAAAACCGCAGTTCCTGGAGCCGCGACAACGTCGACTTCATCGACGAGGAGAAGGGACTGTTTCGCGACAAATGGGGCGTGATCCGGGCCTTTGGCCCGGAAAGCACGCCGGTGCCCATCGAGGGCCCCATCAAGACGCCCGATGACCTCCGGCACTACACGCCGCCCGACCCCACGGCCGACGATGTACTGGGACAAATTCCCCAAATCGTCCAACGCTACCGGGGCACCAAGGCGGTCACCGCCATCTGTCGCGACGCCTTTTTCAACCCCGCCTTCCTTCGCGGCACCAGCCAGTTCCTGATCGACATGATCGACAACCCCAAGCTGGTGTTCGAGCTGATCGAGGTCTGCCTCGGCTACGACATTCCGGCCATGCAGCGGGCGGTCGCCGCGGGCGTCGACGTGGTCGTCTTCGGCGACGACTACGCCGACAAGAAATCGACCCTGATGTCGCCCAAGCACTTCGAGAAGTTCATCCTGCCCGGACTGAAACGCTGCGTCGACGCCGCCCACGAGGCCGGCGCCTACGTGGTCAAACACACCGACGGCAACATCATGCCCGTGATCGAGATGATCGTCTCCACCGGCATCGACGGGCTCAACCCGCTGGAACCCCCGGCGGGAATGGACATCGGGCTAATCAAGCGGAAGTACGGCGATCGGATCGCCCTGGTGGGCAACATCGACTGCGGGTATCTCTTGAGCCAGGCCCCGGTCGAGGAGGTCCGCCGGGTGACCCGCCAAACGATCGAAACGGCCAAGCCGGGCGGCGGCTTCTGCCTGGCCAGTTCCAACAGCATCCACTCCTCGGTCAAGCCGGAGAATTTCCTCGCCATGCGCCAGACGCTGCGAGAATGCGGTGGCTACCAGTCGTAGGGCCGGCTCTGCCGGCCGCGCCACGGGAAGCGATCCCCCCTACTCGTTACGAAGCTCCCGTGGGTAGCACCGGTTCTTGAACCGGTGTGGCTGGAGCCACAAGAGGTCGGCGCAAATCACTCCACCCATCGAAGAGGAACACCGCCTGAATGTCGCCAGGCGTGGGCGGCGGGGGTGCAGGAACGGACTTTTTTTGCAGGGCGGCAGCTAACGATGGGGGAAATGGG
>CAYZWG010000443.1:0-1329 GCA_964481605.1 uncultured Planctomycetaceae bacterium
CGAACAGAGGCGACCCGCGCCGAACAGGTGCCTCTTGCGGCTACGCCGCCCTGATAGGCGAGCTATCGGGCCACCCACCTGCGTCGAGAGCAGGCACTCTACAAGACGAATCGGTCATTGGGATCAGGCCACCCGAGGGTCTTTGCGGCGTGCGGGGTTGATGCACAACACCTGGTGCAAGTATTGCGGCGATCCCGGCTGGCCCGGCCCGCGGCGGCGGTGCCAGTGGCGATCCGTGGGCACGAGGTTCTCGTCGAGCGGCCAGGGATCGAAGGGATCGAAGCCCAGCTTGCCGGCCAGCTTGGAGGAGTTCATGGCCACGTTGCCGGCCCGCGGCGGGATCGGTCCGGCGTGGCCCCGCGGAATCCCGAAGAGCAAATCGGGATCGTATCCGCCGACGCGATTGATAATCTGGGCGATTTGGTAAAGGCTCAGCCGCCGCGGCCCGCCGGCGTGGAAAATGCCTTCCAGGTCGCGTGCCAAGGCGACTTCGTAAAGCAGGTGGAGGCAGTCGTTGTAGGTGGGCGTGCGAATCTCGTCGAAATAGAGCGTGGCCGGCAGGTTCCTGGCAAACCGCGAGGCGATCCAGTCGATGGCCCCGGCGTGGCCGCTGGGACTGGCGCCCATGGGCAGGGAAATCCGCAAGATGCAGGCCGCAGGGTCGGCGGCCAGGACGGCCTGTTCGCCCAGCACCATGGTCTTTCCGTAGACAGTGACCGGGTCGGTGGGCTCAGACTCGCGGTAGCCGCCACGGGGGCGGCCGGCGAAAACCAGGTCGATCGAGAGGTGCACCAGCCGGCAGCGGCGAGGTACTGTCTGCTCCAGCAGGTTCTCCACGCCGCCGACGTTGGCCGCGTGGGCCATGACGGGGTTCAGCTCGCACGGCTTCAGCGCGCAGTTGCCGGCACAGTCGAGCACGGCGGCAAAGCGGTGGCGGTCGAAAAGCCGGGCGACCTGCGGGGCGTCTTCAAGATCGCAGCCGACGATGCCGGGGCCGGTCAATCGCCCGTTGTTGCGGGGGCAGACGCCGATCACCCGGCCGGGGTATTTCGCCTGGAAGTAGCCCAACGCGCTATGGCCGGCAACCCCGGCGATCCCGGTAATCAACAGGGGCAGCGGGAGACGGGATTCAGGTCGAGACATGGGGCGAGTCAAGCAAAACAAGGAGCGGGACTCTCGTTCCCAAGCTCCGGCTTGGGAACGCGGTGGCGGGGTCGGGTCCGGTGGCACGGTCGGGAGACCGGCCACAACCGTGGGACTCTCGTTCCCAAGCTCCGGCTTGGGAACGCGGCAGCGGGGTCGGGTCCGGTGGCACGGTCGGGAGACCGG
>CAYZWG010000443.1:1429-4702 GCA_964481605.1 uncultured Planctomycetaceae bacterium
GCCGGGTCGCGACCCGGCCTACAGGCTACCCGGACTCGATCTCCACCAGCGGCTCGACTTCGCCCTTGCGGTCGAATCGGGCCAGCAGCATTTCGGTGGCGAGGTTGTGGCCCAAGAGCGTGCGGTTGGCCGCGGGGGCGAGCGAGCGGTAGATCAGCCACTGCTGTTTGCCGAGCATCACCCGATAGCCGACGGCCACGTCGTGGGGCTGAATCTGGAGGCTTTCGGCCACGGTCAGCCGGCGCCAGGTGAGTGGTCGCCCCAGCCGGCGGGGTTCGAGATCGAGCAACAAGGGGGCAAAAAGCGACCTGCCGCGGCTGGTTTGGGAGAGTTCGAGTGCTCCGTCGGCCACGGCGAGGGTTCCCCGCCGATCGCCGCCGGGCCATTCGGAGAGCGCCAGGGGCAAGACGTTGGTCAGCGGCTTCTTGCCGGCCAACGTGGCCTCGGTGGTCTCCTCGGCCGGCTGGAACCGAACCTCGGGCCCCAGCGGCAGGCGGCCCCGGTAGTCGATTCGCCCCGGGCGGTCGCCCAGGATTGCGTCGGCCAACAGGAGGAAGCGGTCCTGGCGGGCCAGGGCCACGTGGCGCTGGAGGCGGACGCCTTCGTCCAGTTCGATTTCCAGTTCCAGGTAGTCGATGTCGTCGTCGCTGACCCAGCAGACTTCCTGCCATGCGTCGACCGGTTCGAGCAGGGCCCCGTCGCGGCGGACCTGGGGGTGCCAGCCGCCGGAAAAAACGACCTGCTTTTGCAAGACCAACTCGAGGCGGACCTCGAGGCGGGGATAGGCCACCACGATGCGAGGCTGCGAGCGCGACCAGCCGGTTCGCAACACGGAGACCGCAGCCCATTCGGAGTGGTTGGCCGCCGGCGGCAGGGCGGCGGGGGCGGTCTTCTCGCCGCCGGCTACCCTCAAGCCCGGCAGGGCAAGCCGGGCAATGGCCCGATCGTCCACGTCGCCGCCGAAGCGGATCGCCGTGGCGAGCAGTTCCTCGAAGTGGTCCGAGCCCGTGCCGGGGGCAAAGACGCGGGAGCCGTCGGGCCGGGCGAGCTGGATGGCCGCGCGAATGGCCCACTCGTACTGGTATTGGGCTTTTTGCCGCCAGCAGTCCTTGGCCAGGCGGTGGGCCAGTGCGCGGCACCGCGTCCAGCAGGCCAACAGGGGCCGAAACAGGTCGAGGTGCTCCGCGTGGGGAAGTCCCTCGCCGTCCAGGAGGTCCAGCAACCCGTTGGAGAGGGCCTTGCGCGAGAGGGGGAGGAGTCGCCGGCAGGCGGAAATCTCCGGCAGAGACTGTGCCAGCACGAGGCCCAATTCGCCGGCCATGAGTTGGTGGACCAGCGGCTGGTCGTCCAGGGGTGTTGCCTGGGCTTCCTCGACGGTAGCGTTGAGGTGATCGATCAAGTCCCACCACAGCCCGGGCGAAAGATCGGCCGCCAGCCAGGGCAGGGCCCCGGCCCAGGCCAGGGCCTCGAGGGCGTATCCGGCATGGGGTTTTCCGCCGGGGGCCTCGGTGAGCCAGCCGGCCACGGCGGCTTCCACGGCGGCCCAGCCGGGGCCAGGCCGACCGGTGCAGGCGGCGGCCCGGCCAAGAACGTCGAGTGTTTGCGGCTGGAGCCACGCGTCGTCGAAACCCCACAGGAGGGGTGATTCCTTGGCCGAGGTCGCATCGAGCCAGATCGGCCGGCAGCCGTGTCGCTGGGCCAGGTAGCGTTTCCAGGCGGCCCAGCCCTTGGCCGTCTTGCCCACGCGGAAGGCGTGGCGGACCGCTTCGGGGGCCGACTTGTGCCAGCGATTCTTGCCAAGTTCAAGGTCCTGGGTGGCATGGAGTGGATCAGCATTCCATTGCGTTGGAGTGATCGTCATGGGTCGATCGAATGAGGAGAATGTGGTGGACTCTTTTGCGGGTTGCCCCCTTGCAATCCGAGCCGGTTTGCGGCGGGGGCCATTGATTCGGCCACGGCCAGGGCACTATCCTAACATCTGAGGGCGGCGATGACTGCCCCCTTTTTTTGCGGGCCACGTGGGTGGCGCAGGCACGGCGATCGGCGCGGGCACAGTGTTCGGTGTTCGGCGCGGGTCTCCCGACCCCGCCGAAAGCGTCGCCTATAGGCCTCTTGCGGCTGCGCCGCCTGAGATAGGCGAGCTATCAGGGCCACCCGCGGGGCGCGTTGTCGGATCGTTGCGAACAGTTCCCGGCGTGGAAAGGTTGCAAAGATGCAGACCTCCGACTGGCGTTGGTTTCTGCTGGTTGTGGCAGGCATCTGGACCCTGGCGATGCCCGGTTGCCGCCAGTCGCCGACGGGGCCGGCCACCGGCGTCCAGGCAGGCACCACCGGGGTGCCGACGGGCGAGCCGGCACCGGTGGCAACGTCGCCGCAACCGGCCGCCGAGGCGGTCCGGGACCGGCCGGCGGAGCCGAGTGACGCCGGTTCCGCCGCGGCGGAGCAGAGTCAGCCGAAGCCCACCGAAGCACCGGCCGGCGCCGCGCCGGAGGGCGAGGTGGTCTCCCCGGGCAAGCCGCAGGGCGACCGACAACCACCGGCGGCGGCCGGCGAGATCGACAAGCCGCAGCCCTTGGTGGACGATCCGCGGTCGTTGCGGCGGCTCGACCCGGAAATGCCCGTTTGGATCACGGCGGACCGGAAGAGCGTGGTGGTGATGGCCGCCGTCTGCCAGCGAAACGCTCCGCTGGAGGTGTTTGCCTGCCTGCGGGGGTCGAAGGAATACGAATCGGTGCTGGTGGTCGATGCCAAGGCCCACGTGATTCACGCGGGGCTGTTGGCGGTGGGGGCCAGCCCGGGAAGCCCGGTGCGTTTTTATCCCCAATACGCGCCGGCTCGCGGTCCGCAGATCGAAGTGGCCGTGGTATGGAAAGATGCCCAAGGGAAGGTCTGCCGTGGGCGGGGACAGGACTGGGTCCGCGATCAGCGGACGGGGAAGGCGATGCAATACCCTTGGGTTTTCGGCGGCAGCCAATTTGTCACCGACGAGCAGAACGGCGAGCGATATTATCGGGCCGACTACGACGGCGACCTGATCAGCGTGTCGAATTTCGTGGGCGCGGTGCTGGACGTGCCGGTCAAGAGCACGGACTCCAACAGCGAGTTGATGTTCGAGGCCTTTACCCAGCGGATTCCCCGGTTGGGCACGCCGGTGACGGTGATCTTGACGCCCAAAGCGGAGAATTCGACCCAGCCGGCAGCGGGAGCGAAGTAGTTTCTGTTGCGGAAAGCCGGCAGCGTTCGGCGGATGACCTGGTTCCCAAGCTCCAGCTT
>CAYZWG010000444.1:0-4686 GCA_964481605.1 uncultured Planctomycetaceae bacterium
GGAGACCCGCGCCAAACCGGAGACCCGCGCCGAACAGGAAGCACACGGGTCACTTGTTGCCCCCGCACGGCGGCTGGCTGCAGAGCATCGCCTGCGCCTCGCGAACCCGCACGATCTGCTCCGGCGTGACCGACAGATAGCGATGCTTCCCCCCGGTCGCCGCCTGAAAGCTGGAAATACCATCCTTGTCCACCACGATCCGGCCGGGCTGGGAGAGAGTGAAATAGCCACGATCCGGCCGAACCGCGTAGAGCACGCTGGTCAGGTCCCAGGTGGGCTGATCGTTGTCCAGCCCCCGATAATCGCCGTAGGCCTCCCGCAGCGGATGATGTGCGACGTAGCCGTAGTCGTCCTGCATGCTGCGGTGTGGGTGGGTGATGGCGATGCCCACTTCCCAGCCGCTGGCCACGATCGGCGTGGGCCACTGGGCAAACAGCTTGCGGCCGCTGGCCACGTCCATCACGATGTTGTATTCCTTCCGCCGTTGGTCCCGCATGGGCTGGGAAAACGCCCCCGCCATGATCGAAAGCAATCGCACCTTCTTGGCCACCAGGGCCTTGCCGTCCAGCGGCGAATGCTTGTCCCCAGGCGAATCCAACAGCCGTGCCAGGTTCGTGGAGAAGCCCACTTGGGCCACCACCACCGAGCCGTCCGGCTGGCCGCCGAGCACGTCCCGCAACAGCTCCACCGCGTCGGGTGCCCGGTGCCCGTCGAGCAGGTCGTGGGGATAGCGAAGTCGCCCCCCATCCTCGGCCGTGGCCACCCGGCGGATGTACTTGCCGTCTTCCGGTGTGACCCCGCCGCGAACCGTGCCGATGGGCACGTCGCCGCGGCCGTAAAACGTATTCAGCAGGTCGATAAACGGCGCCGCGTAGGGGTTGTCCTTGGTCACCGTGACCGCCAGCAGCTTGCACTCGCCCCGGCTCTGGAGGGCGTGAATCATGCTCAACGCCATGGCGTCGTCGACGTCGTTGCCCAAGTCCGTGTCGAAGATCAGGGAGACCGGCTCCGCCGCCTCGGCTCGCCCCGCCCACACGCCGGCGCCGATCCCCAGACAGAGACAAACCACCACGCTTCCGCTTCGTGTGATACGCATCGGTGCGACCTTTCTCAATGTATTCGTCTTCTTGGCTCTCGCTGCCACGTTGCCGTAGGGCTGTTTGGCGCGGGTCTCCTGACCCCGCCGAGAGAGGCCACTTCGGAGACCTGCGGTCAGTGCTTTCGGCGGGGTCGGGAGACCCGCGCCGAACGCTGTGACCCGCGCCGAACGCTGTGACCCGCGCCGAACGCTGTGACCCGTGCCGCCGCAAACCTCACGACTCCTCCCGCTCGACCATCGCCCGCAAGTGCAGCTCCACGCAGTCCGCCAAAATGGGCGGGTTGTATCCGCCTTCCAGCACGCTGATCACCCGGCCGCCGGCAAACTGGCCGGCCATGTCGACGACGAGATTCGTCAGCGTGGCGAAATCCTCGCTCTCCAGCCCCAGGCTCCCCACGGGATCGAGCCGGTGGCTGTCGAAACCCGCACTGATAAACACCAATTCCGGCCTCATCTGGGCGGCGAATTTCTCCAGCCAATCGCCGAACAGAGTGAGGTAGTCGCGGCGGGAAATCCCGAAGGGGACCGGCAGGTTGAGCGTGGTGCCCCGTGCCTTGCCGCCGCCGGTCTCCGACTCGTGCCCCGTGCCGGGATAGAACGGCCAGCGGTGAATCGAGAGGAAGCCTACCCGGGGGTCCTCCCAGAAAGCAGCCTGCGTTCCGTTGCCGTGATGCACGTCCCAATCGACGATCAGCACCCGGTCCACCCCCAACTCGTCCACCGCGGTCATCGCCCCGATGGCCACGTTGTTGAACAGGCAGAAGCCCATCGCCCGGCCCACCAGGGCGTGGTGCCCGGGCGGGCGAACCAGGCACAGCGCCCGCTTGGCATCGCCGGCCACGATCCGCTCGGCCGCGTCGCACACACTGCCGGCCGCCAACAACGCCACGTCGTACGAATCCGGGCTGACCACGGTGTCGGCGTCCAGATCGCCGCCGCCCGACTTGGCCATCGCCCAAACTTCGTCCGCATAGGCCAGGGAGTGGACCCGCGAGAGCCGCTGCCGGCTGACCGGCTGCCACGCCACCCGCCGGCAGTGCGACTCCAGGCTGGAGGTCTGGAGGCGTTCGCCCAGGCCGCGAATTCGCTCGGCTTTTTCCGGGTGGACGCCGGTCTCGTGCTTGAGAAATCGCCGGTCTTCGTAGAGCAGGGTCATGGCAACCTATCCATCGCTGGCGGCACTCGGGCGGCGCCGCCGGACATCCCCCACAACCGTGCCGATCCGACCCCACGCCGGACGCCGGATCGATTCCCACGGCCCGGGGCTCCTCACTTTATTCCCCGGCACGGCCCGCTGTCAAACATCCGCCCGCTTATTGATGGTTGCGTAGCGAATGATCGGCCGGTTTGGGCTGTTGCCCTGCAAACCCGGCTTTCCGCTGGAAGCCCTCCGCTGGCCGGCTGTGCAAGCGTCCATAGGGGGGTGCCGCCACGCAAAACTTGACAGCCGCGAAAAGGGGCGTGTAGCATAGATATTGTGTATTGGCGCCGGTTTCGCCATTGCGTGGCAGGCGTTCGGCCCATATCCCCCCCTTTTCAAGGCGTGGCCCATCCTCCTTGGCCATGCGGCGATCGATCGTTTCCCCCGAGTTGCCGGGCGGCGGAGTTTGAGAAAATGCACATGGCGAGAAGAGTGAATCGCAGGCTGGTACTCTCCCTGGTGGTGGCCGCGGCTCTGGGCCTGCTCGTGGCCGGGTTGCCCACGATCGAGCAGGCGACCGCCCAGGCGCAGCCGCAGAACAAAACCGCCGCGCCCGCCGCCCAGCCGGCCCCCGCACCCGCCAAGGCCACGGCCCCTCCCGCCGCGGCCAAGGCAGCGGCCCCCGCGCCGGCCAAGGCAGCGGCCCCGCCAAAGCCACGGTTTGGTCCCCCCTACCGGGAACTGCCGATCGACCCCGACCTGGCCAAGCAACGCGTGGAGATCGCTCGCATCCTCCGTGCCGGCCAGCTTACGGCCGACCAGCAGCAGACGTTTACCACCTACTATCAACGCTACGCCCTCGCACGATGGACCCGCCTGGACCATTTCGACAAGCTGCCGCAGTGCCGCAAGGACCTCCGCAACGAGTTGCTGATGAGCGGCAAGCCAAGCCGGGGCAACAATTCGGTACACGATCGGTTGATCGGCATGGCGCTGCCGTTCATGCAGAACGTGGCCCGAATGAACTTCCCTCCCGCCTCCCGCTTCAACGCCATGCTGGCGTTGGGCGAGTTGAACCAGCGGGAGGCGGCCGGGCTGAACAAGCCGCCCGTTCCGCTGCCCCAGGCGCTTCCCATCCTGCTGGACACTCTCGACGATCCCAACCAATTGGACGCGGTCAAGCTGGCCGCCTTGATCGGCATTCGGCGACATTGCGCCATCGGCGTCGGCGACGCCCAGTTGCTGGCCAACCGGATCGTGCCCGCGCTGACGAAAATCGTCAACACGAAGGACCCTCAGCCCCCCCTCAGCCCCCAGGGCCAGGCCTGGATGCGGGCCCTCGCCGCCGAAACCTTGGCCACCCTGGGAAGCATCGGCGACCAGGGGACCGTGGCCAATAGCCTCCGCGACCTCCTCGGCGAAAACAAGAGCCCCGACTTCCTTCGCTACACCGCCGCCAAGTCCCTGGGAAAACTCAATTACCAGGGCGTCGCCGGCCTGGATGCGTCCACCTTTGTCTACAACCTGGGACTGCTCGCCGTCAACATCTGCGACGCCCAGCAGCAGCTTCTCCGCCAACAGGAACGAAGGGACGAACTCAAGGGCACCAAGAGCACCCCCCTGGGCTACGGAATGGGAGGCGGCATGGAAGGCATGATGGGCGGCGGCATGGAAGGCGCCATGGGAGGCGGCATGGAAAGCACCATGGGCGGCGGCGGCGAAGGAGGATACCCCGCAATGGAGGGCGGGTTCGGCATGGGCAGCAGGAACCCCAACGCCCAACGCGCGCAACGCCGCATCGAGGAGGCCCGCCGACGACTCAAGGAAGGTCTCGGCTCCGTGCTGGTCGGCCTGGGCAAGGAGACCACCCGCTCCGGTGTGGCCCCCCACGGCATCGAGGTGCTAGCCGCCTCGCCCCAACTCCGTGACCTCGTCGGTAAGATCAGCCAGCCCATCCACGACTGCTTCACCACCATCGACGAAAAAGAGGACGACAAGCAAATCGACTCCGAAGCATTCCACCAGGCCGTCGACCTCGTCCGCTCCTCGCTGGCCGAGGCCGTGGCCACCCTGGGACCCGTGCCCGAGCCGCCTGGTACCCAGCCGGAAGCAGACCAGCAACCGGCCCAACCGGAGGGCCCCGCCAGCCCCCCCGTCGCGGCCGCCGACTCCCAGGCGAGCCAATAGCCGCATCCGGCCGCCTCTGGCCCCAGGTGGCCCGGCAGGGCCGCCGGGGAGATTTCCCCTGGCCCGGGTGCGATCAGGGGGATATGATGTTGGCATTGTCGCGGTCCCGAGTGATTCGCTCGGTCCCAAGCTGGAGCTTGGGAACCAGGGTGGAAGCTGTGCTGGATATGGATCGGTACTTCGGCCGAAATAAGAAATGGACTCTTGCAGAATGGCGACACAAGGTCCCCTCTCCCTCCGGGAGAGGGTTAGGGTGAGG
>CAYZWG010000445.1:0-2400 GCA_964481605.1 uncultured Planctomycetaceae bacterium
TCGGTTCCACGTGCCGGTCCAAGAGCATCCGCATCAAGTGCGATCCGAGCGCGTCGACCACGCCGGTGGCCGTGTTGCCGAGCACGACCACGCCCAAGCGGCGGTCCCTCTGGAAGGCGATGTAGCCGTGGTAGCCGCCGGTCTGGCCGTTGTGCCAGTAGATTCCCTGCGGGGATCGAACGTGCCAGCCGAGGGCGATCTTGCCGCCGGGAATGTCATGCACCGGCTGCTGGGACCGCCGGATCGCAGGGCCCAGGGCCGGGGGATGGGGGTCCACGTTGGCTTGCAAGAAGCGCAGCAGGTCGCTCACCGTGGAGCGCAACGCCCCGGCGCCGGCCAACGTGGGGAAGTCCCAATTGGACCGCGGCCGGGCGTCGGGACCGTGCCCGGGAGCAAGACGCCGGCGAAGCGCCGGGGAGAGCGTGATCCGGGTGTCGTTCATGCCCAGCGGCCCGGTGATCCGCCGGCGGAGCAGGTCCTCGTAGCCTTGGCCGGCGCGTCGAGCCAACACCTGGCCGAGCAGGCCCATGCCGAGGTTGCTGTACTCAAACCGGGTACCCGGCGGGCGACGAAGCTGGTGCGAGGAGAGAAACCGGTAGAGATCGGCCGGCGTGTACCGGGCGTACGGATTGTCGGGATGGGCGGCGATCTGGGGCAGCAGGTTTCCCGGCAGCCGGGGCAGCCCCGAGTAGTGGGTTGCCAGGTCGACCAGGGTGATGGGGCGGCCGTCGCAGGTGGGAGAGGTCACGCCCTGGGGCAGTAGCTTCCCAAGCGGCGTGTCCAGGGCGACCTCCCCGCGCTGGACCATCTCGGCCAGGAGCAGGCCGGTAAACACCTTGGTCACCGAGCCGATCTCGAAGAGCGTGTCAGCGTCGGGTGGCCGCGGACGGGCCTTGGCGAGGTGGCCGTAGCCGAACGTGGCCGTCGCCTCGCCTTGCAGAATTCCCACCGCCAGCCCCATCACGCTGCCGTCGTCGACGAGCGGTCGGGCCAGGGCGTCAACCCGCGCTTGTCGCGCGGCGGGGGCGACCGGGGGAGTTGCCTGGGCGGAACCGGGCACGGGGGCCGCAAGCGCCAACGACAAGATCATCCACCGGCACATGACGCGACCTTCCGCCTACGCACGAATGTCCTCTCTCCGACCTCCCTACCACCGCCACGTGCCGCGGCGTCGGGCGTCGACCACCCGGCCCTCGGGCCAGCCGCCCCGGTGGAGCGCGACGATGCTCGCGGCGGCCAGCCGGGCCATCGTCTGCAACGACTCCCGATCGAGCCCGCCCATGTGGGGGCAAAGCAATACGTTGTCCAGCCGGGTGAGGGGGTGGTCCGCCGGAAGGGGCTCGCGCTGGAAGACGTCCAACGCGGCAGCGGCCAGCCGGCCGTCGGCGAGGGCCCCGACCAGGGCCGCTTCGTCGACCAGCCCGCCGCGGGCCGTGTTGATGAGCATCGCGCCGGGCTTCATTCTCGCCAGGGCCGCGGCGTCGATCAGGTGGGTGGTTTGGGGCGTGCAGGGCAGATGGAGGCTGACAAAATCGGCCTCGGCCAACAACTGGTCGAACGTGCGGAGGCGAACGTCGTGGGCTTGGGCGAAACGGGTGTCGGCGGCCGGGTCGTGGGCAATCACGTACATTCCCAGGGCGGCTCCCCGCCGGGCGACCTCCTTGCCGATCGCACCCAGCCCGACCACGCCCAGCATCCTGCCGGCCGCCCGAGGTAGCGGCCCGCGAACCCAGCGGCCGGCCCGGATGTTGAGGTCGCGAGCCGGAAAACCGTGGGCCACCGCCAAGAGCAGCGCCAGGGTGTGTTCGGCGACCCCCTCCTTGTTCGCTCCCGGGGTGTTGGTGACCAGCACGTCGCGATCGGCGGCGGCCTCCAGGTCGATCGAATCGTAGCCCACGCCGCTGCGAGCAATCACCCGCAGCCGGGCGGCGGTGAGAACCTCGCGGCTGTAGGGTTCCACGCTGGCCAGCACCGCCTCGATGCCGTCGAGTTGGCGGATCAGATTGTCGGGCTGCTTGAGCGAAACGTCCGTGGGGGGAAAAACCAGCTCGAAGCCGGCCTCTTTCAGAATCCGCCGAAAAGGGCCCTCCGCCTCGCGGAGGTAGTCGGGCGTGATCAAGACACGTGGCATGGCAGTTCTCGGCTGCGGGGGGTGGCGGGAAACCGGGGTCGGGGCTTGTCGGTGGGGTCGGCAGCCCCACGCCGAACGGGAGGGATATCACGGATCATTCACTGACAGAAAGATAATGTAGCTTCCCTCGGTCCCAAGCTCCAGATCTCTCTCGGTCCCAAGCTCCAGCTTGGGACCGCATTTATGCGAAGCTCTGCTTCGCTGGTGCGATGAAGCCGCACGCCACGCCGGTGGGTTCCCAAGCTGGAGCTTGGGAACCAGGGTGGCGC
>CAYZWG010000445.1:2500-4639 GCA_964481605.1 uncultured Planctomycetaceae bacterium
GCCGCACGCCACGCCGGTGGGTTCCCAAGCTGGAGCTTGGGAACCAGGGTGGCGCCGGACGGCCCGGGTTGTCAGCTAGTGGCCGCGCGGCCTACAATCAACCCCCATTGGGAAGTGGCAGATGGAATCTCTTGCCGAGGGGAAGGCCGTTGGCTGAGGCAAATAAAATCCACATTATCGGCATCGGGGAAGACGGACTGAGCGGCTTGACCGACGCGGCCCGCCGGCGTGTGATGGAGGCCGAACTGTTGATCGGGGAGAGCCACGCGCTGTCGCTGGTCGCCGAGGCCGGGGGCGAGCGGATCGTGGTGGGGACCAACCTGGTCGAGGTGGCCGAGCGGATTCGCACCGCCGGAGACAAGCGGACCGTGGTGCTGGCCGTGGGCGACCCGCTCTTCTACGGCGTGGCCCGATACCTCTGCGATAGGTTGGGCAAGGACCACTTCGATGTCGTCCCCCACGTCAGCAGTATGCAGTTGGCGTTCGCGCGGGTGAAGGAGAGTTGGGAAGAGGCGTTTCTGACCAACCTGGCGGGCCACTGCGTGTCGGCCGTGCTGGAGCCGATTCGCGGGGCCGAAAAGGTGGGGTTGTTTACCAGCCAGGAGCACCCCCCCCGCGAGGTTGCCCGAACGCTGCTGGAAAGCGGCCTGGACTATTTCACGGCCTATGTTTGCGAAAACCTGGGGTCGCCCGACGAGCGGGTCACCCGGGGCGAGTTGGAGGAGATCGCCCGGCAGGACTTCGATCCGCTCAACGTGATGATCCTGGTCCGCAAGCCGAGTGTGCCGGACCGGCCCAGCGAAGCGATCGGCCGCCGGCTGTTCGGCAACCGGGACGAGACGTTCTTGCAGTCGAAACCGAAGCGAGGGCTGCTCACGCCGTCGGAGATTCGGACGCTGGCGCTGGCCGAGTTGGACCTGGGGCCGGCGAGCGTGGTGTGGGACGTGGGTGCCGGAAGCGGGGCGGTGGCCATCGAGGCGGCCCAGATCGCCGCCGAGGGCCAGGTCTTCGCCATCGAGATGGATCCCGACGACTGGAACCTGATTAAGAAAAACGCCGAGCGGTTCGGGGTCAAGAATCTCACGCCCGTGCTGGGCCGCGCCCCGGAGGCCTGGCATGACCTGCCCCAGCCGGACTGCATTTTTGTGGGCGGCAGCGGGCGGCAGATCAGCCGGCTGATCGACCCGGCGTTCGAGCGACTGCGAACCGGCGGGCGGCTGGTGGCCACCATGGGCAGCATCGAGAACCTGAGCGAAGTCCACAAGCTGCTTCGCGGATACAGTCCCGGCGTAGGCGTGTGGATGATCAACTTCGCCCGGGGCAATTTCCAGTTGGAACGGATTCGCTTCGAGGCGCTCAACCCAACGTTCCTGGTTTCCGTGGTGAAACCGAAGCATTGAGTGAGCAGCCTCTTGCGGGTTGGCCGGGGCCGAGAAACCGAGCCGGAGATCCATGCCTGAACCCGACATCGATGTGATTGCCGTCGGCGCGCACCCCGACGACGTGGAGATTGGCTGCGGCGGCACCCTGGCCCGGCTGGTCGAGCAAGGCCATCGGGTGGCGATCGTCGATTTGACCGACGGGGAGCCGACGCCGGGCAGTTCGGGTCCCGACCAGCGGAGGGCCGAATCGCTGGAGGCGGCGAAAACGCTGGGCGTGGCGTCCCGTCTGACGCTCGATCTGCCCAACCGCCGCCTGTTCGACGGGTTCGACGCCCGGGTGAAGCTGGCCACGGTGTTTCGGCGGCTGCGTCCCCGGCTGGTGCTCTGCCTGGGCGCCGCCACGCCCACGGCCTCGCCCGACCACTACCAGGCGATGCTGATCAGCGAGGCGGCCGTGTTCTATTCCAAGCTGAGCAAATGGGACCGGCAGTTCGACGGCCTGCCGCCCCACCGGATCTCGGGCTTGATGCACTACTACCTGGCCTTTCGCTCGCTGGCACCGCCGGCCGCCGGGGCGATCGTCCACGACATCAGCGAGACGCTGGAAAAAAAGATGGCCGCCATTCGGGCCTACCGGAGCCAGTTTCCGCCCTCGCGGGAGCACCTGCTGAAGCGCATCCGCGTCTACAGCCGGCAGCAGGGGATGGCCGCCGGCTTCGAGGCGGGCGAGGTGCTGGCCCAAAGCGTCGCCCTGGGA
>CAYZWG010000446.1:0-4627 GCA_964481605.1 uncultured Planctomycetaceae bacterium
TCCAGCTTGGGAACCGAGACAAGGCTGGCAGCGCGAGGCTCCCGCCGAGCCGTCATCTGGTTCCCAAGCTCCAGCTTGGGAACCCACCGAGCGAGAGCTTTGCTCCACCGCAAGCGAAGCGGAGCTTCGCGCTGGATGCGGTCCCAAGCTGGAGCTTGGGACCGAGACAACGGTATTGGGTTTCGCCGCGGTTCTTCCATCGAGTGATTACGGTCGAACGTTGGCACAGCGCCCTGGGAGAGATCGATTCGCCGCCCGGCGGCTGGTGGCCGTTGCCGCCGGTTGCGGCTGGTTTTGGGCGGCCACGCTCTTGGCCTCGCGACACCACCTGGTGATGAGCGACACGGTGATCCCCTTCCCCGTGCCGCTGTTGGGAAGTTTCTCGCTGGACACCGCCCGCACGGCGTTTTTTTTCACGGTCGCCGTGCTGCTGGGACTGGGCGTGGCCTGGCGGCAGGCGGCCGAGTCGGCGACAGTTCCCCGGGCGGCGCAATGGCTGCTCGTTTCCTTCGTCGTGCCGGGGTTGGAGTTGCCGCGACTGCTGGGCGTGGCGATTCCGACCACCTTCCTGGAGCCGCTGCTGCTGGCGGCCGCCAGCGGCGCGGCCGCGGAGGAAATCGGTCGCGGCGTGGCCCGGCGGCAGCTCTCCGGGCCGCCGGAGCGGCGGTTGCCCTGGGCATTGGGCGTGGGAGTGCTGGCTGCCGCGGCGGCCTGCTGGTGGTATGCCCAAGGCCTCGGGGCATGGCAGAACTACCTGCTGGGCTACCACGACTTCGGCCATTTCGCCCGCCGCGTGGTGAACACCTGGTGCGGGCGGGGGCTGCTCATGGAGACGCCTAGCCTGCCGGCGTTCTGGGACCATTTCAATCCCGGCCTGGTGCTGTTGGCGCCGCTTTGGGGCGCGTGGCCCGACGCCCGGCTGTTCCTGGCGATTCAGGCCGTCTGCCTGGCGCTGCCGGCGCCGCTGGTCTACGGGATCGCCCGACGCTGGGGCGCGGATCGCCCGGCGGCGGCCCTCTGGGGGGCGACCTACCTGGCCTTTCCGGCGGTGGGGCAATTGAACCTGAACTACACCTACGGCTGGCACCCCGTGAGCCTTGCCCTGCCGCTCGGTTTCGCCGCCATCTGGACGCTGCTCGGACGCCGCTACGGGGCGGCGGCCTTGCTGGCGGCGCTGGCCTGTAGTTTCAAGGAAAACGTGCCGGTCGTGCTGGCGGCGCTGGCCGCGATGATGGCCTGGACCGCCTGGCGGCGGAAGCGAAGCTCGGGCGGGGCCCACCGCAACCTCGGCCCGCTGGCCGACGCCTTGCCCTGGTGGGGTTGGTCGGGTGTTGCCGCCGGACTGGCGGCCGCCTTTCTGCTGATCTGCCAACTGGCGGCGTTTTCCCGCTTTCAGGAATCGCAGTTTCACGCCCTGGGTACTTCAACCTGGCAGATCATCCTTTCTCCCGTGCTCAGGCCGGAGGCATTCTGGGGTCAATTGTTCCGGGTTCGCTGCGGGTATTTCCTGCTGGCGCTGGGGGTTCCCCTGGGCTTGCGCAACCTGGGGCGAGGCTGGCCGATACTGGCGGCGGTCGCCTTGCCCTTGGGCGTTCTCCTGGTTTGGGAAAAGATCGCCGCCACCAGCATCGCCATGCAGTATACGACCACGCTGATCCCGCTCTTGTTTACCGCGGCGATTGCCGGAGCGGCCGACTCGGGCGCCCACGACGAGACCTCCAACGACCGCGGGCCGAGTCACGCCGGGCGGTTTCATCCGGGTGCGCTGGGGGCCTTCGCCGCCGCACTGACGCTGTCGATCGCGCTGGGGGCGTTGCCGCTGAGCGGGCCCACCCTGACGGGCGCGTTCCTCCGCTCGTACGCGACCGCCGACGGCCGGCGGCCGGCGGCCGGTGGAACGCTCAGCCCCGAAAGGCGCCGGCTCCTGGACCGCATCGTTCGGCAGGTCGGCTCCGGCGACGCTCGCGTGCTGGCCACGGGGCGGATCGCCTCCCACCTGCTGGACGTGGCCCGGCTGGAGGACGTTGCCCAGGGGAGAATCCGCTGGCGGGCCTTTCGGCAAGAAGTCGGCCCCGGGCACTCGCCCATCGAGCTGTTCGATTGGATCGTGCTGGACACCTGCGAGCAGTTTCAGCAGTCGCCGGCCGACGTTCGCTTCCTCGCCGCCGAAGCCCGGCGAGTCGGCTACGTCGAAGTGCTTTCCCAAGCGGGAGTGCTGGTGTTTGCCCGGCCGGACACCCACCGACCGCTCGAATAGCGGCAGGCCCGCTTGGCCGCAGCCTCGACGGCGTCGTCGATCGTGCGGGGTCGGGAGACCCGCGCACAACACGGCGTCACCCGCGGGGGAACCGCAGCTCCCGCTGCCGGCCAAACTCCAGCCGCACCGGGCCGATCAGCCCGGACCTCTTCAGGGGGTCCTTCGAGGAGTAGCCGCGGAGGTGGGGAAACTTGGCCGTCTCATCCCGGCCGAGGGCGTTTGTGCCGGTCAGCCGCTTGTCCGGGGGCAGGTCGGCGTCGCCAATCAAACGGTTGACCCAGAGGTTGGTGACGTCGATCTCCAGCGCGTTCGTTCCGGCCTTCACCGCGGTGGTGACGTCGACACTCCAGGGGTCCGTCCAGACCACGCCCAGCGACCTACCGTTGAGGCGAACTTGGGCGATCTGTTGGACCTCGCCCAGTTGCAACCGGGCGGGCTTTCCCACTTGCTTCTGGTCCACCTCGAAGGTGTGCCGATAGGTGGCCGTGCCGGAGAAGAACTTGATACCGTCGTTGGGGTGTTCATTCCAGGGGATGAGGTGGTCGAAGACGATCGATTCCGGAGCCCCCCAGCCCGGCGCAAAGCCTACCTGCCAGGGGCCCGTGAGGGTTTGCGGCCGGGGCATCGCCTCCGCCTGGATTGTCTGGCGCCGGCCGTCCGAGGTCGCCAACACGTAGACCCCTTGCCGCCAGAGGCGCGCCCGCACGCCCCCTTCGATCCGCTCCAGCAACTCCATTCCGCCCACCGGCCCGGTGACCGAGGCAAGATGCCGGGGCCGGGCCGGTCTGCGAAAGACGACGAAAACCGAGCCGTTCCTGGGCAGGTCGATGGGCACAATCGTTCGGCCGTCGTCGCTCGCGCGATACGGCACCGCGTCGCGGATGCGTCCGGTCTTGGGGTCCCAGAGCTCCGGCTCCTTGCCGCGAGTGCGAAAGGTACACTGGGCCGATCCTTCCCCGGCGAGGAAGTAGATGTCGGTGCCGGGGGCACGGCGGTGGATGTAGTGCCACGGTCCCACGAAGTCGGCCGCGATGCCTTCGGCGGCAAGCGCCTCGTCCAGGCCCACGCCGGCGATCACCTTTCCCACACCCAGCGGGCGAGGCCGCGGCGGTTCTCCCGGAGGGCCCCAGAGTTGATCGGCCAGGCGGCCCACTTCGGCGTCGGCGGCCGGGTAGTTTCGCAGGCCGGGCGCCCGCCGGGGCCGGCGCGAGCCTAGCACGATCGTCGCCCCGGCGCGGGCCAAGGCCACGACCTTGCGCAGCACCCGGGCCAAGGCGGTCTCTTCCTCCAGGTCGAGCACCAAGAGGCGATATCGCATTGCGTCGGGCAAGACCAGATCGCCGTCTTCGACCGACACCCGGTGCAACAAGACCTCCGTGTTGATCAGGTCGTAGCTGTAGCCCTGGCCCAAGCTCAAGGTCGGGTGGGCGCTCCACTGGGCGCCGCGCCCCCAATGCAGATAGGGCTGGTCGCCGGTGTAGCAGCAGACGTCGCCGACAAACCGGCCCTGCCGGAGCATGAACTGGCAGCGGGCCAGGTAACGCAGCAAGCCACCCGACTGTTCCCACCAGGTGACGTTGGGATTCAAATGGGTTCCGGCGAAATACTCGATGCCCGGCTTGCCGAATCGACAAGGCGACGCGGTGAAGGTGTGCCAGATGAATTGGTTGCTGCCGTCGCAGAAGGCAGCGTCGGCTTCCGGTTTGAGCACCGCGGGGTAGGCCGACCAGTGGGGGCGCATGTGGGTGAAGGCCTCCGTGGCGGCCAATCGCCGGCCGTAAATATGCGCGGCCATGGCCGCCGGTCGATTCATCGCGTGGCCCAGGTGCCAGAACTCGCCTTGGGGCATGTCGTTGCGGCCCAGGAAGGCCAGTTGGTCGGCGTGCTTGAAACTGGGCAGCTTCCGGTTCCAGGGCCCGCCCGACTCGCTGTGCCACCGCAGCCCCGCCCGGTGGCACAAATCGCGCAGCGTACCGTAGCAGTTGTTCATGAAGCAATCGCCCAGCGTCTTGTGGTAGTCGCGGAGGAAACGCCGGGAAACCTCTTGGTTTCTCACCGTCATGCCGGCCAGCACGGGCAGAAAAGGACGCATCTTGTAGCCGCGATATTTCTCGAATTCGCCCTCGAACGCCGGCGTCCAGGTGGGCGCGGCGCCCTCCCAACTCACGCTGTAGAAATGCGAAAGGGTCCGGCCCGCCGCCGCACCGGCCTCGTGCAGGATGGCCTTTCCCAGCCGGTCGAAATAGGTTTCCACGGCACCCTTGTCGAGGATGTCGACGTCGTTTTCGTGCCCCTCCATGATCGCCGAGGCAAAACGAATCAACGTCCACCGGCCCTCCGGCACGTCCCAGGCGAGTCGCCCTCGGGCGT
>CAYZWG010000447.1:0-4611 GCA_964481605.1 uncultured Planctomycetaceae bacterium
AGACCTCCATGCCGGTTTTGCGCGCAACAAAAAGCCAGATCCTCCCCCCAACAAATAGCCCTGTCAAGAGCAACTTTTCAACACCCCAGCCTCGCCCTCCCAACTTTTCGCAACAGAAACTCGTTACGAAGCTCCAGCTTCGCATGCGCAACTGGCGCCGGGCTTTGCTTGGCCTGTCGGCAACGCCATTCGAAGCGGAGTTGCGATCCCGTACGTTCCCAAGCCGGAGCTTGGGAACGAGAGCAGGTAGGGCAGGCGATTGCCTGGCGGCGTCTCCTTGGCCGGTGCGCGTTTCCGACTGGCCTCAAGCGACCCGGATGGATAGATTTGAACGATAGAAAATCGCACCCGGCCCAGGGACCCGGCGTGTGGCTGCCGCCGGACCGGAAGGCCCGCAAGGAAAACAGAACGCGAGGAATACCCCAGATGAGAGGTTGTTTTTGGTGTCGGCCCGGCCTGGTCCTGGCCCTTCTCACTTGCTTTTGGGCGGCCGGGGCCCTTGCCCGGGCCGACCCGACCGACTGGCCGTGCTGGCGAGGCCCCCGCAGGGACGGGATTTCCTCGGAGACGGGTCTCGTGGCGCCCTGGCCCAAGGATGGCCCGCCGGAACTGTGGCGGATCAAGCTGGGGGCCGGCTTCTCCAGCGTCGTGGTCGTCGACGGCAGGGCCTACACGATGTATGCCGACGAAAAGGATGAATATGTCGTTTCCATCGGCGTGGCCGACGGAAGTGTCCTCTGGAAAACCCGCAGCGGGGTCCTGTTTGAGAACGAGTACGGCAACGGCCCCCGGGCCACGCCCACGGTGTACGAAGGCTGCGTCTACGCCCACGGCCCCACCGGCGAGCTGCTCTGCCTGGACGCCGAATCGGGCAAGAAAATCTGGGGCTACAACCTGTTGGCCAAGCTGCCCGCCGAGAACCTGGAGTTCGGCCTGGCCGTCTCGCCCGTGATCCTGGAAGAGATGCTCCTCGTCGGCGGCGGCAAGAACGGCAAGGCCCTGGCGGCCTTGAACCGAAAGACCGGCGAAATCCTTTGGACGAGCCTGAAGGACAAGGCGGGCTATTCCACGCCGATTGCCGTCGACGTCGACGGGATGCGGCAGATTCTCGTGCTCACCGGCCAGGCGATCGTGGGGGTCGCGCCGGAGGACGGCCGGCCGTTGTGGCGCCATCCCTGGAAGACCACCCTCGACGCCAACGTGGCCACGCCGATCTATCACGCCGGCCGGCTGTTCGTCTCCACCGGTTATGGCACCGGCTGCGGCATGTTTGCCTTGAAGGCCGCCGACGGCAAACCGTCCGCCCAGCTCCTCTGGGCAAACAAGAACATGAAAAACTACTTCTCCACGTCGGTGCTGATCGACGGGCATCTCTACGGCTTCAACAACACGATGCTCACCTGCATGAGTTTTCAAACCGGCGAGGTGCTCTGGCGCCAGCGGGGCTTCAACAAGGGATCGCTGATCGCCGCCGACGGCAAGCTGATCGTCTACGGCGAACGGGGCACGCTGGCGCTGGCCGAGGTCTCGCCCCAGGAGTATCGCGAGATCTCCCGCACGGAAGTGCTGCCGGGTCGCACCTGGACCGTTCCCACCCTGGCCGAGGGCAAGCTGTTCTTGCGGAATGAAGAGGAGTTGGTTTGCCTGAAGCTGAAGCCTTGACGAGTCGGCGCCCTAGCCTCGTCCTGGCGAAGCAAGTCTGCGATGAACGTCTCGCTCCCACGACCCCAAGGTTTCAACACCCCAACAAACCCCCCCACCCGCCGGAAAGGAACTCCCATGATCGCAACTTCCACTCGCCGTGATTTTTTGAAGCAATCGGCCGCCGCCGTGGCGTTGGCCACCGCGGCCGGGGCCGGACGGTTGGCCACCGCCGCCGGCAAGCCGGGCTCGCGGATGCGACTGGGACTGGTCACCTACCTCTGGGGCCAGGATTGGGACCTGCCCACCCTGATTGCCAACTGCGAAAAGTCGGGCGTGTTGGGCGCCGAGTTGCGAACCACCCATGCCCACGGCGTCGAACCCTCGCTCACCCAAAAGCAGCGGCGCGAGGTCAAGCGGCGTTTCGACGACTCGCCGGTCGAGTTTGTCGGGCCGGGCAGCAACGAGCGGTTCGACCAGCCGCAGGCGGAGGCCTTGAAGGCAGCCATCGAAGCCACCAAGGCCTTCATCAAGCTCAGCCACGATTGCGGCGGCAGCGGCGTGAAGGTCAAGCCCAACAGCTTCCACAAGGGCGTTGCCCACGAAGCGACCATCGAGCAGATCGGCCGCTCGCTCAACCAGGTGGCGGCCTTCGGGGCCGACTACGGACAACAGGTCCGCCTGGAGGTGCACGGCCAGTGCGCGCCGCTGCCGATCATCAAGAAGATCATCGACGTGGCCGATCACCCCAACCTGGGCGTCTGCTGGAACTCCAACGGCCAGGATCTCCAGGGCAAGGGCCTGGCGTACAATTTCAACCTGGTCAAGGACCGCCTTGGTCAGACGGCCCACGTCCGCGAACTCAACCTGGGGACATACCCCTACCAGCAACTGATGGATCTCTTCGTGGCCATGGACTACACCGGCTGGATCCTCTTGGAGTGTCGCACCAAGCCGGCCGATCGTGTCGCCGCGCTGGCCCGGCAGCGCGAAGTCTGGCGGCAGATGATTGCCGCCGCCCAGGCAAGGCTCTGAAGCGGTTGCCCCAAGAGCCGGGTCGGTTACGACCCGGGTTGCCCGCCACGCCACCCGCGTGCGTGCGCACGATTCGGTTTGATTTTGCGGTCGAAGCAATCAGCACGCCACCCGCGCGTGCGTGCAAGCACGCACCCTACTTCACTTGAGAAAGGAATGGGGCTTATTCCCTTTTTCATGCAGCAGGGAGTATCCGCCCCCGGCTGCACGATCCGCCCACGGCGACCCTGGAAAATCGTGCTCGCTGGCCTGCTCCGGCCGGCCGTGGGGAAACGCCACCAGCGCCGTCACCGACAGCAGCGTCATCATCGCGGCCACCACCGACGGATGCAGGGCATGGTTCAACGGGCCTGGATCGGGCTCGAGCCAAGTGGCCTTCTCCCACCCGTCGCACGTGCGACGCCAGAGGTCATCGGCGGGCACCGCGGTCGACGGACCGTCCACCCGCCACTGGATCAACAGCCAGCAGCAGACCAGCGGCACGGCAAGTATCCAAAGGGCAGAGCGCACAGGGGGTTCTCCGGGCGAAGGGGCCGTTTCGGTCAGCCGAAAACCGGCGGGCCGGCGAAGAAGACCGCCGGCCGCTCGACTTGCCCAGACCCATGGTGCAACCGGCGCACCCAGTCGGCTCGCGGAGAGGGAAACACGCCGTAAGCGTTTGCCCCCGAACAAGTTAGGCAGAGTGAGCAGGTCCGCCCCGTGCGGCCGACGGGGTGTTTGGGCAACGCCCGCGCGAAACCCGCGTGGCAAATCGGAAACGTCCCCCGCCGATCAGCCCGCGGACGCCACGCAAACGCCGATCCGCCGACAAGTTGCGCGGTTTGCTCCGTTGCCGGATGTGGCCTAGAGTTGAAACACCGAGGCGAAGTCATTGCCCGCCGGCATCCGCGGGGAGGCCGGTTGCCTGCCGCCCTCGACGGAGAGTTTTGGAAACGCGCAGCACAGGCGAACTGATGAGCGAGGCAAAGCAACCGCTGATTGACTTGCAGAAGGTCGTGGCCGGAGCCCAACTTCCGGCTTTGCCACAGAGTGCGATCCGCCTCTTGGAACTCTCCCAGGACCCGACCAATGGGCCGGCGGAGTTTGCCGTGCCGATCGAGTCAGACCCCGGCCTGACCAGCCAGGTGTTGAAATTCGTGAATTCCTCCTACTTTGGGTTTTCACGCGAGATTTCCAGCATCAAGTTGGCCATCACGCTGGTGGGCATTCGCACGATCAAGAACTTCGCCCTCTGGAGCGCCGTGTTCAGCTTGATGCCGAATCCCAAGTGTGGCCCGTTCGATCTGAAGAGCCTTTGGCAAGACTCCTTGCGACGCGCGCTGTTTGCCCGGGCGGTGGGCAAGATGCTGGGACTGAAGGAGGCCGAGGAAGCGTTCTCCGCCGCCCTGCTCCAGGACATGGCGATCCCGGTCTTGGCCAAGGAAGCGCCCGCGGCCTACAAGAAACTGCTGCAAGCCCGCAAGGGCGGCGCGGTCCACCTCTCCAAGCTGGAGCAGCGGATCTTTGGCTGGACGCACGCCGAGGCGGGAGGGATGATGGCCCGACAATGGAACCTCCCCAACGGCTTCGCCGTGCTGATCGAGAATCACCTCGAAGTCGAGCGGTGGATCGATCAGCCCCATGCCGAGCCGGGCAAGGCGGCCGTGTCGCTGTCGCGGCTGTTGCCGGCCGCCGCCGATTCCTGCTGGCACGACGGCCAAAGATTCTCCCAACTCTACCAGCGGGTGGCGGGCCCTGGCGATCCGTCTGCCGTGGAAATGCTCGACGGCATCGATCAAGAATTCGCCGATTTTGCGCCCGTGCTGAAACTCGCCACCCCCGCCCGTTCACTGGCCGAGGCCTACGAACAAACGCTGGCCGCAAACCCCTGAGCCACACCCGGGTGGCCGCGATAGCTCTGCTATCGGGGTGCCGCAGGCACGGCAGGTGTAAGGC
>CAYZWG010000448.1:0-4602 GCA_964481605.1 uncultured Planctomycetaceae bacterium
AACAGTCGAAGTAAGGACTTGCGGAGAATCGCAACGAACAACCCTGCGCAGTAATATCAGGGGCTGGGCGACGGGGCCGAGCCCTCGGCGTTGGGCGCCACGCTGACCGAGATACCGGCCGGCGGCTGATCGGCCACGTCCGCCACTTCGCAGAAGTCCGGCTCGTCGGTGTAGTCGCTGCCGGCCACCCAGTGATCGGTCACTCCCTCCTCGCCGCAGCCTTGGTACTGGTAGCTCTGGTTCAGCCGGCCGACGGCCGTGGCCAGGTCGCCGAATTCCTGCACCACCTGGTCGCGGAAGGCGGTCAACCCCACGATCATCCCCAGCGTGAGAATCACGGTCAGGAGAATCAGGTCGGTCGAGGCCAGGAACCCCGTTTCGTCACGCCAGAGACGTTTCAGCAACATTGGATCGACTCCCTTGGGTGGGTCTCTTTCGCCGGTGGGAAAAACACGTGGACATATCAGGTCTTAACCCCCACCGGCCCTGTGCCGGTGGATTGCCGGTTTGGAAACTACGAGCCGCCGCCACCCCAACGGTTCTCCGTGGCTTCGCGCGCGTGGGCGTGGTAGTTCTCAAACCCGTTTCCCACCGGCACAGGGCCGGTGGGGATTCTGCGGGCTGGAGGTTGGGTCGTTTACGAGTGGCGGGCCTCCATGGCCGGGATGAAATAGGCTGGGAAATGCCCTCGCCACAGCGCCAGGGCGCGGCCCGCGTGGGTGAGGAAGGTATAGTTCCGGCGAATCTGTTCGTCGTCCAGGGAGGTCACTTCGGCCGCCAGCCATTGGGCGGCGCGGCGGATCACTTCGTCCGGCGGAAGCACCTCGCCAGGTGCCAGCGACCACCATTCCAAGACGTGGCCGGTGGCCAGCAGTTTTCTCGCCCGGGGCGCCAGTTGCGACGGCTCGTCGTCGTCTTCCCCCATGGGGGCCACGCCGGTGGTCCAATACTGGTTCCAGAATCCTTTTGGGTCCTGGCTGGCGATGAGCGTTTGGGTTGCGCTTTTCAGGTGGGCGATGATCCGCGCCCGGCAGCCCTCGCCGAGGATCGGATGCCGGTCGTCGACCCGCAGTATCATCACCAGCGCGTGGAGGCGGTGGTTGCCGTAGCAGACCCCCTTTTTCATCCGCTGCCGCATGATCCGGTCTGCCAGCCGGTCGAAGGAGGTCTCCTGGCCGTAGACGTCGTCAAAGGGCGCCAGCGATCTGAGGTAGAGCACGTAGGCCAGCGACGACCATTCGTACTCGACCTGGTTGATATCGAACGACTCCAGCGAGTTTTTCAACAGCGCGCGGACGGTGGTGGGCCCTTCGGAGGTCTGCACGGGAAAGTCCAGCGGGGTGCCCACTTCGGCCAGGCCGGCCAGCGTATGGTCCAGGTGGCTGGCCGAGGCGTCGCCCTCTTGGGTGCGCACGGCGACCCCGTGTTCCGTGCATTCCAGGAGCGGCTTCTCGTCGGAGCCCCAGGCCTCGGCAAACCGCCGGTTGTCCAGCAGCAACTCGCGCATCTCGGCGCCCGAGAGGCACTCCGGATCGTGGAACAAGGCCTCCGCGCCCCAAAACCGCAGGGCGTGGTCCACGTGGTTGATTTTCGGCTTTTCCTCCCGCAGCCGGGGGCGGAGCTTGTAGAGCACGTCCAGCAGTTGTTTGTCGGAGATAAAGTCGGGCCGGTCGTAGAGTGGTTCCACGGAGAGCGGCCGAAAGCGCATGGGGGGCAACTCGTGGTGCCGGTGTTCGTCGCGGAGTCGTGCCCGGCTCACGCCCACGATCACCACCATCAGCACCAACTGGACCCCCACGAAGAGCACGCTCCGCCAGGTGGACCCCGATCGTTTGCCCTGCTGTTTTTTCATTGCCGATGCTTCCGGGAGTTCAGCTCTTTCTTGCGACGAGAAAAGGACGAATCCGCCCAGGCGGCGATCAGGAAGGGGGCGCCACCGACTCGCTCACGGCGACGGGCTCGAACTCGGGTGCGTTGCGGGGCTTCTCCACGCGGCGAACGACCACCGCCCCTTCGTTTTCGTAGGCCACGCTCCACAGCGGCGAGCGGCTGGCGGCCTTGGCCAGGGAGCCGTGATCGGCTTTGTCGATCACCATGGTTTCCACCGCGTAGCGGTCCATGCCCTTTTCCCAGCCCTGCTCACACTGGGACATTCGCCGGTGATCGCTCCAGATTCGCCGGGGTACCCACTCGACGTTGGACGTCATCAGCATGGGCGCGTCCGGTCCTCCGAAGTAGACCAGCACGTCGGCCCACTTGACGGGAGCGTAAATCAATCCCCGCGAGGGATGCTCGCCCAGGTACCGCACCACCCCGGCCAAGTCCTTTGAGCCGAGAAGTTGTTCCAGCTTGGGCGGCGAACCGCCCATGATTTCCACGCTCAGCGGGGCCATGCGGAAGGAGACGTAAAGCACCAGGCCGCAGACCAAGGTGATGATGAAATCTCGCGACTCAAGCGGCCGGGCGACCGGATCGGCCTTGGGCCGACGCCGGGGAAGAAGCCGATCGATCGCGTCGGCCAGGTGGGGCACGAGCACAAAAGCGTAGACCAGGGCGTACCAGCCGACGGCGTGGGACGTTTGCGTGGCGCCGATTCCAAACACCGCCAGCAGCAGCACCTCGACGGGGCGAACCTTTCGCCGGCTGTGCCGCAACACGACGGCCAACAGCGCCACCGAGGCGACGAACATCAGCCCGCCGGGACTGGCCAGTTTCACCGACACCCATTGCGGCATGGAGAGCAACTGCGGATTGTGGACCACGGCCAGGTTCTCCCAGGCCAGCAAAGGGCCGTAGGGATTGAGAAACGAGGCCACCAACGCCCATTCGGCCAACAGCAGCCAGTTCCGCGCCTGCCGATCCCGCAGCATCGCCCGGGGACTTCGGTCTCGCCACGCCACCTCGATCATCCTCGCCAGGGCATAACACAGCAGGATGGCAATTCCCAGCAGATAGGACCCGTGCAGATTGGCCCAGACGGCGAACAGCGCCCCCACGGCCAACCAGAGCGGCCAGTGGCCATGCCGCGCTCGGCCCGCTTGGGCCGAGCGGCGGACCAAGGGAAGATCGAACTCGGCTCCCTCCAGCCCGCAGAGAATCCACATCAACAGCGCCAGTGCCAGGTATCCGAAGACCTGCGTGCTGGCGTACAGGTCGTAGCGCATTCCCACGGCCAAGGTCAGCGCCACGCCCACGAACATCAGCCAGATGTGTTTCGTCTGCCGATAGAACACCCGCGCCAGGACCAGCAATTGGGCCATCATCAGCAGGGTGAACAGGTGGGAAACATAAGAGGGCCCGCCCCACCGATCGGCCAGCGCGAAGGCCACCTGGGAAAGCCATGTCGTGTGGGCGATGTGCATTCCGTCGCTTAGCGGCTGGGCGGGATCGCCGGCGGGGATTCCCCCCTGCTGGAGCATCCAACGCCCCTGGGCGACGTCCATCCAGACGGCGGAGTCCATCAGCGGGAGGCAATTCAGATAGGCGAACATGCCGCCCAAGAGGATGCACACCGCCAGGTGTCGCAGCTTGAGTACCCACCGCGCACTGAGCACGGGTCCCAGCTTCTCCACCTGCGTTTCGCCGGATTCGAGATCACTGATCGTTGCCACGTCGTTCTTATCCTCATGCTGCCCGAGGGCCGTGCAAGCGATGGCCGGCCGCCTACGGCGGCGCCAAGTCCTGCTCCAACTCTTTCATCACCAGCGAGCTGGCCCGCACGGGCCCTCGGCCCAGGAACGTGAACCCCCAACCGGCCAACGCGTCGCAGAACGGCGTGGCGGGCAGGTCCACACACACGGTCACCCGCACCTGGAGCGGATCGAGCGGGTTGGCCGGCGGGGGGCAGACCAGCCCGGGGTCGCCGAACTGGGCGTCCACGATCCCGTCCCCGTCTTCCAGCACCACCTTCGTGCCCGAGCCCGGCGCGTCGCTGACGGCAATGCAGTTGGCGTCCAGCACCTGCTGGACAGCGCCCACCACCTTGTCAAACGCCGCCCCCTTTCCGGCCTCGCGGGCCGCCACCGTGGCGGCGTGGGTCACCGCGGCGCGAAAGATCAGCAGCGTGGCGAATTGGAAGGTCACCACCAGCACGAAAATCAGCACGGGCAGGACGAGGATCAACTCCAACGTCTCCACGCCGCGCCGATTCGACCAGCCGCCTGGGCGAATTCGCATTGCTCTGCCTTGTTCCAGCACGCTTCGTCGAAGCCGGGGAGAGAATCGCCGCGGCTTTACGGGCAGGTGATGGCCAGGATCGCGTCGGCCAAGTCGTTCAACTCGGAGATCAACGCGTCTTTCAAGGTTGCCAGCCCGCAAATCACGCCGATCCCCACCAGCGTCAACAGTAGCAGGTACTCGACAAACACGGCGCCCCGGTCGTCATGCCGGAGACGCCACACTATTTGGAAAAGTCGCATCATCACCGATCACCAAGCTAGAAGGGATGGTTGTTTCGTTGGACTTTCGTTGGACGGCGTCACTTGTCTCGGTCCCAAGCTCCAGCTTGGGACCGCATCCAGCGCGAAGCTCCGCTTCGCCTGCCGTGGAGAAAAACTCATCGGTCCGCGGGTTCCCAAGCTGGAGCTTGGGAACCAGTGTTGT
>CAYZWG010000449.1:0-2559 GCA_964481605.1 uncultured Planctomycetaceae bacterium
CCCTACTCGATCACCAGCCAGGTGAAACTCCTCGCCTCCACGGCCACCGGCAGCGCCACCCGGCCCTTGCGGTCCAGCTTGTAGCGCACCGGCGTCTCTTCCCGCCGGCGAATCATCGCCGATTCGACCAGCCCGGTGTAATAGAGCGGAAGCATCAGCGTCGTCTCGACCCGCCGATCCAGCGGATTGAACACCATCGCCAAGCCCTTCTCCTTCAAGCCCGGGTTGACGTGCAAGATGCAGTCGATCGCCCGGCCGTCCGCGCGGCGAACGTGGATCACGTCCGATTCGAGAATGGCCCGGTGCCGCTTGTAGAAATCGACCCGGGTCTTCACCATCGCCTTGGTTTCCGCCGTGTCGTACAGCCGCGGCCCCCGGTAACAGGCCTGCACGCCCGAACCGAAGTTTTGCACCAGGTGCGCCTGGTACGATTCGAGATGCTCGGCCAGCGGTTCCAGCGTGGCATCCGCTCCGCCGCCGTGATATTGCACCAGGGGAACGAACATCCAGCCCATGCTCGGCGTCTTGCACCAGGTGCCGTCAAAGATGTTCTGCCGGCCCAGCAGAATCTGCCTCGCCCGCGGCAGCGACCAGTTCGTCTCCCGGTAGCCCATGCCGGTCTTGTTCGTGCCGCTGAGAAAATACCAGTCGGGCACGTTCAGATAAACTCCCCGCCCGCGACACCACTTGTAGAACGCGGTGATCTTCTTCCACTGCGTCCACTGCGAATCCTTCAGGCCGTGGTGGCCGGGGTGCGCGGTCGACGCGCAAACGTCGCCGGGATAGGAGCCGTCGTGCTCCAATACGTCGATGCCCGTCTTTTCGATAAAGCCGTACAGCTTGCGGAAGTAATTTTCCCCCCACTGGCTGCCAAGACACGGCGAATTGCCGAAGATCGCCCCCCCCGGCTTCCCCGTCGCCGGGTTGATCACGTCCTCCCGGGGACCGATCCGCCGGCTTGCCAGCAGCGAATAGCCCCCCAGTTCGATCCCCTTGCCGTGGGCGTAGTCGGCCAATTCCTTCACCTGGGCAAGGTACTCGGGGTCCTCGTTTTCGATGTTGAAGCCGCTCCCGAAGGTCATAATCACCATCTCGAACCCCACCTCCGCGCACTGGTCCACGGCCCGCCGCACGGAGGCCGGATCGGCATAGCGGACGTGCATCAGGATGGGGTTCTCCATCGCCCAGGGAGCAATCGTGCGATACATCCGCCGCTGGGCCAGACCTTTCCGCTCCCGCTCCGTGGAATCATGAATCAGCTCGAAGGTGCGAAACGTCTCGAACGTCTCCCCCGCCGCGATCGCCGCCTCCGGCCCCAGCGGCGGCCGAACCTCCAGCATCACCGGCGCCTGGCGGGCGTAGTTCACCTGCGAGCCGTACTGCGGATCGGCGACCCAGTGGGCCGTCTTGTTGGCCCCGCCCGCGCCCATCCCGCCAAAGGCATAGTCGCTCTCCACCAGCATGTTGGGAAACTCCCAACGGTTGGGCAGCTCCACGTCCGACTCGTAATCCACCGCCGCCAGGATTTCGCTCTTGAAGCTGTTCACCGTGACCGGCTTCCGGCCACCGTTGGTGATCGTCAGCCACTTGCACAACAACGGTATCCCGTCGTACATCTCGTAGTGCACCGCCACGCCCACGCCCGGGCACTTCCCCTCCGGCGGCTTGAAGTGGAGCACCAGCGAAACCCCCGGTGGTGGCCAGGCCGCCGGTGGAGCATGGCGAGACCGCTTCCAGGGAAATCGCGCCGCCGTCTTGCCCACCTCGAATCCGGCAAACTGGAAAGCGCCCGGGTCCGTGGTCATCGAATCCAGCCACTGGCGCCGCAAGTAGGCATACTCCGGCTGGCCCAGCAATCCGCCGATCGTATACGTCGTGCCGTCCAACTCGACCACGGCTTCCGGCTTCACCCCGCGAAGGATGCTCGCCCCCGTCATGCGGTTGTCGAAACCCACCGTGGCCGCGTTGGGCGCCAGCCGAAACGCCCGGCGGATCAGCCCGTTGTCCAGCACGATCTCCTTGCCGTCGCTGCCGCGACCCACCACGGCGGGCCGATCGGCCGGCACCACCAGCCAGTCTTCCGACGCCGGCTTCCCGTCGTCCACCAGCACCGGCAGCGCGGCGATATCGGCATCCCCGCGGCGCTGGCCGGCGGCAACCAATACCGCCGGGAGACAACACGACGCGAAGGCGAAAACGAACCACGTGAAAACAAGGCGTCGCATCATCCATCGCTCCAGGCGGGAACTCTTTCGCGGGCAAACCGTCCACATCCACGGATGGAATATACCCGCGACACGATGTCCCCGCCACGCCCAGCCGGCAAATCCCCGACCAGCCGGTGAACCCCGCGCCGAACGCCCCCAACCTGGTTCCCAAGCTCCAGCTTGGGAACCTCTACCAGTTGCCGGGTCGCGACCCGGCCTACAAACTCGGCGGGGCCAGGAGACCCGCGCCGAACGCCCATCCCTTCCCCCCGCAACCCCCGCCCGATACACTTCGTTAGTTCCCGTTGTGTAAAGGGGATATCCGTGCGCAGGCGGGAGCCTCGCCCTCCCA
>CAYZWG010000449.1:2659-4602 GCA_964481605.1 uncultured Planctomycetaceae bacterium
CCCCCCCAACCGGCAGCCTCGCCTTCGTCTGCTCTGGCCCTTTCTCCGCTGGCCCTTGCCCCGAAAAATGTCCCGCGTCGTCCTGGCCATGTCCGGTGGTGTCGATTCCAGCGTTGCCGCCTGGCTCTTGCGCCGGCAGGGTCACGAGGTGATCGGCGTCTTCATGCGCCACGGGGTCACTGCTGCGGGCGGCTCGCCGGCCGGGGCCGCCTGCCCCACCTCCGGCAAGCAGGGCTGTTGCAGCGCCGCCGACGCCGACGACGCCCGCCGCGTGGCCGACCTGCTCGATCTTCCCTTCTACGCCCTCAACTTCGACCGGCAGTTCGACCGCATCATCGACTACTTCGTCCACGAGTACACCTCGGGCCGCACGCCCAACCCCTGCATCGTCTGCAACACCTGGCTCAAGTTCGGCGAGCTGTTCCGCTATGCCCAAAGCGTCCAGGCCGACTACGTGGCCACCGGCCACTACGCCCGGCTGGTCGAGCAGGGCGATTCGATCCCCGCGCTCTGCCGCGGGCTCGATCCCCACAAGGACCAGTCCTACGTCCTCTTCGGCATCGAGCGAAGTCGGCTCCGCCGGCTCAAGTTTCCCCTTGGCCCGTACCGCAAGCCGCGAATCCGCGCCATCGCCCGGCGGCTGGGGCTGGGCGTGGCCCACAAACGCGACAGCCAGGAAATCTGCTTCGTGCCCGACGGCGACCACCCCCGCCTGGTCCGCCAGCGCCGCGGCCGCGACACCTCGGGCGAGATCGTCACCACCGACGGCCGCGTGGTCGGTCGCCACGACGGCATCGAGCGGTTCACCATCGGCCAGCGCAAGGGGCTGGGCGTGGCCTTCGGCCAGCGGCGGTTCGTGGTCCGCATCGAGCCCCACACCCGCCGCGTCGTGGTCGGCACCCGCGGTGAGCTCGCCCGCCACGAGCTCACGGCGACAGGCGTCAACTGGCTGATCGACCCGCCGCCCCAAGAGCCGTTCGACTGCACGGTGAAAATCCGCTACCGCGGCCAGCCCCTCCCCGCCACGGTCACGCCGCTCGAATCCGCCCGCTTCCAAGCCCAATTCCACCAACTCTGCCACGGCGTGGCCCCGGGCCAGGCAGCCGTCTGCTACGACCAAGAGCAAGTCCTCGGCGGCGGGTGGATCGAGTGAAGGGCAAAGGCTTGTCCAATTCTTCGACGGGAACCCCCGCCTCCGATCGGTCCTGCCGGGTCGCGACCCGGCGTACTCACTTGCCCGATCCATGCCGGGTCGCGACCCGGCCTACAGGCTTTGCTCCCCGAAAACTGTTCTACACGTTCGTAGGGGGCACATGCTGTGCTGATCCGTCCGGTCCATGAATCGTCACGCAAAGGGCGGAGCGCAGATTACGTCCAGCAAATGCTCGATGTAGGCGTTCGTCTTGTTTGCGCTGGGTGCCGTGAAATTCGGGTGGGCGTAATCGTTCCGTTGTCGCAAGTAATGCACCAAAACGTCGATGATCTTGTTCCGGATGATGTTCGGCTGGTTTCCTGGCCCTCGAAGTACGTTCAGGAATTCGTACTCGCTAATAGGCCGTTCAGAGACAAAAAAGTCCTCATACACGTGCACCGCCGATTTGTTGCCGTACATGGACTGCAAGTAGCTGTTGAAATCAGCGAGCTTGTTGTCGAAGACCCATTGGCGGACGCAATCGTACACAAGATTCCATCCCATTACCGCGGCTGAGCGGTATGCCTCTACTTTGATGCACCGGACAGTTTCGCCGAGCAAGTGCTGCTGAATCGGCGTAAGCGCAACTTTGTCTGGTAACTGGCCAAGCCGGCCCGTCACCTCCCCCGTCTTCAAAACGATCACCTCCCTTGCGGAAATCTCGTTTACGAGAGCGTTCGAGATAGTGGCCATGCTGGCCTTTAGCTGTTCGATAACCGTCGGCGTAAAGCGATTCGTTCGCTCGAAGTAC
>CAYZWG010000450.1:0-4601 GCA_964481605.1 uncultured Planctomycetaceae bacterium
GGGGACGCGGCGGAGCTGACCGCGCCGATCACGCTGGAGAAGAAGCTCCGCTACGTGGGCCGGCGGACGATCGGCAAGCGGGGGTGCTACGGTTGCCACGACATTCCCGGCTTTGAGGGTGCCCCGCCGATCGGGCCCAAGCTCTCGGATTGGGGGCGGAAACAAGAGTCGCTGCTGGCGTTCGAGCAGGTCCACCGGCTGCTGGAGCAGTCGCCCGGGACAAACCGGCTGGAAGAGGGCGAGACGGCGGCCGACCGCGAGTTCTACCTGGAGGCGATTCGGGGCGAGCACCGGGAAGGCTTTTTGTGGCAAAAGCTCCGCGCCCCGCGAAGCTTCGACTACAAGAAGGTGGAGAACAAGGGCTACAACCAGCGGCTGACGATGGGGGCGTTCGGATTCTCGCCCGCCCAGCGGGAGGCGATTATCACGTTCGTGCTGGGGTTGGTGGCCCGGCCACCGGCCCCGCAGTATGTTTTCGCACCCGGCCGGCGGCGCCGGGCCATCGTCGAGGGCCGCAAGGTGCTCGACCGCTACGGCTGCGCCGAATGCCATGCGCTGGCGATGGAGCGTTGGGCGTTTGAGTACGATCCCCAAGAGTGGGAAGACCCGCCCGAGTCGCCCACGTTCGATTTTGTCCGGCCGCGATTCAGCCCGGCAGAGATCGAGCACTCGCTGGCGGTGGACCGCCGCGGCCGGGGACACGCGCACGTGGTGGGCACCCCGCTGGTCGACCCCGAGGGCGAACTGATCGAAGACGAGGACGACGACGGCAACCCGTTGTATGTGTTCAGTCTTTGGGAGCCGGCGTTGATCCACGGCCGGGTGTGGCGAGTGGGAGGGATGCAGGTGCCGATTGCGGAGCCCAGCCTGGTGAGGAAGTGGCCGGGCTGGGGCGGGGCATTTTCTCGACTGCTCTACCCGGTAGTGGCCGAGGAAGCCGGCGCCGGTTGGGCGGAGGCCTGGGGCCGGGTACCGCCGCCGCTGGTGCACGAAGGAGCCCAAGTGCAGCCGGCGTGGCTGTTCGACTACCTGCTCGACCCCACGCGGATTCGGCCCTCGGTCGTCTTGCGGATGCCCAAGTACAATCTCTCGGCGGCGGAGGCGGGCCGGCTGGTGGACTATTTTTCCGCCGCCGGCGGCCAGCCGTTCCCCTACGCCGCGGTGCCCGGCCGCCCGGCGCGACGTTCGCTCGCGGCCGACCACCGCCAGCGTCTCGACGCGGCGATGCGGCTGTTGATCGACCGAAAGACGTTCTGCGCCAAGTGCCACCTGATCGGCGACTTCGACCCCGGCGGCGACACGCAGACAATCCTGGCTCCCGACCTGGCCCAGGTGGGAGGGCGGATTCGGCCCGAGTATCTCCGCCGCTGGCTGGCCGATCCCAAGTCGGTTTTGCCCTACACCGGAATGCCGGTCAACTTCCCCCCAACGGGGCCACCGATGGGACAGGACCTGCTTGAGGGCGGCAGCCGCCAGCAGATCGAGGCGGTCGCCGACTTGCTGATGAACTACGAGCAATTCATCAGCCTGAAGCATTCGATTCGGGCGATGATCGAGTCGGCCCCGGGGGCCTCGCCATCGGCGGCGGGGGCGAAGTGAGCCGCGTGGTGGTGGGAGCGCGCGTGGCCAGGGCCGTCGCCACGGCGTATACTGGAGCCCTTGCGGGCGTTGTCCCAAAGAGGGGACCGGCTCCGGTGGGATACGCACCACGGCCGTCGATCAAGACCCGGCCGTGAGGTGCCCGTCCCCTTTTTTCCAGATCATGCCGATTTCCTTCCGGCAAGAATCGAGGAGACCCTTCATGAGCAAGAGATTGAATCGGCGAGAGTTTGTATCCCGATCGGTGGTCACGGCTGGCACGATGGTGGCGGCGATGAACGTGCCGGCGGTGGTCCGGGCGGCTTCCAGCGACAAGTGGGGCGACCTGGTGGGCCGCCTGGTCTACGACGGCTCGGCTCCGCCGCGGAAAAAGCTCGTGGTGGACAAGGACGTCGACTGCTGCGGCAAGTTCGACATCCGCGACGAGTCGCTGATGGTCGGCCAGGACGGCGGCCTGCAAAACGTCTTCATCTACCTTCGCACGAAGAAACCGGCCATTTCGCCCACACTGGAAGAGGCGGTCGAAAAACAAGTGCTGCTGGACAACCTCGACTGCATCTTTCAGCCCCATTGCATGACGATTTGGGCGAAGAAGCAGGAGTTTCACATCGTCAACTCGGACCCCGTGGCCCAGAACGTGGCCTTCACGCCGCTGTTGGACGTGCCGGCGAACATCGTTTTGCCGGTGGGCGCGGACGCCACCTGGAAGTTCCGCCGGGCCCAGCGGGTTCCCGTGCCTATTGCCTGCAACTACCACCCCTGGGAGAGTGGTTACATTCTTCCCACGGATCACCCCTACGTGGCCATCAGCAAGCCGGACGGGACGTTCCGCATCCCCAAGCTGCCGGTCGGCAAGCTCGAGTTTCAACTCTGGCAGGAGCGAATCGGCTACCTCGATACCGAGGCCTGGCGCAAAGGGCGATTCAAGATGACGATCAAGCCCGGCACCAACGACCTGGGCACGATCAAGCTGCCACCCACGAAGTTCGTCAAGTCGTGATCGTGCAAGCCGCGTTGGTTCGTTCGCCTGCCGGACGCCGAAAGACGTCGCCGCCGGCCCGCATCCGATCGATCTGGTCGGTGGTTTGGTGTGTCGCCGCGCTGACGCTGGGCGGCTGCGACCTGTCCCAGTCGCCGGCCTTCAAGCTGAACATGGAAGGCCGCGACCCGGCCCAGGTGAGCCTGGCGCAAAAGGAGGCGATCCGGGATGCGCTGGAGCAACTGTTCGGCACCCCCGACGAGCCGCGAGTGGTGGAGGGGAGCGGGCTGAAGCTGGAGCTGCTCCGCATGGCGGCCGGACCGGTGGCCGGCGAAGCGGATGGGCGGCAGCGGGGTTTGTTTCGCCGGCACTGCGCCGGCTGCCACGGAATCTCGGGCGACGGGGCAGGGCCGCTGGCCACCACCTTCGACCCCTACCCCCGCGATTTCCGACTGGGGGTGTTCAAATTCACCTCCACGCGGCAGGATGCCAAGCCGCTGGCCGAGGACCTCCGCCGCACCGTGCTGCGGGGCATACCCGGCACGGGGATGCCGTCCTTCATCGAACTTCCGCCCCAAGAGATCGACGCCCTGGTCGAATACGTCAAGTACCTCAGCCTGCGCGGCGAGACGGAGCGGTATCTGTTGGAACTGGTGGTCGACGAGGACGAGTATCTGCCGCTGGGCTCGGTGGCGATGGAATCGATCCGGGAAGAGGGGGTTCTTTGCGTGGCCGAGAGCTGGGCCCTGCCCGAGCGAGAACGCCGGCAGTACGTGATCGAGCCGCCGCCGCGCCCGCCCGTCGACACGCCCCAAGCCCTGGCCGAATCGATTGCCCAGGGCCGCCGGTTGTATGCCGGCAAGGAGGCGCAGTGCGTGAAATGTCACGGCCCCGAGGGCAACGGCGACGGCGAAGAGAAAGAGCTTTACGACGATTGGAACAAGCCCAAGAAGGGGGTCACGGCGGCAGAGACGCAGAGGCTCTCCCGGCTTTACACGTTGCCGATCCAGCGGCTGCGGCCCCGCGATTTTCGCCGGGGCGCCTTTCGCGGGGGTGGCCGGCCGGAGGACCTCTACCGGCGAATCTACGCCGGCATCAAGGGGACGCCCATGCCCGCCACCGGTCCCATGCCGGGCGCGGCGGGGGTTTACACGCCGGAAGAGATTTGGCACGTGGTGGATTACGTGCTCGCGCTTTCCCGTGGGGGCGTGGTTCCTTAGTCTGTAGACTCCGTAGGGCCGGCTGTGCCGGCCGGTTGCCGGGTTGGCAGCGCCAGCCACGTTTCGGCCGGCACAGCCGGCCCTACGGCAATTTGCCCGGTCGCGACCCGGCATCGACCTATTCCGCGCCGGGCAATGCGGCCTTCCATCCGGCGTGCAACAGTTCAGCCATCTGGCGGCGGACCCTGGCATGGGCGGGATCGTCGGCCAGGTTGGTCGTCTCCCAGGGGTCTGATTCGAGGTCGTAAAGCACGGCCGCGACGGGCTTGCCTCTTTTGAACTCGCTGTAGCTATACTGCTTCGTTCGCAGAGAGCGGGCCCGATCGTTGTTGTCGGTGGTAAAGGCCGCCTTCTTCCACGGCCGCGCGGGATCGACCAACAGGGGCACGAAGCTCGTGCCCTCCAGGTTGCCGGGAAGCTTCAGACGGACCAACTCTCCCAGGGTGGGCACCAGATCGACCAACTCCACGATCTCGCGGCAGGCCTTGCCGTTGCCGGCCGCCCCGGGCACCCGCACCACCAACGGCACCCGCTTGGTCGCCTCCAGAAGCGAGTATTTCGACCACATCCCGTGGTCGCCCAGATGGAACCCGTGATCGGCGAAGAAGACCACGATCGTGTTTTCGGCCAGCCCTTCCGCTTCCAGCGTATCGAGCACCATGCCGAGGTTCGCGTCGAGGAACGTCACGCAGGCGTAGTAGGCGGCGATCGCCTCGCGAGCCTGGCGGGGCGTGGGCTGGTGGCGCATGAAGATATCCGGGTTGCCGCCGGTGCCGCGGGAGGCGTAGGGGCTGCCTCGGTCG
>CAYZWG010000451.1:0-4571 GCA_964481605.1 uncultured Planctomycetaceae bacterium
CCCTCTCCCGGAGGGAGAGGGGACCTTGTGTCGCCATTCTGCAAAAGTCCAGTTATCTCCCAGGACTTGCCCTACAATCCATGGTCGTGCCTTGAATGCCCCGTTGCACCCTCCATGTTCGCGGCAGATGTCTTCCCACGCCGTCCCCTTCGAGCCGCAGCTTCGTGCCCCGGGCAACCGGATGTGCGGGGCCGCCGCGCTGGCGATGGTCTATCGCTCGCTGGAGGTGGAATGCTGCCGGGGGGAGCTATGGGCGGCGATTTCTCGCCCCGATGGCCGCGGCACCCGGGTGGCCAAGACCCATCTGTTGGCGCTCGACGCGATCCACCGCGGCCTGGACGCGGTGGTGCTGCAGGCCGCCCGGCCCTGGGCGATGCTCCGCCGACTGGCCCGGGCTGGCGCCGGCGTGATCCTCAACCATCGCCTTCAGGCCGATTCGGCCCTGGGGCACTACTCGGTGCTGGTAGCGATCGACGAACGGTGCGCCGTGCTTCACGACCCCTATCTTGGGCCCCATCGCACGGCGCGACGCGAGGATCTGCTGGGACTGTGGAGACGACGCGGTGACGGATGCGAAATCGTGGGCAACGTGGCGGTGGCGATCCTGCGAGCCGATGGCACCGGCGGTTCATGTCCGCGGTGCGGGCGCCGCTGGTCGCCGGCGGTCGGTTGTCCGGGTTGTGCTCGGCTGGTGCGGCTGGCGTCGGCCGACGTGCTCGGATGCGTCGAGCCGGGTTGTCGTGGGCGGACGTGGCGGCGGCTTTTCTGCCCCCATTGCGATCACCGGCTGGAGGACGTGCCGCCAACACCGTTGAAATAGTTTCTGCTTGAGCGCGGCGTTGCCGCCGGTAATACCGAATCGATTTTTCCGCGGGTTTTGGGAATTTTTCCAGAATCATTCAACTCGTCGATTTGACAACGGGCGGACGTGACATAACTTTTACTGTGGAGACGACGACGTGGCCGCAGCCGATTCGGCCCGCGACGACCGGGTGGTCTCCCTCGCGAGAGTCCTTTTCCTCCGGTGATGCGAAATGCCTTGTCTTTCATCGACCGGATTGACCCTCGCGGTGAAATGCAGCCTGCCGCCTCTCGTCCTCGAAAGGGCAAACCGGCCGTGAGGCCGGGGCGCAAAACCAAGGGCCAGGGGGGTTTTCCCGCCTGGCAGCCTGGTTGCCGAAAGGATGGGATCGCCGACCGACTTGCCGTCGCCGGCGATCGGAGGATGGCGCCGGAACGATCCCCCTTGGGCGTTCGGTCCGGGGCCACGACTTCCGGCAGCACGGAGACTTTCCGGCTGCCGCGGCAAACAAACGAGGGAAGAGGCACCGTGCGTAACGAAATGGGATAATCGGAGGGTGCCATGCAGGCAGCGCCGTTGCCGTGTCGGCGGCGTGGCACCCGATGAATCCCCGGTTTGCCTTCCGGCTGGACCGGCACTCGCGGCACCCGTCCGCGATCCCGGATCCACCAGGGAGATGGAGGAACTCTATGAGAATGCTTGCCAAGAAAGTGCACCGTTTCCTCGTTTCCGAAGATGGCCCCACGGCAGTCGAATACGCGGTGATGCTCGCTTTGATCATCATCGTTTGCTTGACGGCGATTACCAGCCTGGGGACCAGCGCCAACCAGACGTTCACCAACGTGGGCGCTTCGCTTCCGACCGCCTCCTAGTGAACGTGGCCGAAGGCGATGGACGGAGATCCTCATGACGTGAAGATGCGGATCATCCGGACCGGAAGAACCACCCCCTCGGTGCCCGAATGTGGCGTCGAGGGGGCATTTTTTTTGGCGCGCCTTGGGGAGGGCCGGCAACGCGAGCCAAAACGCGGATCAACGCCCCTTCCCCTCCTTGTTTTCTCGCACCATCCCCATTCCTTGACCTAGACTTCAAGAGGGAGCATGGTCGGCCGACCAGGTGAGAGATTTGGAGTGGAGGAGCAGGCAGGATGAATTCCGTGATTCCGCCGGAAGTGATCGGGGCGTTGACCCAAATCGTGGTCTACTTCGTGGCCACCGTGTTCGCCTGGATCGGATTGGCGATGACGCCGCGGGCTTGAAGCGGGCCGAACCGGCGGTCTGGCCGCTCCGCCAGCCGGCGATCGCGCCGACATTCAGGCAACTCCCCCGAAGGAGTCGTTCGAAGCATTGGATGGAGGAAGACTCATGCTGGAGATGGTTTCCGGTGAGCTGGTCGCAAGACCGTACGTGGTGTGGTCCGTGTGGGGGTTCGTCAGCGTGGTGCTGATCGCGGCCGCCGTGATCGACGGGTGGAAATTGAAGGTTCCCAACTGGATTACGTTTCCCCTGGTAATTTCCGGCTGGGTGGCCAGCGCCGTGTTCTACGGCTGGGCCGGCCTGGGATGCAGCCTGGTGGGGACGGTGGTGGGTCTGCTGGTGCTGCTGCCGGCGTACGCCATCGGCGGAATGGGGGCGGGCGACGTGAAGCTGATGGCGGGCGTGGGCGCCTGGATCGGCCTCAGCCAGACGCTCTGGGCCTTCGCCTTCTCCGCCCTGGTCGGCGCAATCATCGCCGTCTTGATGGTCCTCTACCGCCGCAAATGGCGGCACCACCAAACGCAGTTCTTCCACATTCTCACCGAGATGCTCGTGATTCGCGATCCCAACAAGCTCTCGGCAATCGCCGCCGAGCGGAAAAGCAGTATGTTGTTGCTGCCGTACGGCATCCCGATCGCGATCGGGACGATTGGCTACTTTGTCTATCTGGGGTACACGCTATGAACTTGCTTCCTTTGCCCAGACGCTCCAGGTTATTCGGGCACGAGCACCCGGCAAGGTCCGACGATCGGGCAATTTCGGCCCGAGCAGGTTTCAAAGTGGAGAAGGTTTGCCGGTCGTGCCGAAGATATCGACGAGCCGTTGCCGCCGTGGAATTCGCGGTGGTGGCGCCGCTGTTTTTTTTGCTGGTCTTCGGGATGATCGAATTCGGGCGGATGGTGATGGTCCAGCAGGTGATTACCAACGGTTCCCGGGAGGGTGCCCGAATGGCCATCGTGGACGGAAGCACGGTGGCGGAGGTGACCAGCACGGTGACGAGCTATCTGCAGAGTTCCTCGGTGGGCAGCGCAACCGTGACGGTTGCGCCGGACCCGCCCAGTTCCGCGGGTTATGGGGAACCGGTGACCGTTACCGTTTCTATTCCTTTCGATCAAGTGAGTTGGCTTCCCGCGCCAATGTTTCTAGGCGGGAGGGATTTAACCGCAACGACGATTATGCGCCGGGAGACCGTCCAATAGAGGGGCCACCCCTGGTTGGGCGGTTGCGACTGCGACGGCAGGTCGACAGCGCGATGGAGCCTGAAAACGGGGGTGGTGTTCGGGAGTATCCATGCAGCCCAAATCACTATTGCTGCTGATTCTGGCCTTGGGATGTGGCTTGGTGGCCGCCATCGGCATCACCCAGGTGATGGCCAATCGCAACGGCGGCGAGCAAGCCGCGGCCAACATGCAATCGATCTTCGTGGCCCTTGACGATATTCCCATGGGCACCCTGATCGACGCCCAACTGGTCAAGCTGGAAGAGTGGCCCACCGACAAGATTCCCGAGGGGGCGCTGTCCCGCTACGACGAAATCGAGGGCCGCCGCCCGATGACCAGAATCTTCGCCGGCGAAGCCCTTCTCGACGCCAAGCTGTTGAAGAAGGGTGAAGGCAACATCGCCTCGGACCTTATTCCCAAGGGCTATCGCGTGGTGCCGGTGAAGGTCAACGAAGAAAGCGGCGGGGCGGCAATGATCCTGCCCGGCGACCGCGTGGACCTGATCGTCTACGTTCGCCAAGGCAAGGACGTGCGCCAGACGATGACGAAAACGATCTTGCAGGACATCAAGATCTTCGCCGTCGACGATGTGTGGACGATGGAGCAAACCGAAGGGGGGCAAACGATCCGGGCAAAGACCATCTCGCTGCTGTTGACTCCCAAGCAGACCGAGCGGGTGATGATGGCCACCGAGCTGGGGCGGATTCGCCTGGCGCTTCGCAGTCCGGAAGACCGCGAGTTGGCCGAAACCGACGGCCTTCGCGCCAGCGAAATCCTGGGCAACCCGGACAAGGCGGACCGCGACCGGGACGACACGCTCGAAGGCCGGAAAGACCCGCCCCCGGTCAATCCCATTTTGTCGCAAATCCTGGCGGCGCAAGCCAAGGCCCAGACCCCGGCGGTGAAAGAGAAACCGGCCGAGGAACCGGAGAAGAAGCCATCGGTTTGGGTGGTGAGAACGATCCAGGGGTCGGAGGTGAGCGAAGTGGTGATGACGCTCGATGACGAGCCGGCCCCACGCTCGACCCGGTCCGATTCGACGTCGCCGCGACGGCCGGCCAGCCGGTCGTCGTTCTGGCGGCTGATCACGAATCCGCGGGGCGTGGAGTCTCCGGCCGGCGAGTCGAAGTCGGCCGAACCTCGGCCAGCCGAACCCCTGGTGCCGGCGAAAGAGCCGAAAGAGCCGAAAGAGGAACAGGAAGACGCTTGACGGGGTTGCGTTGCGGAAAGGGATGTTCGCACTGGACTTTTGCAGAATGGCGACACGAGGTCCCCTCTCCCTCCGGGAGAGGG
>CAYZWG010000452.1:0-4539 GCA_964481605.1 uncultured Planctomycetaceae bacterium
CACCCCCGGCCCCTCTCCCAGAGGGAGAGGGGAGGAGTTTGCAAAAGTCCAGTGGTAAGTCATTACGACTGAAGCATCCACCGGCTTCCAGTCGGTGGGTGCTTCAGTTCAGGTTGCCCTTCAGTCTGCTCAGCTCGAGCTCCAACAGGCGAGCCGCCAGCTCCAGGCGGGCGCCACTGAGCTTGCCGGCGGAGTACGCCTTGAGCAGGTCCTGCTGAAGTTTCGCCAAATCGACGTGAAAATCGACGAGAGCGTCGTGGGCCTTCTTGATCCGTTTCTTCGCCGCGTCGTCGTCGAACCGGCCGCTGCTGAACCGTTGCTCGACCTCCGCTGGAACCCGCAGGAATGTCGGGTCCACCTTTCTCGCCTCGTCGATGAACCGGGTGGTCATCTTCTCGGCAGTCGCGGTCGGAGGAATGCGTTCGCCCGCGGCGTGAGCGGCCTGAAGCGTTTCCGCCATCAACTTGCGCAGTTCCGCCTTGAGCGTCGTGCTTTCCACCGAACCGCTCGCCGGTTTGAGCAATTCGTCCGGCTTGGGGGCGGGAAGTAGCTTGCCGGCCGGCGAGACCAGGAAGGCCTGGGCCGGCGGGGTGATGTGCCAGGCGGCGGCCGGGCCGAAGTCGCTGGGGCCGGCGAAGAGGACCGCCGGCGGGTTGGCCATCACGGCCCATTCCCGCTGGGCCTGCTGGCGATACCAGTCGATGCTGAAGGCGGCCAGGTGGGCGCCGTTCTTGTCGGCCCAGTCGGCAGCCTTCCGCAAAAACCGTCGGCCTTGCGGATGCCACAACGCGCAGAACACGACCAGCGTGTTGGCGTCCTTGGCCGGATGCCACTCGACCTCGGTTCCGTCCGCGAGGCCCCATGCCTTCAGCGCCGGCGCTTTCCGACCGGGCCGCGGGCCACCGGCCAACCCGGCCATCATCTCCGACCGAGGGGCCAAGGTGATGTCCACCGTCTGGCCGGGCTTGACGCCATTCAGTTGCACCATGCCGATTTTTCCTGCTTTCACCGCGGCGATTTGGAGGGGGCCTTCGGAAGGGATGCCCTTCAGCGTGAATCGCCCTTGCGCATCGGTTCTGACGGTGGACATTTGCCGGGCAGTTGATCCGACTTGGACGCCGGCCACCACTTTGCCGTCGGCGTCCTTGACCACGCCCGAGATGGAGACGGCTCGGCAAGCGGCCAGCTCGATCGGTTCCGGATCAGCGGCTTCCGGCACGTCGACCTGGGTGAGTATGCCTGGGACCCCGACCGGCGCGACCGGCGCGAAATCGTCCGTGCCTTGCGGCAGTAGCAAGTATGCGCCCGGCATCACACGGATGGCAAAGTGGCCCTTCGCGTCGGTGGTTGCGGTCCGCTGGAACCCGTCGGTGCGACGTGCAGTGACCTTCATCCCGGGGACGGGCGTCTTGCCCTGGTCGGCCGCCACGCGCCCGGACACGGTGCGCGGGCTGGTGAAGGCAAACTCGACCGTCTTCTTCGCCGGCGGGTCCTTGACCGTTTGCGTCTGCTCCTTGACGCCTTTGGCGGCAACCGAGACGGTGACCGTGCCGCCGCCGCTCAACTCGGGATAGATCCAGCACGTTTGCGGCGCCACGCCGGGCAGCGGCATCTTCTCTTCCAGCACCGTCTTGCCCTTTTTGTCCACCGCCTTGAAGCGCGCCGTCGCACCGGGCAGGCCCAGCGGCTGGCCATCGAGCGCCAGCTTGACCGTCAGGCGGGCCGGCTTGGCGCCCACGAAGGCCGGCGGCAGCGGCTTGGCCAGCGCCTGCTTGAGGGCCGCGGCAAGCCGCGAGCCGTGCATCCGGTCGGCGGCGAAACGGCCGTCGCGGCCGATCACGAACGAACCCGGGATCGAATGGACTCCGAAGGCCTGGGCCAGTGGGTCCTGCCATCCCTTGCCGCTGAAGACCACGGGGAACTCGAGCCCCTGCTTCTTGATCACCTCCCGCAGCCGCTCTTTGTCGTTGTCCAGGCTGACGGTGAGGAAGACCACGTCGTCGCGGTCCTTGTACTGGGCGTAGGTCTTCTTTGTTTCCGGCATGATCGCCATGCAGGGGCCGCACCAGGTGGCCCAGAAGTCGATGGCCACCACCTTGCCGAACGCCTCGGAGAGCGTCAAGGTACGGTCGGAGTCGAGGAACCGGAGGGTCACGTCGGGCGGCACGGCTCCGGCCAGCGACGGCGTCGTGCGGCGTTGCTGCTGGCTGGGCGGCCGCAGGTGAAGGGTGATCTCCTTCGGCCCGTTAACGTTGGCGATGGCCCAGCCCGAGCAGTCTGGGCGGCTATACACGGACGCCCCACGCTTTTGCTGCGTGTAGTGTATGGCGTTGAACCGGAGTTGCCCGGCCGGAACGTCCGGCATTTCGAATCGGCCTTTATTGTCCGACTGGACGACGGCAATCGTTCCGCCGGAAATGCCACTTTCCGAGACCTGGACGATGCAACCCCTCAGCGGTTTCCCGTCTTTGTCCAGCGTCTGCCCTTTGACCGTGTGGCCGGCGGGGCGGGCCAGATCGTGGAGGACCGTCTGGCCGGGCGGCAGGACGACTTCTTCCTGCCCCACGGGATAGAAAGACGTGGTGTTTTCTCCGGTCTTGAAAGACCGCATCCGCGACAATTGGTAGCGGCCGGGTCCCAGACCGTCGAAGCGGAACCGGCCCTCTCGATCCGCGGAAATCTGCATCTCGAAGCCGAATGGCGACTGCCAGGCCCTCGCCGACCGCGGAATCCATCCAATCTGCACGCGCGCGTCCGCCACCGGCTTGCCGGCGACGAGCACCGTCCCGTGGATCGTTCCGGCTTCGGGCAGCGGCAGCTCCAGCCGGCCGTCCTGGATCATCGCCTGGGCGTGCGGGATGTAGCAGAAACCGCCGCCCCGCTTGAGCACCGCCAGTCCGGCATCCGGCCGGGACTCCAAACCCGACAGCTTGAACGTGCCGTCCGCTGCTGTTTCGGCCTTGTAACCGGCGAAACGTTCGACCGCCTGGAACGAGTCGGCGACGTGGGGCGTGGCGGGGATGACACCGAACCAGTAGTAGTTGAAGAAACGTTTGATCGCCTGGAACGGGTCGGCGACGCCGGTGGAGTAGAGGGAGAGCCGGTCTTGTTTGTCCACGAGAGCCACCACGGCGCCGGCGACCGGCTGGCCGGTTCGAGCGGCCACGACGCGGCCTTTCACAACCGTCGCCCGCTTGAGCGTGAGGTCGAAGGTTTGCCCCTGGGCGGCTTTCGCCGGCACGGTGATCGTGGCCTCCTTGTAGCCCTGGACGCGGAAGCGGTACAGGGTTTCGCGTGGCGTTCCGTTCGGTGGCAGTTCCAGTTCGCCGGTGCTCGGTTGGTAGGATCGAGCGAGACCTGTCGCAACATTCCAAGAGACATAACTGCCGCCGTATTTCACTCCTCGGTGAATCTCGACTTTTTTCGGCGGCCGGCCGGTATCCGCCAGGCGCAGCCGCACCTGGTGCTTGATTACCGGGGAAAGCGTCCAGTGGACTTCGGTGACCTTCTCGCCTTGCAGCGGCGTGGCGAAGCGTTTTTCTCCGTAAGGGGAATGCGTGACTCGGGGATACAGCCGCGTCACATCGCGCGGGATGCCCACGATCTGGAACCGGCCCTCTTTGTCGGTGGTGACCGTCGCGTGGAAGCGGCCATAGCCGGGGATGCCCGGGTTGATTCGGGCCCCAGCAACCGGCTTGCCGTTGTGATCGACAATCCGACCGCGCACCATCTGGCCGCCGGGCGTCAGCTTGATCACCGCTTCTTTCTGCGGCGAGTGAGGCAGGGGCACCAGCCGGGCCTCGTAGCCGGCGGCCGCGACCCAAAACACACCCCCCATTGGGTTGTACCGCTTGATCGCGAAGCGGCCGTCGGCGCTGGACCGTTCCTCGGCCAGGGCAGAGCCGAGCTGGAACAGGACCCCGGCGATCGGCTTGTCCGTTTGGGCGTCGACGACCCGGCCGGTCAGCGGGGCCGCGTTGCGGATTTCCAGCTCCACCTTACCGGCACACGCCTGGCGCCAATCGACGGTGCGATCCACCCCCGCCAGCCCCTCGCCCGCCAGGCAGATCCGCACCCGCGCCGGGGCCGGTTGCGACTCGGCGGCGTAGAGGGCGAAGGTATAACGGAGCGGATTGTGGGCCCGGTAGCCGCTGGTCCACCAGGTGCCGGTCACGTGGCCGGCAGCGTCCAAGCGATCCACTTGCAGGGTCGGCGTGCTGAGCGGCCCGACAAAGGGCGGCTGCTGCTTGGAGCGAACGATCATCAGGGGCTGGCCAACGTCCGCCGGGCGCAAACGAGCCACCGCCTCCCATGCACCAGTAAAGTTTCCAACTTTCAACAGCAGCGTGTTCGTCCCTTCGCGCAGTTCGACGCGCGCCGTGTCCGTGTCGAGATAGCACGCGGAATGCCCGTCGTTGCGGTAGACTTCCTTACCGTTGAGCCAGGCGCGGACGGAATCGTCGCGCCCCACGGCCAATACGGCGGGTTGGGCCTTGGGACTGGTAAACTGGGCCCACGCATACGCCACCTGATGGTTGC
>CAYZWG010000453.1:0-4536 GCA_964481605.1 uncultured Planctomycetaceae bacterium
AGACCCGCGCCGAACGCCGGAGACCCGCGCCGAACGCCGGAGACCCGCGCCGAACACCGGAGACCCGTGCCGAACGCCAACTCGTTTTCACTCTCCCGCGCGGGAATGCCCCAATACCCCCCTCTTGGCAACGGGCTTTTCGACACTCACTCTTGGCACCGGGCTTTTCGACGCTCATGCGTCCAGTGGTTCGCGAAACAGCCGGAAATGCCGCACGGCCTGGTAGGGTCCCGGGGGATCCGGCCCGGGGCTTGAAAAACCTCGTGGCGGGGGTATGTTGGGGGGCAAGGGCAAACGGGCCATGGGAAGGGGATGTGGTGGTAAGGGATTATTGATGGTTGCATTGCCAGTGACCGGTTGTTCAGGACAGACACCCGGAAATCCGGGCTTCCGTTGGAAGCCCTCCGCTGATTGGCCATGCAAGCGTCAATCGATGCGGTAGGCCCCTAGACGGGAACCTCGCTGGGCCGCGACTTCGACCGTTCTCGACGCACGGCCCGCGATCTCCCGTTCGACGGCCCCTTGGTGCCGGCAGTTCGAGCGTGGGTGCTTTAGGAACTGGGCCGCCGGTGCGCGGAAGTCGATGCAAAACATTCTGTTCAAGTACGAGATGCTGCCGACGACATGGTTCTACGTGTCGTTGCTGATGATTGTCGGCATCTTCTTCAAGTTCAGCCGTTTCTACAGTATCCGGAATCTGGACCTGATCGGGCTGATCGCGTTTACGCCGGGGCTCCTGCTGATTGCCTACGACCTCCAGCGCTGGGGCTACATCTGGCTGTTTTCGGTGGGTGGGCTGTTTCTGGCACGGCTATTGCTTGATCCCTTGCTGGTCCGCCGTCCGCTGCTGGAGCCCAATCTGAACGCCAGCGGCCTCACCTTCACCGGCGCGGCCGTGCTGGTGTTCCTCATGGCCAACGTGATCACCAACAAGGATTCGCCCCTGGCGGACCAGTCGCTGGCCAAGTCGCTGGAGGTGTACGGTGCCGGTTTCGATTCGGTCTTCGCGTTTGCCAACCTCCACGTCGAGGAGCCGTCCAAGGTCGCCCTGCCGGGCGATCGGACCGCCCGCGACGAGACCCTGGGGGAAACGGAATCGGTCTTCCCAGCCAGGACCCCGGCCACCCTCACGCGGATCGTTGCCGTGCTGGCCCATTTGGCGCTGATTGCCGGGATGGTGCTGATCGGCTATCGACACTTCGACAACTTCCAGTCCGGCGTGGCCGCCGCCTCGCTCTTTCTCCTTCTGCCCTATACGAGCCAGGTGACCGGCCGGGTGGATCACGTGATTCCGGCCCTGGTGTTGGTCTGGGCGGTCCAAGCGTACCGGCGACCGGCGATCGCCGGCTTGCTGATCGGGCTGGCCGGCGGGCTGATCTTCTATCCGTTCTTCTTGCTGCCGCTTTGGTGCAGCTTTTACTGGAAACGGGGCGTGGGCCGGTTCCTGGGCGGGCTGGCCGCCGCACTGCTGTTGCTGCTGGTCTATTGGGCCCTCACCGCCCCGAGCTTCGCCCTGTTCGGCCGGCAGTTGGCCGACCTCGGCGGCGCCCGGTGCTTTTCCGCCAAGGATGCCGTCGGCTTCTGGGAGTTTTTCGACCCCGCCTATCGCGTGCCCGTGATCGCCGCCTTTATCGTCGTCTCCGCCGGCCTGGCGCTCTGGCCGGCGCAAAAGAACCTCGGCACCCTGCTCGGTTGCTCGGCCCTATTGATGCTGGGCACCCAGTTCTGGCACCCCTTCCAGGGAGGCGTCTACATGAGCTGGTACCTGCCCCTGGTGGTGCTGACCATCTTTCGCCCCAATCTCGAAGATCGCGTGGCGCTGACCGCCGTCGGCGGCCGATGGATGCCGCGGCGCAAGGGCGAAAGCTGAAGCGGGCAAGCTCAGGCAAGTCCCTGGGGTTCATCCGGGAGGGTTCCGGGAGGGTGAGCCTCGCGCTGCCGGCTTTCCGCAACAGAAACACATCAGGGGCAAGTGCCACGGACCATGGAGAGGACGCTCAACCGATGCAGCAAGCGGTGATACTGGCGCGGGGGCTGGGGACGCGGATGCGGCGGTCCGACGATGCGGCGGGCCTGAGCGACCGGCAGGCGGCCGTGGCCGCCACCGGCGTGAAGGCGCTAGTGCCGGTGGGGCGGCCCTTTTTGGACTACGTGCTCTCGGCCCTGGCCGATGCGGGCTACCGGCGGGTGTGCCTGGTGGTGGCCCCCGACCATGCGGCGATTCGCCGTTACTACGAGCAGATCGGCCCCACGCGGATCGCCCTGGAGTTTGCCGTCCAGCACCAGCCCCGGGGGACCGCCGACGCCGTGGCGGCGGCCGAGGATTTTGCCGGCGGCGATCCGTTCCTCGTGCTCAACAGCGACAATTATTACCCCGTCGAGGCCCTGGCGGGCCTGCGAGACCTGGACGGCTGCGGCACGGCGCTGTTCGAGCGTGCCGCCTTTCTGGCCGAGGGCAACGTGCCGGCGGAGGCGGTGCGACGGTTTGCCGTGGGCCGAGTCGACGCCCACGGCTTGCTTGAGCGGATCGTGGAGAAACCGGACGCGGCGACCCTGGCCGCCTGGGGCGAGGACATCTGGCTGAGCATGAACTGCTGGCGGTTTCGCCCCACGATCTTCGAGGCCTGCCGGCGGATCGGGCCGTCGCCGCGGGGGGAGTTGGAAATCACCGACGCGGTGCAGTGTGCGATGGACGATCTGGGCGAGCGGTTTCGCGCGGTGAAGATTCGCCGCGGGGTGCTCGACCTGACCAGCCGGCGGGACGTGGCGGCGGTGGCGCGACGGTTGGCCGGCGTGGAGGTGCGACTTTGATCGAGCGATTGAACTACGGCGGCCGCCTGGACGACGGCGCCCGCCTGGCGGGGGCCCTGGCCGAGGCCGGTCTCTCGCTCCCCGCGGCCCGGAGCAAGGCGGCCCTGCTGGCACGGGCCGCCGGGCAGTTGGCCCCGCGGCAGGGTGGGTCGAGCGCGGAGCCGATGCGGGCGTTTTACGTGCCGGGACGGATCGAGGTGCTGGGCAAGCACACCGACTATGCCGGGGGAGCCAGCCTGCTGGCGGCGGCCGAGCGAGGGTTCTGCCTGGCCGCTCGACCACGCGACGACCGGCGGATCACCGTGACCGACGCCCTCGCCGGCGAGACGGTCGCCTTCGCCTTCGACGCCGACCTGGTTCCCCGCGCCCGGCACTGGTCGAACTATCCGATGACCGTGGCGCGGCGGGTGGCGAGGAATTTTCCCTCCGCCCGGCGCGGGCTCGAGGTGGCCTTTGCCAGCGACCTGCCCTCGGCCGCCGGGATGAGTAGCTCCAGCGCCATGCTGGTCGCCATGTTCCTGGCGGTGGCCGAGGTGAATGGGCTCTGGTCGGCGGCGGAGTTGACCCGGAACATGGCGGATCGGATCGCGTTGGCCGCCTACCTGGCCACGGTGGAGAACGGGCAGACGTTTGGCACGTTGGAGGGCGACCGGGGCGTGGGCACGGCCGGCGGCAGCGAAGACCACACGGCAATCCTCTGTTGCCGCCCGGCGAGCTTGAGCGAATACGCCTATTGCCCGGTGCGATTCCAGCGCCAGGTGCTCATGCCCCGGGGGCACATGTTTGCCGTCGGCTGCTGCGGCGTGGTGGCCGAGAAGACGGGCGCGGCGATGGCGCGGTACAACCGGGCGTCGCGGTTGGCGGCGGTGGCCGGGGAGATCTGGCGACGCGAGACGGGCCGGTCCGACCCGCACCTGGCGGCCGTGTTGGCGAGTTCCGCGGATGCGGCCGACCGGATGCGGCAGGTTTTAGCTGGGTCGACGATCGAGGGGACCGAGTTCTCGCGGGAAGACGTGGCGCGGCGGTTCGAGCATTTTTGTCGCGAGAACGCCGTGCTGCGGCCGGCGGGGGACGCCTTGGCACGGGGCGACCTGGAGGCGTTTGGCCGCGGCGTGGACCAGTCGCAGCGGGCGGCGGAGGAGTTGCTGGGCAACCAGATCGCCCAGACGAGTTGGTTGGCGGCCAGCGCCCGCCGGCAGGGGGCCGCGGCGGCGACCGCGTTCGGGGCCGGTTTTGGAGGGAGCGTCTGGGCCATGGTCGAGGCGGACCGGGCCGCGGCGTTTCTGCAAACCTGGGCGGCCGGCTACCGGCAGCGGTTTCCCCGGCACGCCGAGACGTCGCGTTTTTTCCTCACGGGAGCCGGCCCGGCGGCGGTGCAGGTTTGTTGAGCCAGTCGCGCGGGTGCCCGGCACGCCCTACGGCTGGCGGTCCTGCTCCTCTTGCCGGTGGCTTTCGGCGATGCGGGCAAACAGCCGCTTGATGTCGTACGCCCCGCCGATGGTGACCACCACGGCCAGCAAGCCGAACAGCACGACCGCGACGATCAGCACGATCTTCCAAAGCACGATCCAGAAGTCGAGAGGCAGAACCTCGGCAAGCAGAAGAGGGTTCATGGGCATGGTCGGGGTTGAGGTGATGTTGACGTGGTTCAGGGGGCTTCCCGCGAAAGCGTTGGCGGCCGGCGGTTTCGGCGAGGTCGGGAGACCTGCGCCGAACGAGTGGTGG
>CAYZWG010000454.1:0-4535 GCA_964481605.1 uncultured Planctomycetaceae bacterium
GAAGAACACGAAGGAAGTAGCGCAGGTAGCGTGGTGTTTGAGTTTTTCCAAGCCGTGGAAGCATGGGGAGAATGCAAAGCGAATGGGCCGGGTCGCCACCTCCGCAGCCGCTCTGGGTAACCCATTTCCCCCATCGTTAGCTGCCGCCCTGCAAAAAAAGTCCGTTCCTGCACCCGGCGACTGGCGCGGGGGACGGTACCGGTTGCCTGTTTCGCGTGAAACACGCGTTTTTTCGGATCGGCAGAGTCGGCGCCGCCCCGTTTCACGCGAAACATGACCCAACCGGCACGTTTCTTGGCAGGACTCTCGCCCGAAAAACCGGCGTCCGCGGCTCGTTCCACGTGAAACCGCGCACCCGCGCCAAACGGGAGGAGACCCGCGCCGAACGGGAGGCTAGGGGCGGTGCGATTTCTCCAGCAGCCGGCGGACCCCCACGGCCGACAAGCCAAAACCCACGGCCAGGAGTTTGAACGCCCCGACCACTGCGGTCACGCGGATCTTCGTGGAAGGATTCCTGCCGGCCAACCCGCCCGTCCAGAGGTCCAGCCAGATTGGAAAGCCGAGAAAAAACGCGGAGAACATCACGGCGACGGGAAACAGGGCTCCGACGCAAAACGTGCGCAGATATCCCCCGCCGTAGAGCACGCCGACGGTCAGGGCCGTGGCACTGGCCACGCAGAGCAGGGCGCCCGTGGTGTAGCTGAGCCATTCGGGCCCTGCCAGCAGCCCGCAGAGCGACCCCGCCAGCAGCACGCCCACGATCAGCAGCGTCCGCAGGCTGATTGGCAGGCTTCGGCGCCGGCCGCGGCGGTCCGGTCTTTCCGGCTCCATCGGGTCACTCCAACGCGTTGAACACCAGCCCGCTGAGCAGCTTGGGATAGAAGTAGGTACTTTTGGCCGGCATTCGCTCGCCCGCCATGCTGACCGCCTTGATGTGCTCGACCGTGGCCGGCATCACCAGCGCGGCCAGGGCGAAGTCGCCGGAGGCGAGATCGTCGGCAACCTCTTCGACCCGGTGGAGATACCGGGATTCCACCGCCTTGTCCGGGGCCAGCAGCGTTTCCAGCAGCAGGCGATGGAGGATGCTCACACCCAGCCGGCGCCAGCTCGGATCGTGGTCGGCGGCCACTTCGTCCATCCGGCGGTGGCCCGCCTCGGTCAACTCGACGATCGTCCAGCGGCCGTCCGCACGGGTAAACAGCCCCAGGCGGTGCTGGCGGCCGGCCGTCTCGATCCGTTGCCAGACCGCCCGGGCCTGCCGGGGCCCTTCTCCGGCCGGCTGGGCGGTGAAAAACGGACCGAGTTTGGCGGCCAACTCGCCGACGGTGATCTCGGGCAAATCGGCAAACAGCCGGTGGGTGGGCAACACGGTCAAGCCCGGGTCTTCCATTGCCACGCACATCATCAATACGAAGTTGGCCGGGTGGTCGGGGTTCAAAAAACCACTGTCGAAGACCTGGTCGCGATAGTCGCAGGCGGTTTCGTAGCGGTGGTGGCCGTCGGCGATGAACACGGGTTTGGGGCCCATCACCGCGCAGACCGAGGAGAGAACGCCGACGTCGGTGACCGGCCAGAGCCGGTGGACCACGCCCAGGTGGTCGGTGGCTTCGACGGGCGTGGCACCGGCGACGGCCTCTTCCAGCAGCGTCTGGACGCGGCTTTCGGGATCCGGGTAGAGGCCGAAGACCTGGCTCAAGTTGGTCTTGCAGACGGCGGTAAGCATGAGCCGGTCCAGCTTGGGTCCCCGCATCGTCTCTTCGTGGGGAAAGACCATGCCCTCGCCAAACCGCTGGGCCCGTACCCGTGCCATGAAACCTCGCCGGGTGTGGCGGGTGTCCCCGGCGGAGAACTCCTGGTGGTAGACGTAGATAGCCGGGTCGGGCTCGTGGTAGAGGACCCCTTGCTCCTGCCAGGTTTTCAGCAAGCGGGCGGAGCGGGTGTAGCGATTGCTGGCCTCGTCGTCGTTCGGCTCGATCCGGTTGAGGATCAGGCGGACGACGTTGCAGGGGTGCCTCTGGTAAAGCGCTCGCTGCAACGGTTCGTCGATCACGTCGTAGGGCGGGGCGACGACGTCGCTCAAGGAACCGACGTGTCCGAGGTCGTAGCGGATTCCTCGAAAGGGTTGAATTTCGGGCATCTGGCCGTATCTCTCCCGGCTGGCGGTGTTCCGTGCGAGCGTGTCTCGACGGCACGAGACGCGCGGTACGCTAGTACCGGTAATACCCCGGCTTGAACGGCCCTTCCACCGGGATGCCGAGGTACTCGGCCTGCACCGGCGTGAGCCTGGTCAACCTCACGCCGAGCTGCTCCAGGTGCAGCCGGGCCACCTCCTCGTCCAGCTTCTTCGGCAGCGTGTGCACGCCCAAGGGGTAGTTCTCCGGCTCCGTCCAAAGGGCAATCTGCGCCAGCACCTGGTTGGTAAACGAGTTGGACATCACGAAGGAGGGATGACCCGTGGCGCAACCCAGGTTCACCAGGCGGCCTTCCGCCAGCAAGAGAATCGAACGGCCGTGAGGAAACGTGTAGAGATCGACCAGCGGCTTGACGTTCTTCTTCTCGATGCCCGGATAGGCCTCCAGGCCCGCCACGTCGATCTCCAGGTCGAAGTGCCCGATGTTGCAGACGATGGCGTCGGGCGGCATTTTCTCCATGTGCTCGACCCGCACGATGTCGCGACAGCCCGTGGCGGTGACGAAGATATTGCCCTGGGGGGCGGCCTCCTCCATGGTGGTCACTTCAAAACCCTCCATCGCCGCTTGCAGGGCACAGATCGGGTCGATCTCGGTAATCAGCACCCGCGCGCCGTAGGATCGCATCGAATGGGCGCAGCCCTTGCCCACGTCGCCGTAGCCGCAGACGACCACCACCTTGCCGGCGACCATCACGTCGGTCGCCCGCTTGATGCCGTCGGCCAGCGACTCGCGGCAGCCATAGAGATTGTCGAACTTGCTCTTGGTCACCGAGTCGTTGACGTTGATGGCGGGAATCGCCAACTCGCCTCTCTGGTGCATCTGGTAGAGGCGATGCACGCCGGTGGTGGTCTCCTCGGAGAGCCCTCGGATGCCGGGCAGCAAGTGCCGGAAACGTTCCTGGTGGACCATTGCCGTGAGGTCGCCGCCGTCGTCGACGATCAACTCCAGCGACTTGCCGTCGTCGAAGGTGAGCGTCTGCTCGATGCACCAGTCGTACTCCTCGTCGGTTTCGCCCTTCCAGGCGTAAACCGGCACGCCGGTGGCCGCGATGGCTGCCGCGGCGTGGTCCTGGGTGGAGAACTTGTTGCAACTGCTCCAGGCCACCGTGGCACCCAACTCGGTGAGTGTCTCGATCAACACCGCGGTCTGGATCGTCATGTGCAGGCAGCCGGTCACGTGGGCCCCGGCCAGGGGCTTGCTGCGACCATATCTCTTTCTCAGGGCCATCAGCCCAGGCATTTCATTCTCGGCCAGGTCGATTTCCTTCCGGCCCCACTCGGCCAGGCTGATGTCGGCGACTTTATACGGCAGCTTGCTCTCCACGTGTGCCACGACGGCCTCCCGTTTTTTCCTGAACTTCGGTTCCTGTTGTTCGCGCGAGAATGGGGCCCGAACATCCCCGACGAGGGGGTTCAGGGCCACCCACGGCAGGGCGGCGACGAAAGATCATCGCGGAAACGCCGTTGGGCGAAGCGCGCACTCCACCAGCTCTCCCAGACAGCGAGAGATTCTCGGTTGCGACTTTTCGCAATGATAGGGCCCCAGAGGCGGGATTGGCAAGGGGGCGATGGGTCCATTGGCAGGCGGGGAGCGGCCCGTCGGGGACGTCGACCGCCGTCAACCCATGGCAGCCAGCGCTCGCCGCGCGGCCTCGACGAACCGGCGAACCCTGGCCGGGTCCTTTCGGCCCGGGGCCGCTTCGACCCCGCTGGCCGTGTCGACCGCGGCCGGGCCCACCCGGGCAATGGCCTCGGTGACGTTCTCCGGCGTCAACCCGCCGGCAAGCACCAATGGGGGGTATGATTCGTCGCGAGGGTAGTTGCGAACCGCCGTCCAGTCGGCCGTCTGCCCGGTGCCGCCGTATTCCCCCCGAACAAAGGAGTCAATCATCACCATATCGGGGGAATCGTGTTTAACACGGCATGTCGCCAGGTAGTCGAGGATCGGCCGCAAGCCTTCGGGCCCCAGGCGAAACGCACGGATCGCCGGGCGGTCGCCCAGTTGGGCCAGAAACTCCGGCGGCTCGTCGCCGTGCAACTGCACCAAGTCCAGCCCGAGCCGGTCCACCAGGCTGCAAATGGTCTCCGCCGGGCTGTTGACGAAAAGGCCCACCTTGACGACGCCGTCGGGCAGGACATCCACGATCCGCCGGGCCGCGTCCTCCTCGACGAAGCGAGGGCTTTTGCCAAAGAAGTTCAGTCCCACCGCGTCGGCCCCCGCCCCGGCGACCAGGCGGGCGTCCTCGGGCGAGGTGATGCCGCAGATCTTGATACGGAACATGGTGGTGTCTCGGCTCGGTCCCAAGCTCCAGCACTCCTCTCGGTCCCAAGCTCCAGCACTCCT
>CAYZWG010000455.1:0-4528 GCA_964481605.1 uncultured Planctomycetaceae bacterium
GCCTTGCGCTGCCGTGTTGGGCGGTGGGTTCCCAAGCTGGAGCTTGGGAACCAGGAGAGTCGCGGAGCTTGGGAACCAGGGGCGCGACCGGGGTTGCAGGGCGGCTCAGTTGCCCAGCAGGACGGCTTCCAGGGTGGCCGGTGAATCGACCAGGCGGGAGGGGGCCGCCCGGGCCAACTCGCCGGGCGAGGCGTAGCCCCAGGCCACGCCGATGGAAGCGATTCTTGCTGCCTGCGCCGCCTCCACGTCGTGGCGGCGGTCGCCGATCATCACCGCCGCCGTCGAGCCGTCCAGTCCGAGCTGGTCGATCGCGTGGCGGAGAATCTCCGTCTTGTCGGTCAGGCCGGCGCCGGGATCGCTGCCGCAGACGATGTCGAAGTGCCGGTCGAGGCGAAAATGCTGGAGCACGCGGTGGGCCGAGTCGGTCGGCTTGGCCGTGGCCAGCGCCATCCGGCGGCCCGCCCGATGAAGCTTGCCGAGCAGGTCCTCCATGCCTGCGAAGAGGACGTTCTCGAAAATGCCGATCCGCCGGTAGTAGTCGCGAAAGTAGACTACCAGCATGTCGGTGCGGCGCTGGTCGAGCCGATGGTGCTCGGCCACGACCTGCCGCAGGGGGCCGCCGATGGAGCCGACGATTTCCGCTTCGTCGAATTCGGGCAGGCCGAGTTTGGCCAGCGCGAACTGCACGGCGGCCACGATTCCGGACTTGGAGTCGGTGAGCGTGCCGTCCAGGTCGAAGAACAGGGGGTTGTACAAGACGCCGTCCTGTCGTGCTTGGCGTGGTGGGTGGTTCAGCGGCCGCTCCGCCAGGGTACCACGCCCACGCGGGCGGCCCACTGGTCGTAGAGACGGGACATTTTTTCGACGATATCGGGTTGCCGCGGGGCCAGGTCGTTCAGTTCCGTACGATCGGTCGTCATGTCGTAAAGCTCCCATTTGCCGGGAAACTCGGAGACCAGCTTCCACTTTCCGTAGCGTACGGCCCGGTTGCCCTCGTGTTCAAAAAAATAGGGGCGCAAAGGGCGCGACTGGCCCTGGAACACCGGCAGCAGGCTGCGGCCTTCGGTGGGGGTGCGCCGATAGCCGGCGAGGATTTCGGGGTACTGGATTCCGGCGGCGTCGCAGCAGGTGGCCATCACGTCCACCACGTGGGCGATTTCCCTGGTGAGTCCCCCGGTCGATTGGACCACGGCGGGCCAGCGGACGATCAGCGGCACGGCGATGCCCCCTTCGTGAGTCGAGCCCTTGTAGAGCCGAAAGGGCGTGTTGCTGAGGTTGGCCCAGGGCACGCCGTAGCTCTGGTAGGTCTCTTCCGGGCCGGGCATTTGCTGGGGGTCGTTGCCCACCACGACGGCCAGGTTGTCGCGGGTGGTGCGGGGGATGTGGAGTCCTTTCCAGTCGGGGAGGATTTCCTCGGCCGCAGCGCCGTTATCGGAGAGGAAGAGGAGGAGGGAGTTTTCGTAGCGGTCCACCTGTTTGAGCTTTTCCACGATGCGGCCCACCGCCCGATCCATGGCGTCGACCTGGGCGGCGTAGACCTCCATGCGGCGCTGGTGCCACTGGCGATAGGGGGCATGGAGCCAGGCGAGCACGCGGGGATCGCGGGGGGTGAGCTGGGAGGATCGCTTGATGATGCCCCAGGCGAGGAGGTTCTGATAGCGTTTCAGACGCAGCTCGTCCCAGCCCCGGGAGAACTTGCCCCGGTAGCGGTCGACATCGCGGCTGCGGGCCTGGAGCGGCCAATGGGGGGCGGTGAAGGCGACATAGAGAAACAGCGGCGCCTCGCTTCGGGCGGCGGCGTCCAGCATGGCGCCGGCCTGCTGGGCAATCACGTCCGTGTAGTAGAAGTCGCCGGTGGCGCCGATGAACTCGTTTTCCCGGGTGAGGGTCACGGGGTCGAAATAGCTGCCGGCGCCGTGGATCGTGCCGTAGAAGTGGTCGAATCCCCGCTGCAGGGGCCAATTGAGCGTGGGGCCCTTGGGGCCCACGTGGCGGCTGAGGTGCCACTTGCCCACCATCAGCGTCTGGTATCCAGCCGCCCCCAGCACTTCGGCGATGGTGACGCACTGGCGATTGAGGTTGCCGCGGTAGCCCGGCAGGTGGAAGTCGATCATCATGTGCCCCACGCCGGTCTGATGGGCGTAGAGGCCGGTCAACAGGGAGGCGCGGGTGGGGCAGCCGCGCCCGGCGCTGTAGAACTGGGTGAAGCGGAGTCCCTCTTTGGCCAGGGCGTCGAGATGGGGCGTGAGGATCACTTCGCCGCCGTAGCAGCCCAGGTCGGAGAAGCCCAGGTCGTCGGCCACGATGAGGACGATATTGGGGCGAGCGGCCGGCGCGGCCGGCGCCAACAGTGCGCTGCCCACGACCGCCAGGATGGCCGAGCGGAGCATTGTTGCCATTACGCGTCTCCCCGATCCACGTAGGATCACCAGACCCCAGCAGGGCGAACGGAACCGGCAGCCTCACCCTAGCCTCACCCTCCCGTGTTGCCGCAACAGAAATTCGTTGGACAGCGCCACTTTGGGCTTTTCCCCGCCGGCCCCGTGCCGGTGGGAATGGGTTTGGGAACTATCACACCCCCACCCGCGCCCCCTACGCGAGGCCAGGGGGAACCGTTTGGGGTGGCAGCGGCTGGTAGTTTTCAAACCCCTGATCCACCGGCACAGGGCCGGTGGGGTGTAACACCTGAAATTCCAACGCTTTACGTTCTTCGACATCCGCTCTAGTGGCGTTGTCCAACCAGGCAGGGTTTTCCCACAGCCTACTCCATTTTCCGGCAGATCGCTTCGGCCATCTCCTGGGTGCCCACCGCGGAGGGGTCGTCGCGGTGGGGCTTCATGTCGTAGGTCACATCCTTGCCCTCGGCGATCACCGCGGCCACGGCGGCCTCCAGGCGGTCGGCCGCCTGGTTTTCCTTGAGGTGACGGAGCATGAGCATGGCGGAGAGGATCAACGCGGTGGGGTTGACCTTGTTTTGTCCTTTGTATTTCGGCGCCGAGCCGTGGGTGGCCTCGAACACGGCGCAGTTGTCGCCGGCGTTGATGCCCGGGGCCATTCCCAGCCCGCCCACCAGCCCGGCCGCCAGGTCGGAGAGGATATCGCCGTAGAGGTTGGGCAGCACGATCACGTCGTACAACTCGGGCTTCTGGGCCAACTGCATGCACATGTTGTCGATGATCCGGTCCTCGAACTCGATTTCCGGAAACTCCTTGGCGATGCGGCGGGAATGCTCCAGATAGAGGCCGTCGGTGTACTTCATGATGTTGGCCTTGTGGACCGTGGTGACTTTCTTGCGGTCGTTCTCACAGGCGTATTGGAAGGCGCGGCGGACGATCCGCTCGGTGCCGCTGATACTGATCGGCTTGATGGAAATGCCCGTCTCGTCGGCGCCGGTGCGGATCTTTCCGTCGGCGACCGTTTGGTTGATGTACTCGACCAGCGCGACGGTTTCGGGCTTGCCCTGCTCGAACTCAACGCCGGCGTAGAGGTCTTCCGTGTTCTCGCGAACGATCACCAGGTCGACCGGCACGCTGCTGAAGAAGGTGCGGACGCCGGGGTAGTATTTGCAGGGGCGGATGCAGGCGAACAGGTCCAACTCTCGGCGGAGATGGACGTTGATGCTGCGGAAGCCGGTGCCCACGGGCGTGGTGATAGGGGCCTTCAAGGCGCAGCGGGTGCGGCGGATGCTGTCCATCACCGCGTCGGGAAGCGGCGTACCGACCCGCTCCATCACGTCCAGACCGGCCTCCTGCACGTCCCACTGGACGTCCACGCCGGTGGCGTCCACGCATCGCCGGGCCGCGCGAGCCAATTCGGGCCCCACTCCGTCGCCGGTAACCAAGGTCACTTCATGCGCCATGTTCTCTCCCCTCTTGCAGGTTTTGTGTCGACCGAACTTGGAAACTATTAACCGTACCAAACGCCCGCCTGATGGTCAACGGACGCCCGCACCGTAGGGAGGCCAACGGCGTGGGAACGGACTTCCGGAGCTTGTAGACGGTAGGCCGGGTCGCGACCCGGCATCGTGGAATCGGCTCTTCGTGCTCTTCGCGGGCTTCGTGGTGAAATGGTTCCAGAACCCGCGCTGAGGGGCGGGCAGTGTTCACCACGAAGCCCGCGAAGAACACGAAGGAAGTAGCGCAGATAGCGTGGCGTTTGAGTTTTTCCAAACCGTGGAGGCATGGGGAGAATGCAAGGCGCGTGGGCCGGGCCGCCATCTCCGCAGCCGCTCTGGACAACCCATTTCCCCCATCGTTAGCTGCCGCCCTGCAAAAAAAGTGCGTTCCCGCACCCGGAGGCGAAGGGTGTGGGAACGGACTTCCGGAGGTGGTAGGCCGGGTCGCGCTGCCGGCATGGCAGAACGACCATTCCGCCGGCCCGCGGTATCTTGCCCGATCCAGGCCGGGTCGCGCTGCCGGCCCACAAGCTTGCCTGGCGGTCGTGGTTTTCGGTAGAATCCCCATGGGAGCAGAGGGCCCAGGTTGAGGAACCCGCCGGTGTACGTCCGCAATCTTTTGGCGATCAACGT
>CAYZWG010000456.1:0-4520 GCA_964481605.1 uncultured Planctomycetaceae bacterium
GGCCGCGGTCCAGGCGGCGGTCAACCGCATGGGACCACGCGGAACCGATCGGTTGGCGGCCCTGATCGTGGCATTTCGCCAGCACCGCATCTTGTCGGATTACGCCCAGGATGCCAAACTGTTCGCACGGCTGAACCAGGTGATGCGGCGGGTCGGGCTCGACCCCCTGCCCCAGCGGTTCCGCCAAGTGCTGCCGGAAGCCCGCCGCCGGGTGGCTCCGCGAAAGGACGCATTGCTCGACGGCATTCCGGTCGAGGCGATCGAGGCGACACGCAAACCATAGCGGGCAAGCGGGCAGGGAGAGATCCACCGTGAGGAAATGAAAACTCGCCCAAGGAGAAACGCGATGAAATTTGGAATCAACCTGTTGATGTGGACCGACACGCTGACCGACGAGATGCTGCCGCTGGTGGACGAGGTGAAAGAGATCGGGTACGACACAGTGGAAATCCCCTGTTTCGACCTGGACCACCTCGATAACTATGCCAAGTGGGGCAAGCGATTCGACGAGTTGGGCCTTTCTCGCACCGGCACCGCGGTCCGCACGGCCGCCGACAACCCGATCAGCCCCGACGCGGCCATCCGCCGCAAGGGGATCGAGGCCAACAAGCGTAACCTCGACTGCTGCGCGGCCGCCGGTTGCGAGGTGATGGCCGGGCCGTTCCACTCCGCCCTGGGCGAGTTCAGCGGCAAGGGCCCCAGCCAGGATGAATGGAAATGGGGCGTGGAGAGTATGCGAAAGGTTGCCGAACACGCGGAAACGGTGGGCGTCAAACTGGGTGTCGAGTACCTCAACCGGTTCGAGTGCTATTTCCTCAATACGGCGGCCGACGGCGCCCGTTTCGTCCGCGAGGTGGACCACCCCTTCTGCGGCATGATGTACGACACGTTCCACGCCCACATCGAAGAGAAGAGCGTCCCCGACGCCATCCGCGCGCTGAAGGATTGCCTGGTCCACGTCCACATTTCGGAAAACGACCGCAGCACGCCGGGGGCGGGCAACATCCGCTGGGACGCCAACTTCGACACCCTCAAGGAGATCGGCTACGACGGCTTCCTGGTGGTGGAGGCCTTCGGCCTGGCGTTGGAAAAGCTGGTGGCGGCGACCAAGATCTGGCGGCGAATGTACCAGAGCGAAAAACAACTGGCCACCGACGCGCTGGCGTTCATGAAGGCCGAAGTCGCCCAGCGATGGTAGCCGGCGGCCCGGGGCTCGGCGCGTTCGGCCGTTCGGCGCGGGTCTCCCGACCCCGCCGAAAGAGGACGGATGGTCTGGCAATCGTCGCGGCTCTGGCCACTTGGGAGACCTTCGGTCGGCCCTTTCGGCGGGGTCGGGAGACCCGCGCCGAACGCTGGTGGTCGGGAGACCCGCGCCGAACATCAGACCCGGGCCGAATGTGAGAATCGTGGGCGGTTTTTCGGCCCGCGAACTCTCGGCCGCCGGGTTGCGTAATGTATGTTCGTATGGAAGGCCCGAGGAGGCGTTGTGCGCGGGACCCGCGGGAAGGCCCGGGCCCGCCCAACCCGCCCCCCCACCGCGATCCGCAACGACCCACCCTGCAATGCTAGAACTGCGCGACGTCAAGAAATCTTTTTTCCAGCCGGACGGCTCCGAACTGCGAGTGCTCGATATCGAGCGTTTTCGGGTAGAGGCCGGCGAGCAATTGGTGCTGGTCGGCCGCAGCGGCTGCGGCAAGACGACCCTCTTGCACGTGATCTCCGGGATCAGCCGGCCCGACTCGGGCCGCGTGTTGATTGACGGCTGGGACACACCCCTGTTGGGCGAGGCCGAGCGCGATCGCTTCCGCGCGGAAAAGATCGGCTACGTGTTCCAGACGTTCAACCTGCTGGGGGCCTTTTCGGCCCTGGAAAACGTGATGGTGGGAATGACTTTTGCGTCCGGACGCTCCGACCGCCCCCGGGCCAGGCACCTTTTGGAGCGTGTCGGCCTGGGCCACCGCATGACGCACAAGCCGGCCATGCTCTCCGTCGGCGAGCAACAGCGGGTAGCCGTGGCCCGGGCCCTGGCCAACCGGCCCAAGTTGCTGTTGGCCGACGAGCCCACCGCCAACATCGACACGGGCAACCAGCAGCAGGTGATCGACCTGTTGCGGGAGACCTGCGGCGAGGAGAAGGTGGCCCTGGTGCTGGTGACCCACAGTCCGGAAGTGGCCGAGCAGTTTGAGCGAGTGGAACAACTGGAAGAAATCAACCGCGTTGTGGCAGTCTGATGACTCTCTGGAAAATCGCCTTACGAAGCGTCCAACACCGTCGCTTGTCCTCCGGGTTAACGGCACTATCGATCTCCCTGGGGGTGGGTTTGGTGGTGGCCGTGATGGTCATTCACGGCGTGATCGACGAGTCGTTCAAGCGGAGTGCCCAAGGCTATGACCTGATCGTGGGCGCCAAGGGAAGCCGCCTGGAACTCGTGCTCAACACGGTCTACCACCTGGGCAAGCCGATCGGCACGATCCCCTACGACTACTACCTCGACCTGGTCGAGGGACGCTTCTCGTCCGAGGTCGAGTTGGCCGTGCCGACGTGCATGGGAGGCAACTACAAGGGCTACCGCGTGGTGGGCACCACGCCGGCGATGTTCGACGAGCTGGAATATCGTGACGGAAAGAAATACCGCTTCGCCAAGGGCGAGAACTTCAGCTACGGCGGCTTCTACGAAGGGGTCGTGGGGGCCACGGTGGCCCGCAAGACCGGCTTGAAGGTGAGCGACACCTTCCGGCCCGTGCACGGCGTTGAAGCCGAACAAGGGGAAAAGCACGATGCCTTCACCGTGGTGGGGATACTGGCCCCCACCGGCACCCCCAACGATCGAGCACTATTCATCAACATCGAAGGGTTCTGGCGGATCCACGCCCATGAGCACCACGAGGGGGAGGAGCAGTCGCAGCCCGAACACGGCACAGAGGCCGATTCCCCCCCGGCCGGCAGCCAGCCGGACGAACACGGCCTGGACGACGTCGGCGACGAAGCACGGCGTGTGACGGCGATCCTGGTTTGCACCGATCGCCGCCGCATCGCCCGCGCGCAGGCGTTACCCAAACTGATCAACAAGGAAAGCGATGCCCAGGCGGTGGCCCCCGCCGAGGAAATCACCCGCCTGTTTGAAGGCATCGTCGGCAACGTGCAACTCGTGCTCTTGGTGCTGGCCGTGCTGGTGGTGATGGTGGCCGGAATCGGCATGATGGTGAGCATCTACAACTCGATGAGCGAGCGGCGGCATGAGATCGCCGTGATGAGGGCACTGGGCGCGCGGCGTTCCACCGTGATGGCCGTGATCCTGATGGAATCGATCCTCCTCTCGCTGGGCGGCGGCCTGCTGGGGGTCTTGCTGGGCCACGCCTTGACCGGCATTCTGGCCCCCACCATCATGGAACACACGGGCGTGGTGGTCAGCGCGTTTCAATTCCGCCCCAGCGAGTTGATCCTCATTCCGGGCCTGATCATCATGGCCTCGCTGGTGGGCTACCTTCCGGCGGTGGTGGCCTATCGGACCGACGTGGCCGATTCGCTCGCCTCCACGCCCTGAGCAATGCTCGCGGAGTAACCCCCCGTTTCCTCGTTTGTTGGTCGGCTGATGGGTTCCGAATTTCGTGAAGAACTGCTGGGAACGTACCACGAGTACGACGAGTATTCCCCCGACGCACCGGTCCAGTACCGGGCGATCGACCCTCGCTCGGTGGGCAGCGTCGTGCTGGGTGGGCTGTCCATCCTGGCCTACTTCCATTGGGGGTTTCTTGCACTACCCCTGGGGGCAATTGTGCTGGGGGCGGTCGGTCTCTGGCAGTTCGCCCGGGTCGAAGGTGCCAGCGTCAGCGTGGTGCTCTCCTCGATCGGAATCGGTCTGGCCGTGGTGCTCGGGGGTGGGAGCTACGCCTGGTCGACCTACCTCTACTACACCCAGGCCCCGCCGGGCTACATCCCCATCGCCTATGAAACGCTCCACTCCGAAGACCCGGAGATTCTCATCCCGGAGACCGCCCACGAGCTGGACGGCGAGCGGGTCTTCATCCGCGGCTACATGTATCCCGGCCGCCAGCAGACGGGGATCCACCAGTTCGTGCTCAGTCGCGACAACGGGGTCTGCCCCTATTGTCTGCCCCAGCCCAAGCCCACCGACCTGGTCTACGTCGAAATGATTCACGGGCTGGAGGCCAACTACACGACCCACCTGATTGGCGTGGGCGGCAAGTTTACGATCGAAACCGACGACGCGAAGGAGAAGTACGGCGGCGTCTTCTACCACCTGGAGACCGATTTCATCCGCTAGCCCCACACCGTGGGGCGTTTGATCCGCCTTCCCGGCGGCCCGGGCGGCAGGTATACTTTCTTGTCTTACGCGGACAGCCCCGCTGAGTTGGACATCGCCACTTTGAGATCCTCCCCGCCGGCCCTGTGCCGGTGGGAGACGGGTTTGAGAACTACCACGCACACGCCCCCCCGACGCCAAGCCACGGGGAACGGTTGGGGGTCGCGGCCACGGGTAGTTTCCAAACCCGCAATCC
>CAYZWG010000457.1:0-1235 GCA_964481605.1 uncultured Planctomycetaceae bacterium
CCGAGACACTCTTGGAAAACGGAGCGATCCAATGAGCACGCCCACCGCCGTGTCGGGAATCGATACGGGAATTCTTCTCGAAGCCGGTACAAACGAGGCCGAGGTGCTGGTGTTTCGCGTGCTGGACCACGTGTTCGGCGTGAACGTGGCCAAGGTCCGCGAGGTGATCCCCATCGAGCAGGTCACGGAAATCCCCCGCAGCCACCCGGCCGTGGACGGACTGGTCGACATTCGCGAGGCCGTCGTTCCCCTGGTCAACCTGGCGAAATACCTCCACGGCGACCGAGCCACGCAAGAGCAGCCGACCGACACCGAGAGCCTGATGCTCTTGGAGCTGAACAATCAACAGATCGCCTTTCGGGTGCAGGGGATCGAGCGAATTTTCCGCGTCTCCTGGCAGGACACTTTGCCGGCACCGCAAGTGGGAGACGAGGCCGCGGCGGTGACCAGCATCTTGCGGCAAGAGGGCCGCCTCGTTCCCCTCTTGGACTTCGAGTCGATCGTGGCCACGATCGGCATCGGCGGCCGCCACACGGCCCCCGAAAACGCCGCCCACGACAAATCGGCGGGGCGGTCCGATTTTCCCATCGTCTTTGCCGACGACTCCCGCCTGGTGTCGGAAATGGTTCGGGACACGCTGGTTCAAGCGGGCTACACGAACCTCAAGGGGTTTCCCGACGGCCAGGAGGCATGGGACTACCTCTCCGCCACGGGCGAAGGTCTCGACCCGGAAGCCGTGGCAGGGAAAGTGGCCTGCGTGGTGACCGACGTGGAAATGCCGCGGATGGACGGGTTGAGCCTGACGAAAAAAATCCGCCAACACCCCACGCTGGGCGGCGTCCCGGTGATTGTCTTCTCCTCCATCGCGTCGAAGGACAACGACAAGAAGCGAAAGCAAGTGGGGGCCACGGCGCAGGTCTCGAAACCCCACTACGACCAGCTCATCCAGGTCCTCTCCGAGGTGCTCGCCCCGGCAGCCGCTTCGTAGGGCGGCTGCTCCGCACCCCCGCGCGGGGGAACGGCGTTCGGCGCGGGTCTCCCGACCTCGCCAGCGTCCGGCGCGGGTCTCCTGACCCCGTTAGCGTTCGGCGCGGGTCTCCTGACCCCGCCGAAAGCACCGACCGGAAGGTCTCCCAAGTGGCGATGGGGTAGGTTCGGGATCATTGACTCGGCACGGCTCGCCTTATATATAGGCGGTGCGTGGCGCCCCCGGCGGGTTGCGGGTTTGACAATGA
>CAYZWG010000457.1:1335-4508 GCA_964481605.1 uncultured Planctomycetaceae bacterium
AACAGTGGTGGCGAGGTCGGGAGACCCTTGCCGAACAGCGCTGGGGAAAAACCCCGTCCTTTTCCAGGGAGACGCGAACATGGGGACTCATCCTGCTTGTCGACCGATCGGCCTGGCGGCCGCGTTATTGCTGGGCTTGGGACTGGCCGTGTTGCCAGCGGCCACGGAAGCGGCCAAGCCCGGCGGGCCGGCCCCCGCGGCGTTTGAGCCGGTCGATCTCCACGGCGGTATTTGTGCCGTCTTGGGACTACCGAAATCGGCAACCCCGGGCGACCTGAACGACCTGGCCCGGTCCAAGGAATTGACGGTCTACTTCCAGTCGCCCGACGCGGCCGAGATCGCGGCCGTCCGCCAGGCCGCCGCCAAGGCCAACCTGCTGGGACACCGAGTTTTCGTCGATTCCGGTCCCCTCTCGCGGGTCCACCTGGCCGACAACCTGGCCGGGGCGGTGGTGGTTGCCGACCGCCTGCTCGATCAAGTCGACGACCAGGAGGTTCTCCGCGTCTTGCACCCGGCGGGCAAGGCCCTGCTGGGCCAGCGCCGGTTGGTTAAGCCGCTGCCCGAAGGGACCGACGACTGGAGCCATCCCTACCACGGGCCGGACAACAATCCCCAATCGACCGATCAACTCGCCCGGGCGCCCTACCTGACGCAATTTTTGGGCGAGCCCAAGTTCTCGCCCATGCCGGAGGTGACCGTGATGTCCGGCGGGCGGGTCTTTCGCGCCTTTGGCCACATCGCGCATCGGGCCAACCAGAACGCGATGCTCAACACGTTGCTCTGCGTCAACGCCTACAACGGGGCGATCCTCTGGCGACGGCCGCTCAGCGGCAAGTTCATGATCCACCGCAACACGATGATCGCCACGCCGGAGGTGCTCTACCTGGCCGACCACCAGTCGTGCAAGCTGATCGATGCGCGGACCGGCCGAATCCGGGACGAGATCGTGATTTCCACGCCCCAGGCCGATGGGCCCGTATGGAAATGGATGGCCCTGGTCGACGGCGTGCTCTACGCCCTGGTGGGCGGCCAGGAAACGCCCATCCACACCCAACGCTCCGACAGTCCGGCCCTGGGCCACTGGCCCTGGGGAATGTGGGAAGGTCACGACTACGCCGACCCCAAAACGAGTTTCGGCTTCGGCCGCACCTTCCTGGCGATCGATCCGGCCACCAAGAAGGTCCTCTGGACGCATCGCGAAAAGGACTATCTCGACAGTCGCGGCGTCTCGATGGGCGGCGGTCGCATCTACTTCTATGCACCCGAAAAAATGCTCGGCTGCCTCGATGCCCGCAGCGGCAAGGTGCTCTGGAAGAACTCGGACGCCGATCTGCTGGAGGCGATCGGGCCCAACGGCCGGGCACAGCACTACGTGACCGGCTATGCCACCCAGACCTATATCAAGTGCCACGGCGACCGCCTGCTGTTTGCCGGCCCCCAGCGGAGCCGGCTGGTGGTGGCCAGCACCCGGGACGGCCGGCTGCTCTGGCAACGCGAGGGGGGCAACCTGCAGCTTGTCCTCCGCGACGACGGCTTCTACGCCGCCGGGCCGCAACAGACCGGCTGCAAGCTCTCCTACGACGGCAAGGTGCTCGCCCGACTGCCGCGACGCCGCGCCTGCACCCGGGCGACCGGCAGCGTGGACAGCGTCTTTTTCCGCACGCCCGGCGGCACCGTCCGCATCGACGCGGCCACCAACACGCCCAGGCATATCGCGCCCATGCGACCCCCCTGCCAGGACGGTGTGATCATCTCGGGCGGCTATCTCTACTGGGGGCCCTGGATGTGCGGCTGCCAACTCTCGTTCTACGGCCACATCGCCCTGGGCCCGGCCGGAGACTTCGATTTCCATCCCGGGCTGGACGATTCACAGCGGCAGACGTTCGCCGAAAACCTGCAAGACGTGAAGCCGCTGGAGATCGCGGCCGGCGACTGGCCCACCTACGGCGGCGACAACGCCCACCATGCCCACACCCAAGTCGCCCTGCCCAAGGCGGTCGCCCAGGCGTGGCGGTTCCGCCTGCCGGAGGGCAGCTTTCCCACCGCCCCGGTGGCCGCCGGCGGGATGGTCTTCTTGGGCGATCGGACGGGAGCGGTTCACGCCTTGCGTGCCGACTCGGGCGAGCCCCTCTGGCAGGCCTACACGGCCGGGGCCGTTTACTATCCGCCCGTGGTGGACGGAGGCCGGCTGTTCGTCGGCTCGGCGGACGGGCGGGTCCATGCCTTCGAGGCGGCCACGGGGCGGCCCCTCTGGTCGTTTCGCGTGGGGCCGGCCGAGCGATGGATTCCGGTCTACGACAAGCTGATCTCCACCTGGCCGGTGGCCGGCGGCGTGGTGGTCGAAAAGGGCGTGGTCTACGCCGCGGCGGGCATTGCCCACTACGACGGCACTTACGTGGTGGCCCTGGACGCGGCCAGCGGCAAGCCGCGGTGGTACAACGACACCTCCGGCACGATCTCCACGGCGGTCCAGAGCGGCATCAGCCTGCAGGGCCCGCTGGCGATTCGCGGCGGCCAGTTGCAATTCCTCGGCGGCGGGGCCTACGAAACGGCCCAGTACGATCTGGCCACCGGCAAATGCCTCAACCGGCCCAACGATCAGCCCAGTTCGGCGTTCCACACGGCCTTCTACGCCTACTATCCCCACTGGGGTCAATACCTCTCGCTGGATTACACCTTCGACGACGGCCGCGAACTGGTCTACGACGTCACCTATGAAGGGAGTTGGCAGAGCCCCTTGGCACTGATGGAACCGCTGCCGGCGGGGACGCCCAAGCCCTTCAAGCCGGCCAGCCGCTGGGGCATTCAGCGCCGTCGCGGCGGGCCCAGGCGGAAGGCCCTTTGGCAGCTTCCGCCGGACCAGCGTTTCCACGGCTTCGTCGTCGGCCCGGCCGCGCTCTTGGCCGCCGGCGAGCGGGGTTCCGCCGGCGGAAAGACGTCCTTCCTGGCCGCCGTGAACCTGGACGACGGCAAGCCGATCTGGGTGGAGAAGCTGTCCGCTCCGGTGGTCAAGGGGGGCACGGCCGTCGACGCCCAGGGCCGAATCTTCGTCAGCCTCGCCGGCGACGAGGTGGTCTGCTTCCAAGGCCGATAGAAGGCGGGCCGGATCGAGGTGGGTCGCGGCAGCGGGGGCGTGTTGGGAGGGCGAGGCTGGGGTGACGAAAATCTCTGCT